>NZ_BORF01000011.1:0-175107 GCF_018333035.1 Bacillus sp. J41TS8
CCGGGACAAGTTCACTTAAGGCAAAGACTTCAAGCTGTTCGCGCTGATCTTTAGAGTGCTTAGACAACATGGAAAAACCTCCAAAAACTAGATTTCACTCACATTTTAACAAAAAAAGCTTGTCGATGAAGCCATTTTTTGTGACTTTGTCGACAAGCTGAGGCGCTCCGGTCTGGAGCGCCTTTTTAACAATTAAGATTCCGAACAAACTCGGCGATTTTTTGATGGATAACAATATCAAATAAATGATCGTAAGGTGTCTCATCGAGATTGATCATCGCTTTCTTCAAGCCTGGGATCAGGTGCGCTTCTTCAGGAACAAACCTGACAGGCGCCACTTCAAGTGAAGTGCCGATCACCAAAAGCAGGTCGGATTCGTTGAGGGCTTCAAAAAGCGTGTCGAAATGCTGAACGGCATCGCCGAACAGCACGACATCCGTTTTTAATATGAATCCGCATTCTCTCCCCTTGCCATTGACGCGATGGCATCTTGGCACTTCTTCTTGAAGAATCTGGTCAAGACCATAGCGCGCCCCGCATTTTGGGCATGCGGCTGTTTGAATCGAACCGTGCAGTTCATATACATGCCGGCTTCCCGCCTTGAGATGCAGTCCGTCGATATTTTGCGTGAATACCTTGACATCCTTACCGCTTTTCTCGAGATCGGCTAAATAAAGGTGCCCGTCATTCGGCTGATAAGTTCCGGTCATTTTCATTTGAAAAAGCTCTTTAAACTTCGGCCAAAACAATTTTGGATATCGTTCGTAATAATCACGACTCATCGCTTCCATTCTTGACAGATCTTCCGTCCATATGCCGCCGGCTGAACGAAAATCGGGAATACCTGATTCCGTGCTCATACCGGCGCCTGTCAAAACGGTAATGCGCTCGGCATTTTCGATCATCTTCACAAATCTCAGGGCTTTTTCCTCCATTTGGCTTGTCTCCCTTCCAAAAGCGTTACCTAAGCATCTCCTTGCTGATCTTTCATTTTCTTCAACTCAAAGAGGCTGTGACCCGGAGAAACAAAATCAACCTGCTCCTCTTTCATAATATCAAGAATGCGGTAGTTGACATCCTGTCTGACGTCCAAGTTTTCGGCCCAGACCGTCGTATTGGTATAGTAGTTGAAGAAGATGCTTAAATGCGTATCCTTCAGGACGTCGAAATTGACCATAATCACATCCGGGTTGACCCCTTCGTGCGACTTGAGCATTTCTTTGAAACGCTCCACACATCGTTCGACTTTCTCGCGCGGGGTGGATGGATCGATTTCGAGCGTAAAGGTAACCTGACGCTTTCGCATTTTCGTCCAGTTCATGATCGCTTCGTTAGCCAGCACCGAGTTGGGGACGGTCACAAGAGCTTCTCCAGCCGTGCGGACTTTCGTGCTTCTGAACGATATATCTTCAACAGATCCGGTGACAATATTTGTTTCAATCCAATCGCCGATTGTAAAGGGCTTCTCCATAATAATGACAATTCCGCCGAAAAAGTTGCCGACAGTGTCTTTTGCCGCAAGAGCAAAAGCGAAGCCGCCGAGCCCGAGTCCGGCAACAAATCCGTTGACATCATAATTGAACTCTCCGGCGATGACGCTGATTCCGAGCGCTACAATGATAAAGCGGAGAATCTTGGACAAAAACGGCGCGAGAATATCATCCATATCAAGCTCAAGCCGCTTATTGATTTTATCGAATAAAACCGACGAAGCCGCCGTTAAGTTGTATAGGCCGCTTACAATGACCAAAATCACGGACACTCTGTACAGTTTATGAACGATCGCCATATGCCCATCAAAAAACGGGGAATAAATGATAGCCAGATAAATACCGAGTATCGCAAAAAACCACCGGGCCGGCTTTTCAAACGCCAGCGCCACCTGATTAAAAAAGTCTGTTTTCGTCTTATTCGTCAATTTCAGTATTAAGTTGAACAAGTACTTCGTAAATATTTTTCGAAACGCGAAAAATAAAAGAAGGATACCGATGCTGATTCCGATATCGACAGCGAAATCCATTGTCATATACTTTTCGAACATTGCTTTCTCTCCCTTATTTCACTCATCAAGCTTTAATTATACTAAAACGAGAAAAAAATTTCTCACTTTATTGTGCACCAAAAATAACCGTCGACACGCATAAAAGGCTGCCGAACACTTCGGCAGCCTGATGATCATCATATTTTATTGTTCCAGAGACAACGTGATTCGGGCCAACACCGCTATTTCTTCTTCTGAGACTGTGTTTGATCAAGGAGAGTCGCTTTAAACATTTCAGCATCGGTTTCGATCTTAATCCGTTCTTCCACTTTAATTCTCCCTTTACCCATCATCTCGCCTCCTTTTGTCCATTATAAAATATCAGAATCTTTAGTAAATGATCCTTTTGTACCATTTTGCCGAAATTTGTCGCTTGTCTCTTCTCCCTGCCTTTTGTCCGCTTCAGTCAAATGATTTACTTGCATCGCTAAAATCGGGTATCCTTGTGATGGAAAGATTTTATCAAGAGGAGCTGACATGCTTGCATATTATCGCACATCGCGGAGCCTCGGCTTACGCCCCTGAAAATACGTTTGCCGCTTTTGAAAAAGCGGTGGAGCTCGGGGCTGATTTTATCGAACTCGATGTACAGCTGACAAAAGACGGCAGACTTGCCGTCATCCACGATGACAAAGTTGACAGAACGACGAACGGTACCGGTTTCGTTCGCGAGTATACGATGAATGAGCTCGAAAAGCTTGATGCGGGAAGCTGGTTCAGCCCGGAATTTCAGGGCGAAAAAATCCCTTCACTTGAAGCTGTTCTGGGGAAATATCACAACGAGACGGGCCTTCTCATCGAAATCAAGTCGTCCAAAACCCAGCCCGGAATCGAAAAAGCGGCCGGACAACTGATCAGCCGGTTCGGCCATTCGATGAACACGATTGTCCAGTCGTTTGACGCAGGCGCCATGAGGGCGCTTCATCACATGTATCCTTCGATTCCGACCGCCGTTTTGATCAGGCCGCGATTCGGAATGCTGACGCGCGCCCGGCTGCGGCAAATCGCGGAGTTTGCCCGGTACGTCAGCCTGAAAGCTACGATGGTCAGCCCTTTTCTGATCAAATCGATTCACAGCTGTGATTTGAAGGCGCTGGCCTGGACGGTCAACGGGGAGAAAACGGGACGCCGCCTGAAAAGCTGGAAAATCGACGGGATCATTACCGACTACCCGGATTATTTTTGAGAAAGAAGGAAGAGTATGAAATCATCTGTTGCCGTTTTTATCGGAGGAGCCCTCGGCTCGCTGCTGCGCTACTTCGTCAATCTGCATGGCGGCACCGCCGGTTTTCCTTGGCCGACTTTTATTGAAAATGCGTCTGGAAGCCTTCTCCTCGGCCTTTTGACAGGTTTTTTTGCGGCTCGGGCAAAAAAGCCGCTCGTCCAGTTATGTTTAGGAACGGGGTTTTGCGGAGGATATACGACAATGTCCGCTTTTTCTAAAGAGACCGTATTTTTGCTGCAATCGGCCGCTCCGCACATCGGGGTTCTGTACTTGATCGTGTCGCTTGCCTGTGGGGTGTGCTCCGCATTTTTGGGCATCATGATCGGCAAAAGGATGAGCGGAGCGTCAGGGAAAGAAAAGGAGCGGTATCAATCATGATGGCAGTTGGATTTATGATCGCCGGAGGATTCGGCTCCGTTTTAAGATTTTGGCTCGGCAATATGCTCATGGCGATGTTTCCGCGCCCGCGCATTCCTGTCAGCGTGATGGTGGTCAATATTGTCGGCTCATTCGCCCTCGGCATATTCGTCAGCCTCGGCATTGACAATCAAACGGTCTCTATCTTGGTCGGAACTGGATTTTTCGGAGGCTTCACAACATTTTCCACATTCAGCGTCGAAGCGGTTCAGCTTTTGGCTGCAAAACGTGTAAAGGATTCAGCGGTTTACATGCTGCTTACAATGGCATGCTCACTCGGGGGGTTCTGGGCCGGCAGCATGCTGATTTTGTGAAGATGATGAAACAATGATGCTTGTTCGGCTATGAACAGGCGCTTGCACATGTACTTCCGGTTGTCATTTTTTTTGCGCCCGCCGTCGCAAAAGCTGTGCCCTGATTTGAATGGCATTGTTCAGAAAGGAACACCACGGACAACTAAAAAAGATACAAACACATTAAAGAATCCATTTTGAATGCTTCAAAATGGATTCTTCCCTTTTTATCCTTTTTCAATGGCCGCTGTTTGAAAGCTGTCCCAATTCGCAGAAATAACGTTCAAAACATCGTCTTTTTCTTGGTAAGCTCCAATTTGTCCCCCGTCCATCGTCACTTTATACAGGGGAAACTCATTGTGTGTCAGACCGAGGCAGAGTGCGATGCCGGCTGCATGTCCCCGCGCCGTCTGTTCGATCCAGGCGGCGCTTTTCATTTTTGCCGAATCTTCGGGATGATCGATAAAGCCGTTCTCCGTCAATATGGCGTGCATCGCTGTTTCCCGAAGAACATGAAAGTTCGCCTTCTTCATTCCCCTGTCCCTGAGTCCGTTCTGTTTAATCACTTCGCCGTGAATGATCCGTTGATAAAGAGCAGTAACTGATTCATCGGTCAAGCCGCTGTAGATATAATCTTCATACCCGTACGCTGTACCGTCAAAAGCGTTTGTATGAATGGAGACAAATAAATCGGCCCCCCACGAATTGGCATCATCTGTGCGCTCCTGAAGCGTGACCGTTTTGTCTGTTGTTCTGCTCAGCCTCGTCTCTGCGTTATCATACTCTTTTAATAGAATGTCATTCATTTTGAGAGCAATCGCAAGCGTCACGTCCTTTTCCTGCAAACCGTTTCCCGATGCTCCCGGATCACTTCCGCCGTGTCCCGGATCCAAATAAATCTTCATGTTCAATCTCCTCCTTTGATAATGGTTTCAAGACGTTTTTTGAGCCGGAGTAAAATCCAACTGATGACAAGCCAAGCCAAGTTCCGATCATCATATCTTCCTTCCAGTCCCCTGCGGTAAACAAGAGAGAAATCGAGATGCCGAAGACAATTGCACAGATGGGGAGAAATCGTTTCTGAATGCCGACAAGCTTTACCGTATGCACCAATCCCGTAATCAGCGGAACGAGCGCAATTTCAGAAAAATCCATGTTCTTCCTCTCCTTTCCTGAAGCGTTTGTCTCAAAAAATGACCGGCATTTGTTTCATTACATGTGTCAAACCTCCCCGCTGTTTAAAGCTTGTCTTTATCATAAAAGAAAAGCTGCCCTCTCCCGTGTCATCATCGCGTCAAGAACCTGAAAAAAAACTGAAGCGGCGCAGAAAAGAAGGGCTTGTTTGAGACAAGCCCTCGCATCCGTTAAATATTCGTGATCGCCGCCAAGCTGACAAGCAGCTTGTCCAGCAGCGATTTCTTCATTAAAAACAGCGTTTTTTCGCTGTAGCCGATTTCCATCGCGCATTTTCCCATGCTCCAATTATGAATATACCGGCATTCCACCAACTTCCGCTCGAGCTCATCCAATTCGGAGACAGCCGTTTCCATCGAATCAAGCAAAAATTGATAGAGCCTTTTTTCCGCGTCGATCTGATATTCAGCGTTTCTTTCTTTGACGGTGAGCCCGTTCTTTTGCTCCTTCTCCATCCTCCTTTCTAAATTGAGCACGGCGGCTTTGTAATTTTTCCAATTCCGCAAATGAAATTCGATCCGCTTAATATACGTTTTCCTCTCTTCCTCCGAAATGATTTCGTACCACAGCAAATCAATCACCTCTCAAACAGAACATTTGTTCCCATTATATACGAACAAAAGTTCCTGTTCAAATGACTTTTTTCTTAAAATCAAAAATCACCTTGAGCTATTTTTCGCTCAAGGTGACTTCGTTAACGACGACCGGATTTGCCGGTGCCAGCTCTACATGTTCTGTTGTTTGTTCCCGCTTAACTTCGACGTGCTTAATCAGACGCCCTTCCATTTCGAGAACCGTTATCGTGTAGGAGCCGATATGCACCGCCTGGCCTTCCGCGATATCTATGTTTTCTTTCAGCACAAGTCCGCCGACTGTTTCGACTTCCTCTTCCTCGAGATCGTCTTCAAACAGCTCATTGACCTGATCGATTCTCACTTTGCCGTCCATGATGTATTCATGATCGGAGACTTTTTCGATAAGCGGTTTTTCGTCTTCATCGAATTCGTCCCTGATTTCCCCGACGATTTCTTCAAGAATATCCTCGGCCGTCACAAGACCAGATGTCCCGCCGTACTCATCCGTTAAGATCGCCATGTGAATCCGCTCCCGCTGCATTTTGATCAGCAGCTTTTGAACAGGTACGGTTTCAATGACTTCAATAACCGGACGGACATAGGATTCAAGGGACAATCGCTTTTTCTCAGCCTCTGACATCATGAGCATATCCGTAAACAGCTGTTTCGTATTGATCATGCCGATGACATGATCCTTATCGCCTTTATAGACAGGCCAGCGCGTATACTTTTCCTGCAGCATGACCGAAATGGCCTCATCGATCGGCATATCCACCGGGACAGAGGCGATTTCAGTGCGCGGCACCATAATTTCTTTGGCGATCCGATTGTCGAATTCAAAGATTTTATTAACGTATCTATATTCAGACGGATTGATTTCTCCGCTTTTGTAGCTTTCTGATAACAGGATTCGCAGCTCTTCCTCCGAATGGGATTCATCCTTTTCCGAAGCAGGCTTCAAACCGAATAACCCGGTCAGCACTCTGGCTGAGGCATTCAGCGTCCAAATGAACGGGAACATCACAACATTGAAAAAGTGCAGGGGTCCCGCCAGCCACAGTGTCATCTGTTCGGCTTTTTGAATCGCGATGGTTTTTGGGGCAAGTTCTCCAACCACGACGTTCAGGAATGTAATCACTAAAAATGCAATGGCAACTGAAAGAGCGTGCGATACAGCGCCAGAAACATGCAAGCTTTCAAAGACCGGATGCAGCACCTTTTTAACCGTAGGCTCCCCCATCCAGCCGAGTCCGAGTGCTGTAATCGTAATGCCGAGCTGGCAAGCTGAAAGGTATTCATCCAAATCCGACACCACTTGTTTTGCGCGAACCGCCTTTTTGTTTCCTTCAGCAATCAGCTGATCAATGCGGGAGCTTCTGACTCTGACAATCGCAAATTCCGATGCCACGAAAAAAGCGGTTAATGCAATCAGAATCCCGATGATTATCAGACTAACAATATCGTCCATTTAACCTTATCCTTCACAAAGGACAAGGAGTCACCTCCTGATGAATTCAAATTCCCTTAATAAGGCTGATGTGCGTTCTGTAAAAATGACTATGCAGAGGGCCCCATCTAACCACCTCCAAGCCAAATATATACTATTATCTTACTTTATTAAAAAAGAGTCAGTCAAATGTCTAAACTTTAAATCTAACAATATTTTCTCGAATATTTAGATAAATAAAGGTTTTCGCATCAATTTTACGCCTTTTTTTGATCAATTAACTTGTATAAACAGCTTCTAATATATTAAAATGTTTTATAACTATAACGTGATGGTTGAGGAGGGATGCAGATGGGGCAGAGAAATATCGCATTGGCGAATTAGCAGCTGCTGCAGGCGTAACAAAACGGACTGTCGATTATTATACGAATCTCGGGCTGTTAACGCCTGACAGATCATGTTCAAACTACCGTTATTACGATGAAGCCGCTCTCAAACGGCTGAAGTTTATTATGGACTGCAAGCAGCAGAGATTGGCCCTGTCCGACATTAAAGTAAGGCTGGAAAACCAGTTTCCCTCTTCAACTGTGAATGATGATGAAATTGGAAGCCTGACAACGGAAATTGATCATGTCAATGACAATATTTCCGTGCTCATAAACAGATTGAAACGGTTGAATCCCGATGAACGGAAGATTCTGAAAAGCCGGCTTTCTCCTGAAAAAATGACGGTCATCCAGTCCTTTTTACTGCTGCTTTAGTTAATCTTTTACTAAACAGGAGGTGTTACCTTCATTCTCACGCTAGAGTGAAGGTCCTAATTGGAAATAGTTAATTTGGTTTTTGTTGCTGTATTAATTGCTTTAACAGCATTTTTCGTAGCGTCTGAGTTTGCGATTATCAGAATCAGAAGCTCGCGGGTTGATCAATTGATTGCTGAAGGAAACAAAACAGCGGTTTCGGTGAAAAAAGTCATTACGCATTTAGACGAATATTTATCGGCCTGTCAGCTCGGCATCACTTTGACGGCTCTCGGTCTCGGTTGGCTCGGGGAGCCGACAGTTGCCCGGCTGCTTGAACCGCTATTTGTGAAGTGGAACATTCCGAGCTCTGTATCACACATCGTTTCAGTCGTGATCGCCTTCAGCTTGATTACGTTTTTGCATGTGGTTGTCGGCGAGCTCGCTCCGAAGACGCTTGCGATCCAAAAAGCGGAAGCCGTTTCCTTCCTTTTTGCAAAACCGTTGATCTGGTTCTACCGCATCATGTTCCCATTCATCTGGGCGCTGAACGGATCGGCAAGGCTGCTGACGAAAGCGTTTGGCCTTGAAGCGGTTTCTGAAAATGAAATGGCGCACTCAGAGGAAGAGCTGCGAATTATTCTGTCAGAAAGCTACAAAAGCGGCGAAATCAATCAATCTGAGTTCAAATATGTCAACAAAATTTTTGAATTCGATGACCGTCTTGCCAAGGAAATCATGATCCCGAGAACAGAAGTCGTCAGCTTTCCAAATGATATGAAAATCGCCGAGATGATCGACATCACGAAGGTCGAAGGCTATACCCGCTATCCCGTCGAAGACGGAGATAAGGACAACATCGTCGGCGTCATCAATGTCAAGGAAATACTAACGGCCTGCATCAGCGGAGAATGCTCCAAAGAAGACACGATTGAACAGTTTATCAATCCGATCATTCATGTGATCGAGACTGTTCCGATCCACGATCTGCTTCTGAAAATGCAGAAAGAACGCGTTCATATGGCGATCCTTTCTGATGAATACGGCGGAACGGCCGGACTCGTGACGGTCGAAGACATCATTGAAGAAATCGTCGGCGAAATCCGTGACGAATTCGATATCGATGAAATTAATGAAATCCGCAAGATTGGCGAAAACCATTACATTCTCGACGGTAAAGTGCTCGTCAACCAAGTCAACGATCTGCTCGGCATTCAGCTCGACAATGAGGAAATTGACACGATCGGCGGATGGTTCCTGACGCAAAAATATGACGTCCAAAAAGGCGACATGATCACCGATCAGGGATTTGAATTCACGATCAACGAAATCGACGGCCACCACGTTTCATACGTTGAGGTGAAAAAAGCTGCGGAAACGCCGCTGCTTGAGGAAGCGGAATAACATTGTGAACAAACCGGGGGATACAATGAATTTGTATCCTCTTTTTTTGCATTCAAAATATGTAACCACTTGATTACAGAGCAAAATTCAATTATCATGTAATCAAGTGATTACATTTCAGGAGGGACTTATGTCAGCACAATCTACAAGGGATCGATTAATCGAAGCGGCGCTTGCCCTTTTCAAAGAAAAAGGATATCAAGCCGCATCCACCAGAGAAATTGCCCAAAAAGCAGGCGTCAATCATTTGACCCTTTTTAGACACTTCGGAAATAAACAGAATTTATTTCGGGAAAGTGTTATTCAACATGTGTCATCGGGAGATTTTATTGGAGAACTTGAAGGAATACTGAGCGGCGATTTACGACAAGACCTCTCATTCATTGCGAAAGCATATCTAAAAGAAAACCTGGAAAAAGGTACTGTTTTTTTACTTTACTTTAATGATGCAGTACAGGATAAGGAAGTTTGCGAATTAATCATGGATATTCCCCGCCGTCTCAATCGCTTTTTAGAGACTTATTTTGCGAACCTCTATGCCGAAAAAAAAATTTCAGGCGGCAATTTTCAAATTTTAAGCCAAATGTTTTTCGGTTTGCTGAATCAATACATTATGTTTCAACATTTGCCCGCATTCAAGGAGTCGTTCGATGATCGTATTGATGACTATGTTGAGGAGTGCGTCGATTTATTTTATACAAAACTTGAAAAGGAAGTGCCGTCTTGATTACTCTGCAACCGGTTTTGCACATACCTGCAGTTTCCAAATGGGATGAAAAAATAAACCTGAAGATAAGCGGACTCCGACCGTTTGACATCATTGAAATCATCTTGACTGTGAAAGATGAAGCTGACGCAGAGTGGAGATCACATGCTGTTTTTCAAGCGAATCGATTGGGAGAAGTCGACCCTGCAGCAGCAGCCCCAATAAAAGGAACCTACCAGTCTAAAGATCAAATGGGGCTTTTTTGGTCAATGCAGGCGGTTGAATCCTCCTGCTCGTTCCATAAAAAATCGGTTAATTCCTCCGTTTACAGGATTGAGGTGAAGCAAAAAGAACGCACGATCCTGAGTAAAGAAATAAAACGAGTGCTGCTTTCTGAAACAGTAGAGAGACAGGAAGTAAGCGAAAATGGGTTGTCCGGCACATTTTTTCGTCCGCTTGCTGTCAACCGGCCTCCCGCAGTCATCGTATTAGGGGGATCTGACGGCGGTCTTGATGAAACAATGGCAGGCATGTTAGCAAATTACGGATATGCAACATTTGCAATCCCTTATTTTCAATACAAACAGCTTCCTAAAAAACTGGTTGAAATCCCGCTTGAATATTTCCGGAAAGCGATCGATTGGCTCGGACGCCAAGAAGGACTTCATCATCGTCAGATCGGAATATGCGGAAGGTCAAAAGGCGGCGAACTGGCGCTGCTGATAGGTTCCCATTTTCCTGAAATCCGTTTTGCGGTTTCTCATGTAGGCGGCGGGGTCGTCTTTCAAGGCGTTGGATTAAAAAAATTTCGGCAGACATCTTCCTGGAGTCTGGACGGCGCACCGCTCGCCTTTGCCCCGCTGCCATTGTTTTCGCTTTCTCAGCTGTGGAATATGGTGACACATAAGCTCACAAGACAGCCTCATGCTTTTACTGATCTTTACAAAAAAGCTTTACGGAAAGTGAAAGAGGATCATCCAGCAATTATAAAAGCGGAACATATTAATGGGCCTATTCTGTTAACTTCAGGTACGGATGATTTGGTATGGCCCTCCGCCTCTATGAACGAGAAAATCGTTGAACGGCTGAAAAAGAAGAGATTTCCCTATTCTGTTAAACATCTATATTTCGAAGATGCCGGCCATAATATCAGGCCTCCATACTTTCCGACATCCGGGCGGAAAAGCCGAAAAATAGCCTATGGGGGAAAAACTGAAGCCGATGCCATTGCAGCTCAAACATTTTGGCGGGAACTGCTTTTGTTTTTAGAAAAATCAACTGCCCCAAACAACTAAAAAACCGCCTGGGGACAGGCGGTTTTCGCTTAGATAGCTCCCTTCGGGTTCGGCCCGTATTGATTTTCCTCTTTTACACTGTTTTGACAAAGCATGATCAGCAAAGTAAATTGCCCAATGAGAGGGATCAGACCGATGCAGATCCAGCAGCCGCTTTTACCCGTATCATGCAATCTGCGGATCGTGACAGCCAAGCCCGGCACAAGAATGGCAAGCAAATAAACCATCCCTAAAAATGTCTCTATTTCATATTCCGGAAGATGCAGAATGGCTTTAAAAAAACCGTAGAGGACCAAAATCATGTATGAGAAAAAGCAAAACAGCCAAAATTCCTTTCGTCTCGCCCTTCCTGTAAATCCTGCATAGTTTTTTATTGCTTTCAAATACCATTTCATATATAAGCTCCTCACCAATAAATATCGTTCTAAAATACTGCCCAAAAAATTAAAAAACAGCTTCTGTGCGTGAGAAGCTGTTTTTCCTTGCATATGTTTGAATTATAGCTGCTCCAGCTTTTTCTCTAAAGCTTTAATACTGTCATTCAAAGCCTCCGTCATCTTGACCAGCTTTTCTTTTGACGAATATTGAGCGAAATCTTCCTGATTGAGCGGTTCGCCGATGACCAGTTTCATTTTGCCTCTCTTGAAAAGCTCTTTTTCGTTGGAAGGACCGCTGTATGCGGCGGGCACAAGCGGCGCTCTTCCCATCTGGGCGATCGTGACAGCCCCTCTTTTCAATGGAACATCTTCAGATGATCTCGTTCCGCTTGGGAAAATGCCGACGATTTTTCCTTCTTTCAACAGCTTGATCGGGGTTTTGATGCTGCTTGGCCCGGGATTTTCCCTGTCGACGGGAAATGCGTTGATGCTTGAAAGAAAAGAACCGCTTAATTTATTTTCAAAAAGCTCTTTTTTCGCCATGTAATGAATTTCCATAGGCAAAATGCCGACACCCAGTGCGACGACATCCACCCATCCTGCATGTGTGCACGCAATAACGAAACCTGTGTCTTTAGGAAGATTTTCTTTATTGTATACTTTAATTCCGCCGCGCAAAGAAAGAATCGCTTTTGCAGCATAACCAGTAAATTTATACATATGGCACTTCCTTTATTGATGTAGTCGTATGAGGTTTCCCTTTATTATTATAACAATTTTTTTTATTACCTGGTACTAAAAAATGATTTTTCACAAAAAAACCGAGGAATTTTCTCCCCGGTTTTCAGACTTTTTCTTTTGTCGGCGGCGCCATGAATTCAGGCCCGATCTGTTCTGAAATCGTATTGTCCAATATGTCGTCAATTGCTTTTTGATCACTTTCCGTTAAACTCCAGCCGGTGATTTCGCTGACGGGACGGATTTGATCAGGGCGTCTTGCCCCCCATAAAGCAATGCTTGCGCCAGGCTGATCAAGCACCCATCTTGCTGCCAGATGGAGAACCGATTTGCCGAACCGCTCGTTTGCAAACTCATCAAGTTTCCTGACGGCCTCAAGATATTCTTTAAAGCGCGGCTTTTGAAACTTAGGGTCCCGCTTTCGAAGGTCGTCCCCTTTGAACGTGTAGTCCTCATTCATTTTTCCTGACAGGAGCCCCCTGCACAAGCTTCCGTATAATAGCGTCGTCAGCCCTTGATCTTGCGCATACGGAAGAATGTCTTGCTCGATTTCCCTTTCAAACATGTTGTACGGCGGCTGTACGGTTTGAAGCGGCGCCGCAGCTCTGAATGTGTCCATCTGCTCCGGGGAAAAATTGCTGACGCCGACCGCTCTGATTTTCCCCGCATCATACAAGTCTTTCATCGCTTCCGCCGTTTCTTCGATCAGGACGAGCGGATCGGGCCAATGCACTTGATACAGGTCGATGTAATCCGTATTGAGCCTTTTCAGCGAATCGTCAACTTCCTTGATGATCCGCTCCCTCGATCCGTCGCGGTACAGCTGTTCCTGCTTCCAATCAAGTCCTGATTTTGTCGCGAGAATGACTCGGTCGCGCTCTCCGTATTGCTGTACGGCTTTACCGACGATTTCTTCCGACTGCCCGAAACCGTATGCCGGAGCGGTATCAATCAGGTTGATTCCTTCATCAAACGCAGCATGAATCGTCTGAATCGCTTCTTTTTCATCGCTTCCGCCCCACATAAAACCTCCGATGGCCCATGTTCCGAGACCGATGCGCGACGATTCGATCGATGTACCGGATATGTTGATGTATTCCATGCTCCTCTCCCTCCTGTTGTGAGTCTGATATCATATTTTCCCGGAAGCTTTTTTTTAAAAACGTGTTTTGACTAAAAATCATCTTACAGCGGGACACTTCATATGCCTATTGCATATGATGATCCCAATAAACTAATGAAGGGACCTAGAACAAATGCATCCAAATCAATACCCATATTATATTCCTTTTTCTTATAACCCGGTTTGGTTTCACGAATCAGACTATGCAGGCGCTTTTCGAACACCCGGCAGCGAAGAACGCATCGTATTAAGAGATTATGGACAAAAGCCGTTTGCCGCTAACATCAACGAAGCGGCCAAACAGAACAAAACGTTTCGGACCGCTTTATGGACAGGAAGACATTTGCAAGTTACCCTGATGAGCCTCAACCCCGGCGAAGACATCGGATTGGAAATGCACCCTCACGTTGACCAGTTCCTTCGTGTTGAACAAGGCAGGGGAATCGTGCAAATGGGGCCGAGCAAACATCATTTGCAATTTAAAAGAAATGTTTTTGATGACACCGCTATCGTCATTCCTGCCGGAACATGGCACAATCTCACCAATACAGGCCATACTCCGCTGAAACTCTATTCAATCTATGCTCCGCCCAACCACCCATTCGGCACCGTCCATCGAACGAAAGCCGATGCGCTGGCCGCAGAAGACCGCCGCGGTCACGGCCAATATCTTTGACAGACGATAAAAACAGCTGATAATGAAGGATATCCTCTAATCAAATAGCCTTTTAGCATATAATAAAGATCTGATATGCTTAAAGGCTTATTTTGCTGCTGTGCTTTATATTTCGGCCGTTCAGTCGTTAAAATCGCGATGAAGATTAGTTTTTTTGAACGTGTTCAGTTATTATATAGGATAGATGATTTTAAAGGTAAGAAATTGGAGGAAAAATGAGCCGTGGGCATATTTAGTGCAACTTCAAACCTTTCTTATGCGTTTATAACATAGAGGGGAGAAAAGGCAGTGACTATCGACGAAATTTACCAAATGTATATGAATGATGTTTACAGGTTCCTGCTCTCCATGACGAAAGATAAACATCTAGCAGAGGATTTGCTTCAGGAAACCTTTATGAGAGCTTACATACACATCCATTCTTACGACCACAGCAAAGTGAAGCCATGGCTTTTTCAAGTGGCACGCAATGCGTTTATCGACTATGTCAGAAAGCATAAAAAGGAAGTGACGATTTCTGACGACATGATCGGAAACCTGTTTCAAAACGCGGTGCAAAGCCCTGCTCACCAGGTCGAAATCAAGGAAGTGTTAACCTTATATATGAACCAGCTCCCCGATAACTACCGGGAAGCGCTTACGCTGTACTATTTAAAAGAATTGAACTACAAGGAAGCGTCAAGCTTGATGAATATCTCAGAGGCTAATTTTAAAAGTGTTTTATTTCGTGCCAGACAGCGGCTGAAAGCACTTTACAACAGAGGTGTTAACGATGAATGAAGATTTTAAAAAACGTTGGGAAAAATATAAAAACGGCGAGCTTTCCGAATCGGAAATGCTCCGGGTCGAAGAAGAGCTTGAACAGCTTGAAGAATACCAGGATATGCTGGAACAGGAAATGAAAGACGAAGACTGGGATTTGGCGATCAGTCCTGAAAAGCAAAAAGCGATTTTAAGATACGGAAAAAATAAATCATATATGCGGATTTCCACCCTTGCTGTTATTTCTACGCTTATTATTCTGCCGATCTGCACACTCGGCAGCTATCTATACTACGGGTTGGGCGGGCATGAAAGCAAAGGGAATGAACTGGTGCAAACCGCTTCAATGACAGTTGCCGTCACAAATCCGAATATTCAAGTCGATACCGAAGCCCTTGTCAACAAGGTAAAACTCTTTGGAATCGAAACACAGTTCCCGTTAAAGAAGCAAATCGGAAACGTCACAAAAGTAGTTGGAAATGAAGAAGTGGAAATGTTCTTCGATCAGCTGAAGTCTCCGCAGATTCATCAATACAATCAGGAGCTTTCAAAAGAAGAACGTCATTTTGTCTACCCTGACGGCATCAAAGAAAAATCAGTGTCCAAAGCCGAGTCGATTTTAAAACAGCTGCCTGACGGAACCGTAACCGAAGCTTTCCTTTCCTTTGAAAGAGCATATCCGACAAAAGAGCTGTATGAAAAATTAAAAGGCTATGATGTTCGCGTTCTGTGGAATGCGATTGAGACAGAAGGCGATTTAAAAGATCATCCATACGCAGAGCCAATCGGTTTTCCCGGAAAAGATTCAAACCGGATTTTTGAAATTCAGCATCCTGCCGAAAACGATGACGAGCAGTTTAAAGCGGCACTTTCCTACATGATCAAGCACAATAAATGGGCTGAAACGATTTCAGGCAGGAAAAACCTGAAGCTTTCCAAACGGCTTGACTATGTGGAACAAAACGGTGTGAACGTGTATGGAGCCGTTATTACCGGACCGTCAAAAGAGGTTGAACGGCTGATCAAAAAAGGGCCTGTCAAAGCAGCTAAAGTAGGTGAGGTGGAATTATGGAACTGGTAAGAATCTTTAAGGAGCACAACGTATTTGGATGGGTGTCTGTCGGCACGGCCATTCTGTCCCTGTTCGTCTTAAACTTGGCCATTTTAAGCGACACGATCGCATATTCGTATAAGATGCTTCCTTTTGCGATGGCCGCCGTTCCGCTCGGAATTATCGAGCTGTTCATAAAAAAAGGACGGACCGGTCTCGGATTTCTCGGCGTCGTCCTGAACATTTTCATTCTCGTTTGCGTATGGACCATCGTCTCCATCGATACGAATCTGCAGCTCGGCTTTTAATAACTCCCCGGTTATACCGGGGAGTTTTTCATTTCAGAGCCTTGCGAAATAGGTAGCTCGCTTTTTCATACCCCATTTTCTCTTCGTAAAAACGGTGAGCGTCTGCCCGCTGTAAGCCTGATGATAAAGCGATTGAAGCCAATCCGTTCCCTTTGGCCCACTCTTCAACAGCGCCTAAAAGCTTCTTTCCATAGCCTTTTGAACGGTGTTTTTCACACGTCACCAGGTCCGCTACCCAAACATGACGGCCTTGGTTCAAAGAAACCCTCGGCAAAAAGCCGGCCAAAGCCACCGGAATATCACCGTCGTACAGCGCAAATAACGTGTAGCTTTCAGCCTCCCGAGCTTCTTTGACGAGCTCCAAAAAAGACGTTTCATCCAAATGGGGCCGGAGCTGTTTCATGATCGGATAGACTTCCTTGAGCTCTGTTTCACAATGCAATTCCCTATAATCAAGCAACATCGTCATTCCCTTCTGTTGGTTATGAAACTACTTTAACCCGAAAACTGACCTTTTTAAAATGACCAGTTTTGATAAAATAAAACATACCAGATGAATTGAAAGGGCTGATCGAATGGATATAACCCCTTTTTTAAACCGCAGCGGCAGCGAGCCGCTTTATCAGCAGCTGTACGCGTTTTTCAAACGAAGCATTCATTCGGGGTACATAAAGCCTGGAACAAAGCTTCCCTCCAAACGAATGCTTGCCAAACATTTAAATATCAGCCTGACAACCGTTGAACACGCGTATGAACAGCTGGCTGCAGAAGGATATTTGCTCAGCAAGCCTAGAAAGGGCTGGTATGCGGCCGAAGCGGAAGGAGACTTTGCACAGGCTGCACCTCCTCCTGCCGAAAAAGAAATGGAAGAACATGAGACGGCGGCGGACATGATCGATTTTCACCACGGCCATGTAGACCTCGCGTCATTTCCCGTTTCCCTATGGAAAAAAACGCTCGCCAAAACCTTTGATGAATCAGGGCACGGACTTTTTCAAAGCGGCCCCACGGCCGGAGATCTTCCGCTGCGGAAAATGATTGCGGTTTACCTCAGAGAATCGCGCGGCGTGGTCTGTTCACCCGAGCAAATCATTATCGGAGCCGGCACACCGGTTTTGCTGCAGTTGCTGTGCCATCTGTTTCCTAAAGGCACAACCGCCGGATTTGAAAATCCCGGATTTCATCGATCGAAAACGGTCCTGAAAACCGGCGGCTTCAATGTGGTGCCAATTGCAGTCGACGAGAGCGGGATTTCCGTGCAAGACCTTGAACAATATCAGCCGCAGCTCGCATACACCACCCCGTCCCATCAGTTTCCGCTCGGAATGATCATGCCGATCGGCCGCAGGCTGCAGTTGCTTGACTGGGCAGCATCGACCGGAGCTTATATCATTGAAGACGATTATGACGGGGAATTCCGCTATGCGGGACAGCCGATTCCTTCCCTTCAGGGACTCGACCGGAACCACCGGGTCATCTATTTAGGGACTTTTTCAAAATCGCTGATTCCCTCCCTCAGGATCAGCTATATGGTTCTCCCCTTTCCGCTCGTCAAAGAGGGGCTCAACATGGCATCCTTATTTAAACAAACGGTTTCCCGCCATGTACAGCATGCCATTGCTTTTTTTATGAAAAACGGGGATTATCAAAGGCACTTGAACCGAATGAGAACACTCTACCGAAAAAAGCGAAAAACGCTCCTTGATGCCATCAAGCGTGAATTTGGCGCTCATGCCGCAGTCAGAGGAGAGAACGCCGGTCTTCACATCATCCTTGAGGTGAAAAGCGCTCCGAGTGAAGAGTGGCTGACTCAAAAAGCACTGGAGAAAGACGTCAAAGTATATCCAGCCTCTGTCTCGTATGTGACTCCTCCTGAAACACACGCGGTGCTCCTCGGATTTGGCGGACTTTCTGAAAAAAGCATCGCAGACGGCATCAAAAAGCTGAAGACAGCATGGTTGAACGGCGGGCAGTCTCGGGAATGATCCTGCACAATCGGGCACGGAAAGTCGGATCCCGGGATTCTGATTCTGCTATTTTTGTAAACAGAGGAGGTCATCAAATGGATGTGCTGAAGAACATGAATCAAGCCATGGCGTATATTGAAGAACACCTGACGGACAGAATCGACTTTCAAACGCTTGCGAAGCTTTCTTACTGCTCTGAATATCATTTTAAAAGGATGTTTTCTTTTCTTGCAGGGATTTCGCTGTCCGAATACATTCGCCGCAGGCGGCTTACCCTTGCAGCGTTTGAATTGAAAAACACAAATCAAAAAGTAATTGATATCGCTATGAAATACGGCTATCACTCGCCGGATGCTTTTACGCGCGCATTTCAAAAGCTGCACGGCATTACGCCGACAGAGGCGAGGCACGATATCAGCACACTGAAAGCATATCCTCCGATGACCTTCCAGTTAACAATTAGAGGAGGAAACGAAATGAACTACCGTATTGTAGAAAAGAAGGCATTTCGGATCGTCGGAATCAAAAAAAGGGTCCCTGTCGTCTTTCACGGAATCAATCCGGAAATCGTCTCGATGTGGAAAGCTTTAAGCAGTGAAAACATCGCTGAATTAAAAGAGCTGTCAAATGTCGAGCCGCTTGGACTGATTCAAGCATCAGCGAACTTTTCCGAAGGCCGGATGGAAGAGCAGGGAGAGCTTGACCATTATATCGGTGCAGCGACAACGAAGGAATGCCCGGACCGATATGAACAGCTTGAAGTTCCCGCCTCGACATGGGCTGTCTTTGAATCGGCCGGTCCGTTTCCGGACACCCTTCAAAATGTCTGGGGACGCATTTATGCTGAATGGTTCCCGGCTTCACATTACGAGCAAACGAAAGGGCCGGAAATCCTCTGGAATCAGGATCAGGATATCAGCTCCCCAACGTTTAAAAGCGAAATATGGATACCGGTTCAAAAAAGAACAGCATGTAAGGATTAAAGAAAAAAAACAAAAGCTCAAGATATCAGTTCTTTTATGCTTCACTTTTCCACCGCGTGCAGCAGTCAAAATATCGCTTCAGAAGAAAAAGAGACAATGACGCTGAGAGTGACGATATAACATTGAAGAAAATGACGTAAAATACCCAGATAACATTTGAATTTCAGCCTTGAAGAATTTGCACAGGCGTACAATAAAGTAGAGCAAAACTTTGAAAAACGATGAAGAGATGAAAGCTCCTATTCTTAATCGGATTAATGATGGTGGGAATTACTCTGTTCATCTGGCTAATACTCCAGAAACAAAATAATAATAAAAAATCGAACCGTTAATATAAGAAACAACCAAGCACATTCATATTGACGGTTCGCTTCCTCAACAATTTCACACCCGTTTGTATAGTCTCCTATGATTTTTTGAATCCCTATCTAAAAGAAGTCAAGAACAGAGTGATAAAAAATATGAGTTTATATGGTGGATTGCAACACTCTTCATGCTTCCAGTGATGATTCTTAATACTGTCTTTTTAAAAATTGACCCGTTTTGGCGGTAACTGGAAAAACAGTAAACCTGGTGAACCGATAAAATCTATTAAAGATTTCTAAGGAATGGAGTGAAAATTTATGAGCTCAAATAGAATTGATGTAAAAATACTTAATGCTGAAAATATAAATAGCCTTATATCAATAATTAGAAAATACGGTGGAGAGCCGATTAGCGAGATAAAAAAGAATATAAGCGAAGGCCATTCTATATTAACTTGTTATTATGTTGATGATCCGAATAAACTAACCTCTCTGTTAAGTGTCATCGAAGCATTAGAACAAAAAGGAGCCAAGTTGGAAATAATACAAAAAATCCGGAATTCAAGTAGAGTTATAGACTCTAATATTATTAAGAACTTGATCGACAGAGACAGACTGATAGCAGAACAAATACAGGAATATGACGATAATCTGTCGGATTAATAATACCTGATAAAGCCATGAGAATTTAAAGTAAAAAAATGAAATCGGCCCTCAACAGAGGGCCTTTTCTTTATTACTTCAGCAACGATTCAAGTTTCGCCTTTTAGAAGGTCTTAACAGATTTTAAAATTATCTTGGCGTCCTAAACCACTTATAATCATATCCGACTTGTTTTGAATACTTACTGTCTTTGTATACATACAATTCAATGATCGTATATCTATATTTTTTATCATAAGCTAAATACTGGGTGGTCGAAAAATATCGTGTTGGCTTTTTCTCAAAGAATGTTGGAAAGAATGTGTTTGCAGCTATTGCAGCCCACTTATTCCAAAGTGCTGGAAGTGATGCGACAAATCTAGCAGCTAATTCAGAAGCCGTATCCATGTTTTTTGAACTTCCCCTAAAATGGTCAACTATTTTCCATTTACTCGAAGGTGGTACAGCTTGAATATGTACCTTCCCATTTTCATCCATGACGGAAACGCTAGATAAATCAGCCATTTGCTGCAATTCAGTTTTAACAACTGTCGATCTAAATGAATCACTTTCTTCCTCAGCTGCATGTGATGTTTGCGGAATTAATGAAGAGGCAATTAATCCAGCAGCCAACGCAGTCCCAACAATTTTTTTCATTTTTTCATGCATCCTTTCATGTTATATTTGTTATGTAATTATCTGAGTTGACAGGGCGATTATACCAAATTTGTAAATTCCATCAATTGAATTTACAGAATCTTAACAAAATGGAGGGTTTCTGATGAATGAAGATAAATTAAATATTTTCGAAAAAATTGTATATGGACTGGTTATTGCTTCTTTATTCGTGTGGGCATTTTCACCAGAAGCTATTAAAGGGATTATAAAGATTATTAGTTTTCTTTTGTTAACTACTGGATTCATTATTTCTGGCTTTTTGAAACGGGAAGAAAAACTTTTTATCATTATCCTTGCTATAGCTTGGATTGTAATGGTCGCCGGTATCTTTTAATAGTAAATCACTCCATGGATTCCAATACTTATTGAGCGGCCCTCTGTCAGAGGGCCTTTTCATTATTTCATTAGCTTTTCAATTTTCGCTTTAGTCTTAGGACCGTAAATACCATCCGCAGAAAGCCCGTGCATAAGCTGGAACCGTTTGACTGCGTTCGCCGTTTTCGGCCCGTAATAACCATCTATGCCGTTATTCTTTGCTCCTTTGTCTGGATAGAAATAGAGGGCAGCTAGAGCCTCTTGAATCTGTCGGACGCCTGTCCCTTCCATCAATGGGCTTTTTACCTTATAGATGCCAGACGGCAGCGGGTAGGATGATTTTTTGCCGTTTGAGGAAGGCTTTTTCTTTTTCGCTTCAATAGCTGCGAGCGCCTTTTCGGTAGCCGGTCCGTAGATTTCATCCACCGCGCTACCCGCTTTCTTTTGCTGAGCTTTAACAGCTTGCACCGTTTCATCTCCGTAAGACTCACCAGCCCCGTATTTCGGCAGTGTAAGCCCGCGGCAATCAAACGTTTCTGCAGCGCCTTGCCCTTGGAACAGGACGACCCTTTTTTCAGGGTTGTTCCTATGGTTTTGCTTGACTGTCTCGTGGATGATGTTGTCTTTGACACAGTTTTATTTTCAAGCAGGGCATCAACTTTTTTCTGAATGTCGCCAACTGGCTTGAATCCCTAACCCAGGGAGTCGGGCAGCTTTTATTTGTCACATCATCATGCCGCGCGATCTTGTCTGTAGCACAGATCGGCGATCAATTCAGCGGCATTCTGAACCGTTTCACCGTGAATCTTGCCGTCTTTTTCGACACACGTTTCGACGCTGATAGACTTTGCATTGGCGTTCGGTTTAAGGAAACTCACATATCAACTGAACATTTTTTATGATGTGCATGGTATGCGGCTTCATTTTCAAACTTTATCCGGCTGCTACATCGGACGGTTCAACATGCGCTTTTAAAAAGGCGATATAATGGTCAATTGTATCAACCGTCGTGTAAGGCGAGACACTGTAGAATTTCTGGACATAAAGCGGCACGGGCAAACGGCTGTCAGCAGGATAAACGTATGTTTGCTTTTTCGTGCTGCCAAAATAGGTGTGACTGCGGTGCCTTCCCAATGTTTCGGCGATTTTTTCATTGAATTTGTTAATATTCCGCACTTCTTCCTCCGTGATGGCGCCGCTGATTTCTTCGTGATAGCGGACATTTCCCGGATAGAAGCGGAATGTCGTTACAGGTGATACATCATTGGTGACGGCTGCATTCGGAAAAGCCTGCAGGAGTTTTTTTCGAAATGCCAGGTTAACTCTAATGTAATTGGCCAAGATCTCCTGGTAGCCTTCGATTCCGAATGCGAGCAGAGAAGCATAAATCGGTATGCTGCTTCCCATTCGCGAACACTCTAGCGTATAGCTCGTATGATAGCTGCCAAACCCTCTGTTACCGACATAAGGCGTCTCATCCGGATCCAAATCAACGACTTTCAGTGCCTCACGGTTTTTCACCAAGAAAAGGCTTGTGATATAAGGCGTTTGTCCAAGTTTATGAAAATCAAAGACCAAGCTGTCCGCCAGGTGCAAATGCTGAAAATGTTTTTTGTAGCGGGCAAGCGTCTCAAGCACCTCATCTTCAAGATGAAGCGGGTTTCCGATGAAATCGTATCCGTTAAAAAAACCGTACATCCCACCCATCGCCGTATCGGCATGAATATAGACAGGAGGCAAACCGTAGGCGGCCTCTATTTCCTCAGTCACTTTTTTGATACCGGCCAAATCATCGATGCCAAATGAGTCAGTTGTGCCAAGCGTTGCCAATACATAGATCGGATGTCCGCCTTTTTCAATCACGGCTTGCATTTTTTCCCGCAAATCGGCCAGATCCATCGAATGATCGCGATTCGTCTTGACCTTGATCAAATGGTCCGTCCCGATTCCGGAAGCTTCCATCGATTTGTAAAGACTGAAATGCGAAAGCTCTGAACAGAACGCGTACAGGTGATGCGGCGTTCCTTGCTGATTCGCTTCAGGATACGCGCTTGCGATCGCCAGCCTGAGCGACTGAAAAACAGCTCCCTGCCCGCCCCATGTGGTAAAACCGCCGCTCTTGTGCCTGTCATAGCCGACAATGTCCGAAAGCATCGCCGTGATCTGCACTTCCGCCTTGGCTGCAGCGGTGCCGTCGACATCCCATAAATTGTTTCCGTTTAAAAGAACCATTAAAAGATTCCCGGCGATGCTGGCGGTGTTCGGCAAAGGTGTCGCGTTGGCCACATAATGCCTGTTTAAAAAACGGTGGCCGTCAAGCAATTTCAATAGCTCTTCAACGCTTTTTTCCGCCCCGAAGCCTTTTTCCGGCAAGGCGGCCTCTTCAATGACGCTTTGATAGTAGTCAGAGGAAACTTCAGACTCGCGGCCAAGCGTCATCCGGGCGGGATCCTTCAGCCTGTCCATTCCGGCCAATACCGCTTCAAGCAATGCCAGCAGCTGATACCGCGCCTCGTGATTGCCATCCTCGCTCGGAAACATCTGTTGAAAGTCTAACACCATATTCACCCATCTCCTGATCTTTTAAAATGAAAACACTCCGATTAAATTTAAAAAGACAAGTACAATTGCAAGCGGCACAAGGAAACGGAGAAGATAAAACCACACGATAAAAAAGCCTTTCCCCGCTTTTGATCCGCTCTTCATTTCTTCATATAGATCGTGTTTGGACAATTTCAGCGGAATAAAAATCGAAATAAAAAGCGCGCCAAGCGGCAGCAAAATATTGCTGACGACATAATCCGCCGCATCAAAAAACGTCTTCTTAAAAATGAACGGCTCATCGAGCACTCCGTAAGACAAGCAGGAAGGAATGCCGACGGCAAAAATCAAAAGGCCGATCGCCCACGTCCATTTTCCCCTTTTTGTTTGATCGCCTTTTGTAATAGCGGCAACAATGATCTCAATCATCGAAAAAGCCGAAGTCAGCGCAGCAAATAAAAAGGCCGTCAAAAATCCGATAAAAAACAGCATCCCGAATGGAAGCCGGTCAAAAACTGCCGGCAGAACCGTAAATAATAAAGTCGGACCCTGATCGGGCTGAAGCCCAAATGAAAAGACGGCCGGAAAAATCGCCAAACCGGCAAGCAGCGTGACGGCAAGGTTCATGATCACGATCGAGACCGCCGACTTCGGAAGGTTTTGTGACTTTGACAAATAGGAGCTGTACGTTACCATCACAGATACGCCAAGCGTCAACGTAAAGAAAGCTTGTCCGAGCGCAAAAAGAATCGCCTGCGGCGTCAGGCTGCCAAAATCGGGCACAAGCAGAAAACGCACGCCGTCGATCGCATGCTCAAGCGTCAGAGCCCTTAAAACGAGCGCAATAAATAAAATAAATAATAGCGGCATCATAATCGAACTGACGCGCTCGATTCCTTTTTGCACACCCTTCGCCACGACGAGGATCGTCATGATGATAAACGCAAGCTGCGCTGCCAGTGTCTGCAGCGGATCTTGGATGATCGAACCGAAGAGCTCCCCGTATCCGTCCTGCGTGAGACCCGACAATGAACCGGTTACTGCTTTGATGATATAAAGCAAAATCCAGCCGCCGATCACACTGTAAAACGACAGAACAAGGAAGCAGGCGGCGATTCCGATCCAGCCTGTGATCACCCAAGGCGTCCCCGGCGCTATTTTTTGATAGGTGCCGATAGCATCCGATTGGCTTTTTCGACCTAATATAAATTCCCCCAAAAGCAAGGGGTATCCCAGCAGGATCGTAAATAGGACAAATACAAGGAAAAATGCGCCTCCTCCGCTCGTTCCAGCCACATAGGGAAACTTCCAAATCGCCCCCAGGCCGATGGCGGATCCCCCTGCAGCGAGAACAAATCCAAGTTTGGATGCCCATTTTGCTGTCATTCTGCGATCGCTCATTCATACACATCCTTTCTCTTTCTGTTTCTATTATCTCTTACGGGGCAGCTTTTTTGAAAGTGATCTTTCAAATTCTTATTTTTCCGAAAAAAACAAACAGAAAAAACCGACTGCCTTACAATAGCAGCCGGTTGAAAGGTTATGTCGTCACATATCTTCCGCCGTTGATGTGGATCGTCTGTCCTGTCATATAAGAAGAATCGTCTGAAGCGAGCAGAACATACACCGCAGCGTGTTCAGAAGGCTGTCCGGGCCTTCCCATCGGCGTATTTGTACCGTGTTTTTCCGTTTTTTCCGGCGAAAAAGTAGCCGGAATGAGCGGCGTCCAAATGGGCCCCGGCGCTACCGCGTTGACGCGTATTCCTTTTTTGACAAGGGATGCAGCCATCGAACGGGTAAACGCGACAATCGCACCCTTTGTGCTCGAATAGTCAATCAGCGCCGGACTGCCCTCATAAGCTGTGATCGATGCGGTATTGATAATCGCGCTTCCTTCCCCTAAATGCGGGAGCGCGGCTTTTGTCATGTGAAACATGGAGAAAATATTCGTTCTGAACGTTTGTTCAAGCTGTTCGGTCGAAATATCTTCGATCCCTTTTTGCGGATGCTGTTCGGCAGCGTTGTTGACAAGAATGTCGAGTCCGCCAAAGTGATTCACCGCTTTTTCGACAGATGTTTTGCAATGTGCTTCATCCCCGACATCTCCGGGAATCAAGAGGCATTTTGCGCCTTCCTGTTCGATTCGTTCTTTCGTTTCCTCGGCATCCTTGTGTTCGTCCAAGTACATGACGGCAATGTCGGCACCTTCTTTGGCGTATGCAATGGCGGCCGCTCTGCCGATTCCGCTGTCTCCTCCGGTAATAATGGCGGTTTTTCCTTTTAATTTGCCGCTTCCTTTGTAGTCGCGATCTTCCGAGAGCGGAAGGGGCACCATCTTGTGCTCAGCCCCGGGTTGTTTTTCTTGTTTTTGCGCTTTCTGTCCATCCGTCTGTCTGTTTGCCGGATTCATTCGTCTCACCTCTTCACCATTGTTTAGTGCACAGTTACCACGATACCGGCATCCTTAAACGCAAGAACTCAGCGAGACATGTTTACTGGTCAGGCAGAGGCACGCGGATGAGCCGGTCATCTGTCTGTTTTTTTTCGCCTCTTCCGTCGCCATTGTTCGTAATGAAATACAGATCATCTCCGATTACTTTTACATCTCTGATTCTGCCGTATCCGCCAAGCCATTTGACCGCTTTGGCTTCCGCAGGATCGACCCACGAAAACCCCCTCTCCCCGCAGCCCGGCCATATAGAGGACATCCCCTTTCTGCGCTAAACCGGATGGGGCCCACGTTTCTTCTCCCGAATGGATGAGCGGCGCTTTCATTCCCCGCTTCTTATCGCTTCCTTCAATCACCGGCCAGCCATAATTGGCTCCGGCTTCTATTTTGTTCACTTCATCATGTCCAGACTGCCCGTGTTCGGAGCTGTAAAGCTGCCGGACGATCCATGCGAGGCCTTGCGGATTCCGGTGTCCAAAGCTGTATACATAAGACGAGCGAAAAGGCTGATCAGCAGGGATCGCACCATCAAGCTCCATTCTTAAAATCACCCCCGCCAGCTTTTCAGGCTGCTGGGCCCATTCCCTTTCCCCCGCATCACCTGTCGTGATGTACAGCTTTTGATCAGGCCCGATCGCCATCCGGCCGCCGTTATGAATCACACCTCCGGGCAAATCGGCAAGCAGCTCCTCCGTTTCCGTCCAAGTGAGGCGGTCAAGCGTCAATTTTACGATCCGGTTTTTCAGATGGCCCCCGTCTTTGTATGTATGGTAAACGTATGCCTCCTGATTGTTTTTGAAATCAGGATGGAGCACAAATCCGAGCAGTCCGCCTTCCCCTTCTTGATGAACGGGCTTTTTCAGCTGAAGCTGCATGCGCTCCTTTTTGCCTTCGGCAATGGACACGATTCCCCCGTTTCTTTCGGTCACGTAAAAAATCTCGCCAGTGTGAGCGATCGTCCAAGGCACATCCAGACGCTCTGCGATGACTTCGGCACCGCTTCCGCCTTCTTTCGTCGCCGCCGCTTCATGTTCAGCATCAAAATCCCGGCCTTCCGAGCATGCACCTAGAAAAAACAGCATGATCAACATCAGGAATCCTTTTTTCATCGTCTCCCCCTTAAAGGACTTTCTTGATGAATACATTCAAGAACACCGGCATAATTCCCTACTTAAACATTCTAAAATCTATTAAAAAAACACGCGCTTCGCTGAGAAGGCGTGTGTCCGCATTACTGAGAAACCAATTCTCCGATATATTTAGCCGACGGCCTGAAAATCATGTTGTTGTCAGCCTGCTCCAGCACATGGGCGCACCAGCCGACCATTCTCGCCGCCGAAAAAGTAGGGGTAAACAATGCGGCATCAAAATCGATCGCCTTCATGACAGCGGCTGCGTAAAATTCGACATTCGTATAAAGCTTGCGGCCCGGCTTGTATTCTTCCAAAAGGCGGATCGCCGTATTTTCAACATGAAGAGCAAGGTCGATATCCCGGTCGCCCCCGGCAATTTCCTCAGCTTTCACCCTTAAAGCCTTCGCTCTCGGATCATGCGTTTTATAGACGCGGTGTCCAAATCCCATCAGTCTCTCGCCTTTTTCAAGCTTTTCTCTTATATAGCTTTCTGCGTGCTGTTTTTCCCCGATGCCTTCCAGCATATCCGTCACCGCAGACGGCGCTCCGCCGTGCAAAGGTCCTTTCATCGTGCCAAGTGCAGATGTGACGGCAGAAACAAGATCGGATTCCGTAGACACCGTAACTCTTGCCGAAAAGGTTGAAGCGTTCATGCCGTGTTCCATCGCAAGAATCATGTATGTTTCGAGCGCTTTTTTCTGAGCTTCTGTCGGGCGCTTTCCTTTCAGCATGTAAAAATAATGTTCCACAAAGCCAAGCTCATCCAGCGGCTGAACAGGCTCTTCTCCGTCAGTCAGCCTTTTTCTGAACGCGATAATCGACGGGGCGGCTGCAATCAGTCTGAGAGCCTGCTCCATTGTCGGCTTGAACGCAAACGATTTGTCCCCGAATGAAGAGACGACCGTGCGAAGAACCGCCATATCGTCTAATTCGGCCGGAAGGCAGCGGATCAATCGCTTGCATGCTTCTGGCAGCACACGGAATGAAGCGAGCATCTCATTGAATCGGCTGAGTTCCGTTTCCGTCGGAAATGCCCCGTTGAGAATCAGATAAGCGACTTCTTCAAATGTGGATGTAAGCGCCAGTTCATCAGCATTGTACCCTCTGTAGATCAGCTTTCCCTCTTCACCGTCAATGCGGCTGATGGCTGTTTCAACACAAGTAATCCCTTTCAATCCATGATAAACCATATCAATTCCTCCTTTTTCCTTTGTAAATATCATTATAGTTGATATAATATTTAAAAAATATTGAATTATATTGATATCTTTGATTAAAAAAATTAATCAGGAGGACTGCAATGGATTTTAAATGGCTTCATACCTTTGTTACTGCCGCAAAATACGAAAATTTCAGAAAGACGGCGGAAACCTTATTTATTTCTCAGCCGACCGTCACCGTCCAAATTAAACTGCTTGAGGAAGAACTCGGGTGCCAGCTGTTCACCCGCAAAGGAAGAAGCATTCATTTAACGAAAGAAGGCCGCGCTTACCTTCCTTTCGCCCTTCGCCTGCTGGAAGACTATGAATCGAGCATGGCAGAGCTTCACAAAATCAGACAAGGCTATTCACAGACATTGAATCTAGCGGTTTCACCGCTTATCGCCGATACGATTCTCCCATTTGTATTGAAAAAATACACGGCGCTGCATCCGAATTCGGAGATCAAAGTAAAGATCGCCGAATCAGCTGAAATCGCTCCCCTGATTTCAGCCGGCCATGCAGATATCGGATTAAGCTGCTTAAACGTGCAATCGTCAAACCTGAACTGCTATTCCATGTACAGCGATCCCGTGATTTTGGTCGCCCCTCATGACGGCCGCGTTTCAGAACAAGTGCCGCCGCTCGATGTCGAAGATTTGCTTGAAGAATATTTGCTGTTGACCCATAATCACCCCGAATACTGGGACGACCTCGTCAGGCAGCTGAGGATCAAATTTCCGTTTGTTAGAACGATGCTCGTAAGCCAGACGCATATTACGAAACGATTTATTTCAGAAGGACTCGGTATATCATTTTTGCCGCTGTCAACTGTGCGCCGCGAGCTGATGGAAGGAAGATTAATAGAGGTGCCGTGCGATTTCATGAAGCTTCCTGTTGCAGGGGGATATGCGATTAGTCTGAAAGATAATGAGAAGGTCGAGCACTTTTTGGCGTTTTTAGCCGAGTTCCGTTTCTAAACGGAAAAAAACCCGTTCATCATGATGAACGGGCTTGTCCCTGCAACATTAGAAGCGTTTTGCTCCAAGATAGCGGGGCTTCCAATAGCTGTTTGTCATATCGCTGATCGTTACGCCGTCAGAACCGGCATGAACGAATTGATTGTTTCCGATGTAAACCCCCATATGCGAAGGTCCCGGCTGATATGTCGTGAAGAATACGAAATCACCTACTGCAGGGCTTGATACGCTCTTCATCGAATTCCAGTAACCGGCTGTGTTCGTTCTCGCCACATTCGTCTGTTTGTTGAGGATGTACCAGACAAATCCGCTGCAGTCAAATCCTGATGCAGATGTTCCGCCCCATTTATAAGGCGTTCCGATAAGGGCTTTTGCATCTGAAACTAGTTTTGACGTATTCAGCGCTGAAGAGGTTTGCGCAGGCGCCTTGCTTGTCCCGCTTGATGCAGAAGGCTTTGTCGTTGATGCAGCTTTTACGCTTTTCGTCCCTTTAACTTTTAATACTTGTCCGATCCGGATTAAATCTGTTTTTAAACCATTCAGAGACTTCAGTTCATTGACGGTCATGCCGTATGTCCGAGAAATTTTCCAAAGGCTGTCTCCTTTGACCACTTTATGCGTAGCTGATGAAGCTTGCGACGCTTTTGCAGACGAAGAGCTGCTTCCATTGATCGACAGCCTCTGCCCTATGTAAATGATATCGGATTTCAGCTTGTTTTCCTGTTTAATCTTGCTGACACTTGTGCCGTACTTCTTCGAAAATCCCCATAACGTATCCCCTTTTTTCACCGTTATGGTTTGTGCGGAAGCCGCTCCCGCAAATAAAGTTGATCCTAAAACAACCGCTGATGCTGCTGTTATGACTTGTTTTTTCATGTTGTCCTCCCAATAGCAGAATATTTTATATTTTTAAAGGCGAAAATTAGCAGTTTCATTTTTTTTGAGAACGGCTGCTTCAGCCCTTCCTCTGTTTCTATTATAAGGAGGGAATTCCATCAGGTATAGTCTTGACTTACTATGTCAAATTCCTTAATTATTCGTTTTTAAAAAAAGTTTTTAAGGGTAGATAATATTTCATTTACATTTCAAAGGTAACTTAAATACTACATTTTCGCACTTTCCGGGAGCCAAAATTACAATTTTAGAAAGAGTATTAAATCCTTTATTTTACATTTTTATGATTAACTTATAAAACTGGACAAACATTCTTTTATTTGGCATAGTGACGGTCGTCGTTGCGCTTTAAAATAAAAAAGGCTGCCCGAATGCAGCCTGAAACTTTTTATAAATATCTGCGATGGACAGCCTTTCCATCATAGGAAAACATGACGGGCTTATCTTCGAGCACGGTTTCGACATGCACGCTTCTTCCCCATAGCTGGTGAAGGTAAGGCAGAACTTTTTCAAGATACTTTAAATCGAGTTCGATCCCTTCATACCAATGCTTAATGTATAATTCATTGTTCTTTAAGTAATCTCCGTCCTCAACTGTCAAATAAGGAAATCCTCCGTTGACTCTCATGCTGACAAGCTGATCGCGCACAGCCTCCCAATCCTTGTCAACGATTTTATAATCCCTTCCCTGTTTTTGAAACAAGTAGAGATCTTCCCGCATCACGAGATCTTTCGTTAAATAGTTTCTGATAAATGAAATGTCTGATTCGATCTCCCTGACTTCAAATATTTTTTCTCTCCCCGAGTTCGGCTTTACACCCATCTTCTTCATATCTTCTGTCGGGTTGTTGTAGCGCTCCTCTATGTCCTCAAATATTTTCAATCCGAGATAATAAGGATTGATGCCCGTTTTGGACGGCTGAACCACTCCCGCGTTGAGCTTGGCGAATTCGATCGCTTCACTTGATGTCAGCTCAAGCTCGCGGATGATTCGCTGATGCCAATAGGACGCCCATCCTTCATTCATGATTTTCGTTTCAAGCTGCGGCCAGAAATACAGCATTTCCTCTCTCATCATCGTTAAGATGTCGCGCTGCCAAGGTTCCAGCTCCCGCGAATGTTCTTCAATGAACAGCAGAATGTCTTTTTCCGGCTTCGGCGGAAACTTTTTTTTCGTCCTTTTCTTCTTCTCTTTCGATCCTTTGTGATCCAGTTCCCAGAGGTCGTCATAAAGAGTGGGCGGCGCGTCTGTTTCTTCTTCCTCTTCGTCATCTATGCTCCACGACAGCTTCGGCCTTACGAGCGAAGGGTCAATGTGTTCTTCAATCGCCAGCACCGCATCGAGAAATGCTTCGACTTCTTTTGAACCGTGGACCGTCTCATAATGTTTAATCCGCTCTGCTGTCGCCGACATGCTTTCAACCATATCGCGCTTCGTATTTTGAAAACGACAGTTATTTTTAAAGAAATCACAATGAGCCAGGACGTGTGCGACAATCAGCTTATTTTGAATCAATGAATTGCTGTCCAGCAAAAACGCGTAACACGGATTTGAATTAATGACAAGCTCATATATTTTGCTCAAGCCAAAGTCATAGTGAAGCTTCATTTTGTGAAATTGCTTGCCGAAACTCCAGTGGCTGTATCTTGTCGGCATCCCGTATGCGCCGAATGTATAAATGATTTCAGCCGGACAAATTTCATATCTCATCGGATAAAAATCCAGGCCGAATCCTTCCGCGATCTCCGTAATTTCTGCTATCGCCCGCTGCAGCTCTTTTTGCTCCCGTATGCTCAATACTCAAATCCCCCCCGGTTGGACTTCTCTTTATTGTATGAGCCGGGTTTTGAAAAGATGAAAGGCAGCTGTCGGTTTGACAGCTGCCTCTTTGGTCAGTTCGCTATTTGCATGTCAAGGGATGAAGCAAAGCTCTCATAGCGGATGTTTTCCATCGAAACGCCCAGATTTTGCAATCCTTCAATCACGCTTTTCATAAATGAAAGCGGGCCGCATACATAAAATTCGCCATTTGGATCTTTCACGATCGATTTCAAAAGCTCTTCATTCACCCGGCCTTTTACAGTATGATCTTCCGTCGCTTCAGCATCCCTGCTGTAGACAAACAGGAGACGGTTCGCCGAATTGGCGCCGAGCAGCTTTTCCGTTTCTTCCTTGAAAGCGTGATGCTGTTCAGATTTTGCAGCGTGCACGAATGTGATCTCGCGGCTGCTTTCTTTTTGAGCCAATGTTTGCACCATGCTCATGACAGGCGTGATGCCTGATCCGGCGCTGATGAAGTAAACCGGACGATCCGTTCCTTCGGAAAGGGTGAAGTCTCCGGCCGGAGCGCTCACTTCCAAGCTGCCCCCGATTTCCATGTTCTCATGCAGATAGCTTGATACCCTTCCGACCGGTTGCCCTTCCTCCGCTTCCAGTTTGACTGAAATGCGGTAGTAGTCTTTATTCCAGGCATCTGACAAGCTGTACTGCCTTGTTAAGAAATATGGTTCGCCGGGAATTTTAATGCGGACAGATACGTACTGTCCGGGACTGAAAGCGGGCAAATCCGTTCCATCGGCAGGCTTCAAATAAAAGGAAGTAATCGTAGCGGATTCGACCCGCTTATCCATGATGACAAACGGTTTAAATCCTTCCCAGTTTCCATCCTGCTTTTTGTCTTCTTCATACATTTGTTTTTCGACTTCAATAAATACGCGGGCGATCTCTTCATAGGCTTCTGCCCATGCCTGGAGAATGTCCTCTGTCGCAGCTTCGCCGAGCACGATTTCAATGGCTTCCAATAGGTGCTGACCGACAATAGGATAGTGCTCTGGTTTCACATGCAAACTTTTGTGTTTATGTCCGATTTGTTTGACAACCGGCAGCAGGTCTCCGAGCCGGTCGATGTTCTCAGCCGCCTGCAAAACAGTAAAAGCCAAAGCTTTCGGCTGTCCGCCGGTTTGCTGGCGGGACATGTTGAAGATATTTTTCAATTCAGGGTGCGCATTAAACATCCGCTTGTAAAAACAAGTGGTGATCTCTGTTCCCTTTTCTTTTAAAACAGGGGCGGTCGATTTGACAATTTGCATGGTTTTTTCAGATAGCATAACGCTTTCTCCTCTCCAGTCACTTTAAAAATGTATTTGAAATACATCTTTAAAGGTGCAATAAGATCTTTTTTAAATGGGACTGTTACTTTTGATTAAAGATGTATTTAAGATACATCTTTATACTAGACTTTTAATGGAATTAAAGCAATATTTTCAAGGAATGTTTTATATTTTTGTAACAATTTCCGCTCCACCCTCATAACCGAAGGCAAATGTGATAAGATAATGGAAACTTGTTTGATTGAGGTCATGCGATGAAATTAACAAATTATACGGATTACTCATTGAGGGTACTGATTTTTCTAGCAACCAAAAACTCAAACGAGCTTGTCAATATTAAAGACATCGCCGATTCTTATTCCATTTCAAAAAACCACCTTATGAAGGTGATTTACGAGCTTGGCAAGCTTGGCTACGTTGAAACGATTCGGGGCCGCAACGGCGGGATTCGTCTCGGAAAAGCGCCTGAACTGATTAATATCGGTGAAGTCATAAGACATACAGAAGATGATTTTAACCTTGTCGAGTGTTTTAACGGTGAAAAAAACCATTGTATACTTTCTCCGATCTGCGGATTAAAGCATGTTTTAAACAAAGCCCTTTCCGCCTATTTGGACGTATTGGATCAATACACTCTGCAGGATATTATCATTAATCAGGACCATATACGTAAATTATTGAGTTAACGAAGGAAGCCGCTTCCTTCGTTTTTTTTTTGCTATAAGGTAAAAATATTCACATTGATGATCGCATTGGTCACCGGGTGAAAATACACCTCGGCGTGCGCCGAAAATGATTTGCCTTCCTGATTGACGGTTACCCTGAAGACATCTTTTGTCTCTTCATCATTGACTTGTGTGCGCCCTAAATATTCATAATCCTCGAACTTTGCGCCTTCGTATTTTTCTTCAAGCGCGCTCCAGGCGATTCTCTCCCACCGTTCAGGCGCATCGGAAACACCTGCTTGAAAGTGGCTTTTCGCCGGGAATGATAAAAGCGTTAGTATGCAAAAAAAGTACGTGCAATATCGTTTTTTCATTTCCATTCGCTCCGCATGTATTGTACATACGTTAGCTTGACCGGAAATGGCGAATGTCATGCAGACATTTTTCGCGGTCTAGCGTATACCATCCTCATATTTCTAGGCCGCCAAACAAAGGAGACCAAGTTTTGCCCGGAGAAAAAAACAACCCGCCACATAAAATAATCATGACTCCTCAGAAAGAAGGGAGAGTGGCGAAATTGAATTACGCTGATTATGACAAAGCTTTGTACTATACGCACCGCTCGCAGTGGGACAACCTGCTGATCCTGATGGTGCGGACAGAAGACGATTTATTATCAAAGCGGATCGAACATTTTTTACACGCCTACAATTTTGAAAGAGATGACGCCATTGTTGAGAAAAGGCTTTATGATCTGCTGCAGTACATTGATCACGCCTCATTTTCGGGACACGAACACGAAAACGGCGTGCTTGTTTTTACGTAAAATAAGCCTGGCGCTCTAATCGGCGTCAGGCTTTTTGAAATTCGGCAAAGAGCAGAAGCTCTTCCATTACATTTTTGATATTGGCTTTGGCTGCTTCAGTAACCGTTTGGTGTTCCTCATCAATATGAATCGGATCGAGCACAAGCTGCTTTGTGATGACGTTCGCATAAACGCCGCGCGCGACAATGCGCATATTGGCGAGCGCGTTCATCCCGCCTTTGCCGCCTCCTGCACAAGCAAAAAGCGCCACCGGTTTGCCCGAGAACTGTTCATTGCTTAAAAAATCGAGCGCATTTTTCAAAGCGCCGCTCATACCGCTGTGGTATTCGGGAGATAATAAAACGACAGCATCTGCTTCTTTGACCGAAGCTTTCAGTTTTTGGACATTTTCCAGCGAGCTCTGCTCTTCATCTCCGTTGAAAATCGGTAGGATGAACTCGCTTAAATCGATAAGCTCCGCCTGATACGTGCGGGCGATATAGGAAGCGGCGATCCGCGTTCTGCCTTGTTTTCTCGCGGTTCCGCTGATTACGGTTATTTTCATTTGCTCATCTCCCGTCATTTTGTTGTAGTCCGTGTTTTACTGCAAAGAGCGCGGCTTGCGTGCGATCGGATAAGCCTAGCTTTGACAGCAGATTGGATACATGGGTTTTCACTGTTTTTTCGCTGATAAATAAAGATGTGGCAATTTCCTTGTTGCTTTTCCCTTTTGTAATTTCCAATAAAACATCTTTTTCTCTATTTGTCAATTGATGTATTTTTTCTTTCTCATCAGCCTGTGACACATGGTGAAAGACGTGGGACATGATGCTTGGATCCAAGGAGTATTTCCCTCCATAAACAGCGCGTATCGTCTCGACAAGTTCATCAGGCTCGGCGTCTTTCAGCTGATAGGCAGAGGCTCCCGCCTGGATGGCGGGAATCACATAGCTTTCGTCCGCATAGCTTGTCAGCGCTATGATTTTGACAGACGGATATTCTTTTTTTATTCGCTTAGTCGCCTCAATTCCGTCCATTTCAGGCATTGATAAATCCATTAATACGATGTCTGCTTCCCGTTTTCGCAAGACATCGAGCGCCTCGATTCCTGTCGATGCCTCTCCGACAACGTCAAAATCGCTTTTTGTTTTGAAAAAAAACAAGAGGCCTTTTCTGACAATATGATGATCATCGGCAATGATGATTTTCACCTGTTCCATCCTGCCTCCCCCTTCTCCTTCAAAGGCAAAACCGCCCGGATTTTCGTCCCCTTACCGATTGCGGAGTTGATCAAAAACGTGCCGCCCGCTTTTTCCGTCCGCTCCTTCATTCCTTTCAGCCCAAGCGTCGGAAGCCCCGCGTCAGGATCGTACTGAAACCCTTTGCCGTCATCTTCGATTTCCAAGACGGCAGACGACTGGAATACATCGATTTTCACTTGTATGCGGCTTGCACCGGCATGCTTTTTGCAATTGTTGAGAGCTTCCTGGCTCAGCCGCCACATCAATTCCTCAACAGAAGGCGGTAGACGGAGCACACCGCTGAGCTTGAACATCACCTGAAGGCCGAGCACTTCCGCATATTTTTCAAGTGCCGCCGCCAACCCTTCTTCCAAGCCCTGGGGCCTGAGCTGCCAAATTAACGCCCGCATCTCAAGCAGCGCTTCATGAGAAAGATGTTGCATAAACTCGAGCATTTCCCTGATCTCAGGCTGGTCTGTCATTTCACCCGCCGCTTTAGCGGTCAAGCTAAGCGAAAAAAGCATTTGATTGACGGAATCATGCAAGTCCTGAGCCAATCTGTTTCTTTCGGTCAGCAGCATGTGTTTTTGCTGTTGTTCAGCAAGCCGCATCCGTTTGATCGCCATTCCGATTTGCAGAGCTACAGCTTCGAGAAGCGCCAGTTCTCCGCGGCTGAAATGAATTTTGCCCGGAGCCGCAACGTTCAGTAAACCGAACCGTTTCTTCTGGTCGCTGAGCGGGACGGTTGCATGGTGTGTGATACCTTCCGGATCTCCAGTTTTCTGTTTCATAGCCGTCGTAATCCGCCGGCAATGGATGATATTTTTCGCCCTGTCCAGCTTTTCGTCCCTATATTGTTCAAGACAGTAGCAGCTTCCTTCGCATAATAAACGGTTGTGCCGGTAAGAAAGCGCCTGGGGCAGGCGGACCGAAGCGGCCAGTTCAAAGTTCCCCTTTTCATCGATCAGAAACAGCCACGCCGTTTTGAGCCCTGTTAAGCGGAGCAGCTTTTTTAAAACAGCATGAAGCGTTTCTTTTAGATAGTTCCCTTCGTTTAACGTTTCCGCTATTTCTTTGAGCGTTTTCAATTTTTCAAACTGCGTGTCTTCCCGCAAAAGCTTCATCCCCTTAAACCGGAGTTTCTTTTATTATATCGATATTTGCTAAAAAAAAGCCGCTCTCATGAGATGAACTTTTCTAAGACTTTTGACCGAGAAGGGACAAAGCGAATCGTTAAGCTTCTTTTTCCCAAAACAATTCATCAAGCGTTTTATCCAGCGCCTTTGCAATCGCGATGCAAAGGTGCAATGTCGGATTGTATTTATTTTTTTCGATCAGCCCGATCGTCTGCCTTGTCACATTGACCCGCTCGGCAAGCTGGGCTTGTGTCAAAGACTTTTCGATCCGGGCGAGTTTGACCCGGTTAACCATATGCTCACCCGCCGTTTTCATTTAATCATCTAATAGATCTTGATTTTTCCGAAAGGATTTGCGCAACGAGATAAAGTTGATCAGAAAATGAATAAATACAAACAACATCACCATGACAATAAAGTCAACCCAACTGCCGAGATGTTCCGGTATGCCGGTAAAGATAAGCGCTAAAATGGCAAATATGAGGCCGGAAGCGAGGCTGAGGGCTGTGATTTCTTTTCTTTTTTTCCTGTACGCTGCTTGACTTGCGATCTCCGGATATTCAAACCCCGACAAAAGATAGCGAAACAATATCCAGCCTGCATAGACTGCAAAACCGATGGCGCTGATAATGTATTCGGATGACGGTCTTCCTAAAATGAAGCCCCGGATGATCACATCCAAAAATAATATAGCAGCGACGATCGTACCGGCTTCGCTAAAAAATTGCGTCATTTTCTTTTCTACGTATTCATCCCCGGTTTTGATCCATTTCATGTCAGCCATTTTCCCCTTTCAAGATGCAATTTATATCTGACTTATTGTTAAGTATATATTACATCATGTATTGCCGCTTATCAATAAAAATTGAAAACCCGCCGTGTAGCAAGGCGGGTTTTCAGCAATTATCAATTTGAAGTCGCTTTTACAATATCATCGATTTTTTTCATCACTTCATCTGTCAATTGATGGAGAAGCGCTTCACTGTCTTCATTTGTTCGGCCTTTGACCGCGAAATAAAATTTCACTTTAGGCTCTGTGCCAGATGGACGGAGGCAGAACCATGAGCCGTCTTCAAGGAAATATTTCAAAACATTGGATGTCGGCAGATCGATCGTTTCTGTTTTGTTTTCCTTCAGCAGCGTCCGCTTCCCTGTCAAATAGTCTTCTGCGGATACAACGTCTTTTCCGGCGATGGAAAGAGGCGGCTGTTCTCTGAATGTGCTGAGGATGGCTGCGATTTGCTCCGCTCCCTCTTTTCCTTTTAAGGTCAGGGACTTCAAGCCTTCTCTATAGAAGCCGAACGATTTATACAATTCGAGGAGCCCGTCATACAGCGATTTTCCCTGCTTTTTATAGAAGGCGCATACTTCAACGGCGAGCAGTGCGGCCTGGACGGCATCCTTGTCTCTTGCGAAATCGCCGATCAAGTAGCCGTAGCTTTCCTCATAACCGAATTGGAAAGCGTATTCGCCCGATGCTTCAAATTGTTTGATTTTTTCTCCGATGAATTTAAAGCCGGTCAGCGTGTCGATCGTGTCAAGTCCGAAAGAAGCGGCGATGTCGCGCCCCATTTCGCTCGTCACAATCGTTTTCAGAACGACTCCGTTATCAGGCAGCGTGCCTTTCTGCTGTTTTTGCGATAGCAGATAATGCAAAAGCAGCGCGCCGGTTTGATTTCCTGTCAGCACCGTGTAGCGGCCTTCTTGATCCTTTACAGCGACGCCGAGGCGGTCCGCGTCGGGATCGGTTCCGATCAGAATATCGGCTCCTTTTTCTTCTCCGAGCCTGATCGCATATTCAAAAGCGGCGTGCTCTTCCGGATTAGGAGAAGACACGGTCGAAAAGTCAGGGTCAGGCAGCTCCTGTTCAGGGACGACTGTGACATGTTCATATCCGAGAGCTTTCAAGCCGCGTCTTACGGATTTGTTTGCCGTGCCGTGCAGCGGGGTGAAAATGACTTTGACTTCAGTTTCCTTTGCCAGATCAGGATTGACAGAAATCGATGTCAGTTTATCAAGATACGCTTGATCGATTTCCTCGCCGATTATTTTGATCAGCCCTTTTTCGGTTAAAGCAGCTTCATCGCCGGCTTCGATCTCCAGTTCGTTTTCAATCGCATTGACATAGCCGATGAGTTTGTCGGCATCAGCAGGCGGAAGCTGCGCGCCGTCCTCTCCGTAGACTTTATAGCCGTTGTATTCAGGCGGGTTATGGCTCGCCGTGATGACAATACCTGCAAACGCATTCAGTTCTCTTACCGCAAAGGAAAGTTCAGGTGTCGGGCACAGTTCGTCAAACACGTACGTTTGAACGCCGTTTTCTGCGAGCGTTTTAGCAGCTTCCATTGCGAATTCAGGCGATTTGTGGCGGGAATCGTACGCGATCACAACGCCGCGCTTTTTTGCTTCTTCGCCGTTCGCTCCTATGTATGCGGCAAGGCCCGCCGATGCTTTGCGAACCGTATAAACGTTCATGCGGTTCGGACCGGGTCCGATCTCTCCGCGCATGCCGGCTGTACCAAACTCAAGTTTTTTATAAAAGCAATCCTCTAATTCTTTTTCATTTCCTTCAGCTTCCAGAAGAAGCGATTTTAATTCGGAATCTAAGTTTTCTCTGTTTCTCCAGCGTTCATAGCTCGTTCTCCAGCTCATGATTACCTCCAATATTCCAGCTAAATAATTGCAGCTTTTCTTTTATCATATCGACAAACAGCCGCTTTGTCCAAATTTAGCATGCCGAACGACAAAAATGAGGCTGCCTGATCAAGACAGCCTCACGTTAGGCCATTCGATTGATTTTTAACGAAATTTCATCAAGGTCATTTGACCCGATCAATTATCTGCTTTCCAGCGGGACAACAGCGTCGTGAAGAAGTCCTTCCAAGACCTGGACATGCCGGGCCTTCGTTTCGCCATCCCAGTTCAGCTTCTCGCTCATGTAGTCCGTAAGGCTGTCTTTGTAAGTGCGGACCCAATTGATGTCAAAGAACAGCGCACCCGTTCTGCGCACGAAGAAGTCTGCCGGGACGGCAGCCATTTCTTCCTCGATCCCGTAATCCATTTCTGCCAGTACATGGACAGGAATGCGGCGTTCTGCTGCTTCATCTTTTAGGGATGGAACACGATCAAACAGGCGGTCTGCGTTCGAACCGTATCGTGCGGCGATCTGTCTGGCCGTCTCTTCGGACAGTCCAGCCTTGATCCCTTCGGCTGCTTTCGCTCGAATAAAATCCTCGAGATTTTTGGAGCCGCCGATATGGCCGCCTGAGATCGGCATCGTTTTTGTTCTGCAAGGACCGAAGTCTCTGCCGCCCTCTTCTTTTAATCGGTCTCTGACAAGATCAACGATATGCTCAGCCATTTTTCTGTAGCCGGTCAGCTTTCCGCCGGCAATCGTGATCAGTCCGGATTCAGAAGTCCAGATCTCATCTTTCCGGGAAATCTCGGATGGGTCTTTTCCTTCTTCATGAATCAGCGGTCTGAGCCCAGCCCAGCTTGATTCGACATCCTCGGCCTTGATTCCCAGTTCAGGGAACATATAGTTGATGGCATTAATGACATAATCCCTGTCTGCAGTCGTCATTCGAGGATGTTCCAGATCCTCGTTGTAGACGGTGTCCGTTGTGCCGACATATGCCTTACCGTCTCTCGGAATCGCGAACACCATGCGGCCGTCGGGTGTATCAAAATAAACGGCTTGTTTTAAAGGAAAGACCGATTGATCAAAAACAAGATGCACGCCTTTTGTATGCTGAAGGTGTTTGCCTTCTTTTGAATGGTCTTTTTCCCGCAGACGGTCAACCCACGGACCCGCGGCATTGACGATTTTTTTCGCGTGGACGCGGTATGTTTTTTTCGTGAAGACGTCTTCAATGACCACGCCGGTGACCTTGCCGTTTTCATAAATAAAATCGCTTACTTTCGCATAATTGACAGCCTCGGCTCCGAATTTAACTGCTTCTTTCATGACTTCGATCGTCAGCCTGGCGTCATCCGTCCGGTATTCGACATAATAGCCGCCGCCTTTCAGACCGTTCTTTTTCACGAGCGGCTCTTTTTGAAGCGTTTCTTCGGCATTCAGCATGCTCCTCCGCTCAGCTTTTTTGACGCCTGCTAAAAAGTCGTACACCCTCAGTCCGATTGACGTGCTGAATTTGCCGAAAGTGCCTCCCTTATGCATCGGAAGCAGCATCCATTCGGGCGTTGTCACATGCGGCCCGTTTTCATAGACGATCGCCCGCTCTTTGCCGACCTCAGCTACCATTTTCACTTCAAATTGCTTTAAATAGCGAAGTCCGCCGTGTACGAGTTTCGTGGAGCGGCTTGACGTTCCGGCCGCAAAGTCCTGCATTTCGCAAAGCGCCGTTTTCATTCCGCGCGATGCGGCGTCCAATGCCGTCCCTGCACCTGTAATCCCTCCGCCGATAATAAACACGTCATACTTCTGCTTCGTCATATTCTGTAAAATATCGTCCCGTTTACGGCTTGAAAATAATGATTCCATGTTCATGTCCTCCCTTGTTGTCACGGTAAAAAATAGAAAAAGAGACCACAAACATCCAAAGCGCTGATACTGCTTTGGTGCCTGCGGTCTCTCCTCTTCTCCAACCGTTTCTATTAACTTAATTAGATTGTAACATACATGCGGCTTATTTAAAAGCCCTAGCTGCATTTACAGCTTTCTTCCACCCGCTGTACAGACTCTCACGCTCTTTTTCTTCCATTTTCGGTTCAAAACGTTTGTCAAGCTGCCATTGGTCTTTAATCTCGGAACGATCGCTCCAGAAGCCGACGGCAAGGCCCGCTAAATAGGCTGAACCGAGCGCTGTTGTTTCATTGATTTCAGGACGTTCTACAGGGACATCCAAAATGTCGCCCTGAAAATCCATCAGGAAGTTGTTTTTGACAGCTCCGCCGTCGACTCTCAGCGTTTTCACCGAGATCCCGGAGTCTTCCTTCATTGCGTCAAGCACGTCTTTCGTTTGATAGGCAAGCGCTTCAAGCGTTGCTCTGACAAAATGCTCTTTCGTCGTACCCCGGGTCAGTCCGAATACAGCGCCGCGGACATCGCTGTCCCAATAAGGCGTGCCTAAACCTACAAATGCAGGGACCACATAAACACCATCGGCAGATTCTGCTCTTACAGCGTATTTTTCACTTTCTTTGGCGTCTTTAAACATTCTCAGCCCATCACGGAGCCATTGAATAGCGGAACCTGCGACGAAGACGCTGCCTTCCAGCGCATATTCCACCTTTCCGTCGATGCCCCAGGCGATTGTCGTCAGCAGGCCGTGCTCTGATTTGATCGCTTTTTCGCCGGTGTTCATCAGCATAAAGCAGCCTGTTCCATACGTGTTCTTAACCATTCCCTCTTCAAAGCAAGCCTGCCCGAACAATGCTGCCTGCTGGTCGCCGGCTGCACCTGCAATCGGAATGTTTTTGCCGAAGAAATGATAATCGACCGTTTCAGCGTATACATGCGATGAAGGCTTGACTTCCGGAAGCATCGATTTCGGCACGCCGAGAATATCGAGAAGTTCATCATCCCATTTTAGGTCATAGATGTTGAACATCAATGTTCTTGAGGCGTTTGAATAATCTGTCACATGCGCTTTTCCGCCGGACATTTTCCAGATGAGCCAAGAATCGATCGTACCGAAGAGAAGGTCGCCGTTTTCAGCTTTCTCCCGTGCCCCTTCCACATGATCCAAAATCCATTTCACCTTCGTGCCTGAGAAATAAGGATCAATTAAAAGACCTGTTTTTTCTCTGATCGTCTCTTCATAGCCTTTCTCTCTCAATTCCTGGCATATTTCCGCCGATTGGCGGGACTGCCACACAATCGCGTTGTAGACCGGTTTGCCGGTATGTTTATCCCAAACCACGGTCGTTTCCCGCTGGTTTGTGATCCCGATTCCGGCAATTTGTCCGGCTTCGATCCCCGATTCTGAAAGCGCAGAAGCGATCACCGACAGAACCGAGCCCCAGATTTCATTTGCATTATGTTCAACCCAGCCGGGGTTTGGAAAATATTGTTGAAATTCTTTTTGCGCAATATGGACGATTTCGCCTGCTTTGTTGAAAACAATCGCCCTTGTGCTTGTGGTGCCTTGATCAAGAGACAAAATGTATTTTTCCATTTTTTAAAACTCCCCCTTATATGTCTGTTAAGATTGCGTTTTTTTTAAATGTTGACCGATTGATCAACCGACTGTTTTTTCATATGAATATAGAAACCTAACAATATCACAACTAATATAACGCTTACAATCCAAAATGTGTTGGTGATGTGCCCTTTGAATGCGGCGTTGTAAAAAACACCTGCAAATGAACCGCCGAGCGCCGGTCCTAAAACAGGAATCCACGCGTACTTCCAATTTGAACTCCCTTTGCCTGCAATCGGAAGGACAAAGTGGGCAATTCTCGGCCCCAGATCGCGGGCAGGATTAATCGCATAGCCTGTTGTTCCGCCGAGCGAGATCCCGATCGCCACGATCAGAAATCCGACAACAAGCGGATTCAGTCCGTCAGTAAACTTGTTTGCACCGATCGCTAAAAGTCCGAGAACGAGAACAAAAGTCCCCAATGTTTCACTGAACAGGTTTGCAAATGTATTTGGAATCGCCGGACCTGTCGAAAATACTCCCAGTTTCGCGCCTTGATCCTCGGTTTCTTTCCAGTGCGGCAAGTAGTGAAGAAAAACGAGCACCGCTCCTAAAAATGCGCCGATCATCTGTCCCAAAATATAGGAAGGCACTTCTTTCCAAGGAAAATCTCCGACAAATGCCAGCCCCAATGTAACGGCGGGATTTAAATGCGCTCCGCTGATGCCGCCGACGGCATATACCGCCATGGCCACGCCAAGCCCCCAGCCGAAGACGATCACAATCCATCCGGATTGATGGGACAGCGATTTTTTCAAATTAACTCCTGCACAAACTCCTGCTCCAAAGACGATGAGCAGCATCGTTCCGATAACTTCCCCCCAAAATGCTGTCAAGGCTATCCCTCCTAAAATCTATTATGAAGTGTTATTTTAAAGATGAACACCATAGGCTCACCTTTTCCACTGTGTCTATAAGACCATAAAAAAACACAGCAAACTTTCTTTACATCATTGAGTAAAGAACTGCTGTGGTCTCCGGGTCTCCGTCACAATGTATTAACTTAGTAAAATCGTATCGTATAGTGAAAGCGTTGTCAATAATTTTTCACATTTTAAATTTTTACTTCCAGTATTTTTTCCATAAATCAGTGTCTGAGGTGGTGACTGCGGAAGCCCCTGCTGCAAGCGCCTGCTCGACGTCTTTTTCAGTACGGATAAACCCGCCCGCAAAGATCGGAATGCCGGTTTTTTCTTTGACTTCCTTGATCAGTTCCGGCACCACTCCGGGAAGCACTTCTATATAGTCGGGTCTGTGCTTTTTCACCAATTCAATACTCTTCTTCATGGCGCTTGTGTCGATTAAAAACATGCGCTGGATCGCATACACTTTCTTCTGCTTTGCTTTGGCAATAACGCTTGATCTTGTAGAAAGAATCCCCGCCGGCTTCATTTCCTGGCAAATGAATTCCGCACCGTATTCATCATGCTTAATTCCTTGGATCAAATCGACGTGCACAAACATTTTTTTCCCATGGGATCTGGCCGCGCTGATGACACCCCCCAGCTGTCCAAGGTGGATGTCAAGCAGAACCCCGTATGAAAATGGGCTGTCCAGGAATGTATCAAACTGCTTCATATTGCGTACCGCAGGTAAAATTTTTTGATCGTGAAAACTCATGTTCCATCTCCTTCACTTGCTATCTTGCTTCTGTATTACACTAATGGAATTTCCGCCTCATTGCAATCCTTTATAAACAGAAGCCGCTCGCGGTCCCCGGGCAAATCATTTTACATTTACCTTCATTCATGTCCATAATTTAACACAACCAACTCGAATGGAGGGAATTTTTTATGAAAGCGATCATCCATGAAGGAATCAAGGGCCTTTCAGGGCTGAAATATACAGATGTTTCCGACAAAACGCCCGGTCCGGGTGAAGTCAAAATCAGACTGAAAGCGGCCGGACTGAACCACCGTGACTTGTTCCTCTTTCAATCCAGGGAGGCGGGTGATGCCCCATTTATACCCGGCTCCGACGGAGCAGGCACGATCGAAGAGACAGGCGAAGGCGTTCAGGGCCTCGCCGTTCATACAGAGGTGATCATTAATCCGAGCATCGGCTGGGAATATACGGATTCTGTTCCGCAAGTACCCGACATTCTCGGCGGCCCATCTGACGGAACCTTCGCAGAGCATGTCATCGTCCCGGCGAAGCACGTGTTGAAAAAACCGGCGCACCTTTCCTGGGAGGAAGCAGGCGTCTTGCCTTTATCCGCTCTGACCGCTTACAGGGCTTTATTTACGAAAGGACATTTAAAAAAAGGCGAACACATCTTAATACCGGGAGTCGGCGGAGGCGTCGCCACAAATGCAGTGCTCATGGCAAAGGCAGCGGGCGCGCGGGTGACTGTAACCTCCCGAAGCGAAGAAAAAAGAAAAGAAGCGCTCCGCTATGGGGCGGATCTCGCAATTGAAAGCCGCGGTCTGTGGAAAGAAAGCTTGGGCGGGGAACGGGTTGATTTAATCCTCGACAGCATCGGTCCGGCAACTTTTGCGAATTATTTCGATGTCATCAAGCCGAACGGAAGGATCATCAATTTCGGCGCCAGCTCGGGAGACAGCATCCAGCTTCCGCTGCGCTCGCTCTTTTTCCCGCAGATCAGCATCATCGGCACTTCGATGGGCAGCCTCGAAGAATTTCGGCAAATGATTGATTTTATCGAACGCCATTCCCTTAAGCCGGTGCTTGATCAAGTGTTTCCTTTATCAGAAGCGGTTGCAGCCTTTAAACGGATGAAAGACGGAGAGCAGTTTGGAAATATCGCATTGCAAATAGGCGGGTAACCTCTGGGGAACGGCGGCTTGCCATGTCATCAGCCGCCGTTTCAAGCTGCCTTTTTGGTTTCGCCGGAAAAAAAGGCCGCCTGAAAGATTCAGGTCAGCCCCATAATGAAAGCAGCCACAGCACGACCGGTAGGGTGACGATGCTGAGCATTGTACTGATAAAAGTCGCGCTTGAAACGATTTCCGGCTTTGTTTCAAACTGCACCGCCATCAAAGTTGTATTCGCCGCCGTCGGCATGGCGGCCGCCAACACCATGATCTGTTTGACCAGTCCGTCGACGGGAAGAATCAGCGCAAACCCCAAGGCAATGAGCGGAGACACGAATAATTTCAGCAAGAGCGAGTAGGAAATTTTCCGGTATTCGATATGTTGAAAGGAGATCACCGCAAGCTGCATGCCGAGAATAATCATGATCGTCGGAATCGCGGCGTCCCCTACCAATTTAATTCCTGTCATTAACTGTTCGGGAATCGAAATATGCCCCAGCTGAAAGCATATGCCGAGCAGCGCACCGTATGCGACCGGCATCCGGATAACCCTTGTCATCACAATTTTAAATCCGCCCGCTTCAGGGCTTCCTTTCGCTGCATAATATATGCCGATCGTGCTCATGACAAGCTGCTGAAGCACCATCAGCACAACGGCGATATCAAGCCCGGCCGTGCCGTAGACAAGCAGGACGACGGGAGTGCCGTAGTTTCCGTTATTCATGAAAGCGGATGATAAAACGAGAGCGCATCGCTCCTGATTGGAATACCCGTGAACATATGAAATGAGGTAGACAAATAGAATCAAAATGAAACAGAGGCCGAGACAATAGACAGACATATAGATATAATCCATCGTCAGCTTGTTCTCATAAAACGTATCAAACGCTAAAAACGGAGACATTAAATACAGGGACATTTTAGATAGGTTCTGAATATCAAAATGAAGCAGCTTTTGTCCGATGAACCCGATCGCAAATATCCCGAAAACCGGCAGTAAAACAAGCACAAACTCCATGATGCACCTTCTTTTTATGTATAACCGTTCTCATTAATACTATCAATCATATAGAAAATTCCGTTTGTTTTCAACGGGGTTTCCAGCCCGTTTGCAGAAAAAGAGCTCCCGTATACCCGGCCCTGCTTGGCTAGGTGTGCGGCAATCTTCTTCATGTTCTGGGATGCGGCTGTGAGGGAACTTGTTCACTCACATTCTGTTTTCCCTGAAACAGACAAACGATTTTGTGGGCCTCCCATATATGCCGGGTGATGACTTTCTGGCGGTTCTTTGATCTTGGCAGTGCTCAAGCAATCGGCATGTTTCAGGATTTTTATATGACCGGCAGCCTTTTCGGTCTTGCTGGTTTGGGCAAATGTAACTGCCTTTTTCACTGTCATCATGAAACTTCCATATATCACTCCCCCCCCTTTCCGCGGGCAAATAAAAACCGCAGACAAAAGAAGACAACCGATGCCTCTACTGTCTGCGGGGAGTTGCGGATGTCCGTCTATTCCGATTTTAATGAGTGCGATAAGCATTGGTTAAGGAAGGACACGAACTCTTCCGCAGGATGAATGAGCCATGAGCTTTTCCTTGTGTATCACATTCAGGTTGACGTTGCTGTCTCATTGTCGTTCAGCTCCGTTGCTTTTTTCTTACTTTGTAAGCACACCCGCCTAATCCCATTTCATCATCATCTTTTTCCAAAAACGGACGGCATTTGTATGTTTCATCGGATGGATTTGCCCTTTGTTTATGATACCCGCTTTATTTCTTGTCTGGAGCGGTCTTTCTTGTGGTATCCAATAAAATAAATGAGACCGACAAACACGGCTCCGCCAATGACATTGCCGATAAAAGCCGGAATGATGTTTCCGATAAACTGCCCCCATGTGAACGAGCCTGCAAAAATGGCTGCGGGAATCACAAACATGTTGGCGACAACGTGCTGAAATCCGATGGCCACAAAAGCCATAATTGGGAACCAGATGCCAAGGATTTTTCCTGCTCCGTCTTGGGCGCCGAAAGAAAGCCATACCGCAAGACATACAAGCCAGTTACAGCCGATGCCGGAAATGAGAACCTTGCCGAAGCTCATATCCAGTTTTCCTTGTGCAACGGCGATCGTTTTTTCTAAATAAGGGCCTGTTTCAGTCAATCCAACCAAATGTCCGAAAAAGTAAGCAACAAACAGTGCGCCGATTAAGTTCATCATCGTAACGATTCCCCAGTTAACCGCCAATTGTTTCAGTGATATTTTTCTTGAAAATAAAGCCATCGCAACGGACATCATATTCCCTGTGATCAATTCAGCGCCAGCGAGCACCACAAGTATCAGACCGACAGGAAATACGGCAGCTCCGATCAGGCTGGACAGGCTTCCCCATTCTTTCGGCAGGTCGCCGATTACCCTGATATCAAGCAAGTACCCAAGCGCGATAAATGCGCCGCCTAAAAACCCCAATACAAGCAGAGCCGGCAGCGGGAGCTGTACTTTTTTCATTCCTGCTTCAATTGCCGCATCCGCTATTTCATCCGGTTTTCGAAAAGCCATACTAAACCCCTCCATGATTTCTTCTTTTCTCACAGTTATGGCAGAAAGACAATAAAAAAAGGCAGCACTCAAATAACCTGTGTCAACCAGGCGTTTGAATGCTGCCTAACTTGTATGCATACCCATACAACAAAATCAAGCAGTATTAAGATATCGAAAGAGAATATATACAGTCCGTGCATACATTCCATTGCTTTTGCCTTCTATAACTGTAGCAATATCCTATCAAATGTGATAAAAATGTGTCAACCCTGCCGCCGTTTCTCTCTTGCGAATGTATAGTTCCCTTCATACTTGACGAGTTTCTTGCCGTCAAGCCACCAGGTAACATTGAAAAGCCGGTCAAGAAAGTATCTGTCGTGCGAAACCGCAATAATCGTCCCTTGAAATTGGCTTAATGCTTCTTCAAGCATCTCCTTCGATTCGATATCCAAATGGTTTGTCGGCTCATCGAGGATCAGCACATTATGGTTTTGGTGAACGAGCTGGGCCAAGCGGAGCCGCATCCGTTCGCCTCCGCTTAAATTTTTCACTTTTTGAAAGACGGATTGGCCGAAAAACAAAAACTTTGCAAGCAACATTCTGGCTTCGCCTTCTGATGCAGAAACATGTTCACGGAATTCGGCTAAAACCGTGCGCTCTTCCTCCATTTCGCCGACATGCTGCGTCAGATATGCGGCCGATAAATTGCTGCCAAGCTGCACGTCACCGCTGTCCGGCGTTTCCTTCCCGCTAATGATGTTGAGCAGCGTCGTTTTGCCGCTGCCGTTCTCTCCGACGATGGCGGCGCGCTCCTGAAAACGGACATGCATATTGAGATTGTCAAAAAGCAACCGCTCACCGAAGCTTTTGCAGACATCCTCAAGCCTGACGACATCTTTTCCGCTTCGTTCATCCATGCTGAAAGCTAAATCGATCTTTTTGCGTTCCAGTACGGGTTTTTTCACCTTCCCCATGCGTTCCAAAGCTTTTTCCATGCTTTTCGCTCGCCGGTGCAGGCCGTCATTCGGAGGATTGGCGCGATTCGCCCATTCCTTCAGCCGCTTGATCGTTTCCTTCATTTTTTTGATTTTCTTCTGCTGATCCTGATAGTCATGAAATTCTCTCATGAGGCGCTCTTCCCGTTCATCGGCATAATGTGTATAGCCGCCTTTGGAAAAGTGAAGCTCTCCCTGGTCGATTTCAAGAATTGAGGTGACCGCTTCATCCAGGAAATAGCGATCATGCGATACGATGACTGCTGTGCCTTTGTACTGCTTTAAAAAAGATGTCAGCCATTCGATCGCTGTCAAATCCAAATGGTTTGTCGGTTCATCCAGCAAAAGCAGATCCGGAGCTGCCAAGAGAAGCCTGGCAAGACCCGCTTTCGTCCGTTCTCCTCCGCTTAACTCCCGCCACTCGGCATCGAGTAGCCGCTCAATATTCAAACCGTGCGCCACCCGTTCGATTTGCGCACTGATGCCGTAGCCGCCTTTTCGCTGAAATTCATCTTGCAAAGCCCCGTACTTTTCCAAAAGAAGACTGAGTTTTTCCGCGTCCTTTTCAACCGCCAATTGCCGTTCAATCCGGGAAAGCTTCTGCTGTGTGTCCCATAATGATGAAAAAACGTCATAGAGCAGCTCTTTTACCGTTTTCCTGCCGTCCCATGCGGGATTTTGCTCCAAGAGCCCCGTTGATAATCCTTTTTTCCAAGTCACAAGGCCTTCATCAGGTTTCATTTGGCCGCCGATCAGCTTTAACAACGTCGTTTTCCCTTCCCCGTTTCGTCCGATCAGACCGATTCGCTCCCCTTGGTGCAGGTCCCATGACAGCCCGCTGAAAATCGTATGTCCTCCGTATGTTTGCCCGACACGTTGCAAACTGCATATTATCATCTATCTTTCCTCCGCATCCCGTGAAGAGACACTGAGCATAAAAAAGACGGCAGAGCTTACACCCCGCCGTCAGCATCAGAAAATCCGATTGTGGGCAGATGTCTCTCACTGGTATTTTTTCCAATTGAATGTGTAAAAAAGGGCAGACTGATCCCGTAATACGCATTCCCCGGAAAAAATCGCGCGACAAATATACAGATGAGCTTGCATATCCGTCATGCGCTTACCAGTTTGATTCATCTTTTCCACCTCCTTTTAATAGTTACAATATATGAAAAATAGAGAGAAAAGTCAACATGAAAAGCCGGCCTCAAGCGGCCGGCACACGAATCTGCTATTTTTGATAATGAATCCGGTAGATGTCATGGCGTCTGTCTTTGAGCTGCCGGACCGTTCCGTCCTGCCGCTGCCTTCTGAGAATTTCCAGGTCGACATCGCCGATGACCACCATTTCAATGTTCGGATTGCATTCGCCGACGATTCCGTCCCTTGCGAATTCAAAATCTGAAGGAGCGAAAATCGCGGATTGCGCATATTGGATATCCATATTTTCGGTTTGCGGCAGATTGCCGACCGTACCGGAAATAACCGTGTACACCTGATTTTCAACCGCTCTTGCTTGAGCGCAGTATCTGACTCGCAAGTAGCCTTGGCGGTCTTCCGTGCAGAAAGGGGTAAAAATAATCTTGGCCCCTTTTTCGGTTGCGATTCTGCCGAGTTCCGGGAACTCGATGTCATAGCAGATCTGGATCGCGATTTTGCCGCAGTCTGTGTCAAAGACGCGCACTTCGTCCCCCCTGCTGATGCCCCACCATTTTCGTTCATTCGGGGTAATATGAAGCTTATATTGCTTTTCGATCGTTCCGTCTCTTCTGAACAAGTAAGCGATATTGTAGATCTTCCCTTCTTCTTCAACGAAGTGGGAACCGCCGATAATGTTGACATTGTATTTAACGGCAAGATCTGTGAACAGGCTGATATAGTCTTCTGTATATTCGGTAATCCGCTGAACGGCCAGGCTCGGTGAGCGCTCTTCAAGAAACGACATCAGCTGCGTCGTAAAGATTTCGGGATAGACGGCAAAATCCGCTCCCGCGTCTGAAGCTACATCTGCATAGTATTCGACTTGGTTGGCAAACTCCTCGAAGGAATGAATCTGCTTCATCTCATATTGAATCACACAGATTCTCACCGGAAAAGCTGATTTGTAATAGCGCTTCGTCTGCGGCAAGTAGTCGACATTATTCCACTCCATCAATGTCGCATATTTGCTTGATGCTCTGTCATCCGGGAGATAGTTCGGGTTGATCCTCATCATCGTAAATCCGTTCAACAGTTGAAACGAAAGGACCGGATCATAGATCTGGTGGTGGATGACTTGTTCGACATACTCCCTCGGCGTCATCTCGGAAGCGTACTTATGATAGTTCGGAATCCTGCCGCCGATGATAATGCTCTTTAAATTTAAGCGCCTTGCCAGATCTTTACGCGCTTCATAGAGACGGTGGCCGATCTTCATCCGTCTGTATTCAGGATGAACCATAACCTCGATCCCGTACATGTTTAAGCCGTCGGGATTATGATTCGTAATATACCCGTCGTCTGTAATATCCTGCCATGTATGTCTGTCATCATATTCATCAAAGTTGATCAACAGGCTTGAACAGGAACCGATCACTTCTCCGTCAAGCTCTGCGCAAAACTGGCCTTCCGGGAAGTGTTCCAAATGGCTTTCCAGATGTTCCCGTTTCCATGGGATCATTCCCGGAAAACATAGCTCTTGAAGCCCGATGATGCTGTCGATATCTTTTTCTTCAATATTGCGGATGACAATCTTTTTTTCAAAGCGGGAAAGATCCAGTTTTTCAGACACGTCCCATTCCTCCTCTGCCTTCTTTATGATGGGTCGGAAATTTTTTCGATCAGCTGTTCCAGCTCCATTTCCGCCATTGATTCCAAACGGTGGTCATAATGCTCGAACAGCAGGCTTTTCGTTACTTTATTCGGTACAATGACACATTTCATTCCGGCTCTTTTCGCGGCGATTGATCCGTTGACAGAATCTTCGAACGCAATGCACTCTTCAGGCTTCACACCGAGACATTCCGCCGCTTTTAAATAGAGTTCCGGGTTCGGTTTGACTTCCTCAACATCATCGGCCGTTCTGATGCACTCGAAATCATCGTACAGGCCGATTTGTTTCAAATGCTGAGACACCCATTTATAATCCGAGCTTGACGCCAGGCCGATTTTTAAACCGAGCTCTTTCGCCGCGGACAAATAAGCTTCCACACCGGGACGCGCTTTTTCGCTTTCCATTCTTTTCGTAAAACGCTCTTGCCTCAATTTCGTCAATTGCTCATGGTCCAGCTTTTTTTGCAGCTGTTCCTCCAAATAAGAGAACGGCCGGAATCCGGCGGCCGTGCCGATGACATTTCCCCAAACCGACATTGGCAGCTCTGAGCCGTGCTCTTCAAAAATTTCCTGGAGCACTTCATATTCGTGCGTTTCTGTATCTAAAATAAGACCGTCAAAATCAAATATCACTGCTTTAATCATCGCGCTTTAGCCCAACTCCTTTTGACTGTTTGCACCATTCATTGTATCCTTCTTGCCGCCCCTTGAAAAGAGAAGACACTAAAAACCGGTATGTATAAATGAAGAAGAGCCTGCTGTAAGAGGCAAGCTCTTCCGTTCTTACTGAGTCCGTGCCGGAGTGGAAATGTTCGTAAGCGCCTGTCCGGCAGATTCATTGGACATTTCGTTTACCGCCAGATCCCCGAGCGCCAAAATCCCGACTAAATGGTTGTTTTCGACGATCGGCAGACGGCGGATTTGACTCTGAGCCATCATCTGTGATGCTTCTTCAAGGCTCATGTTCGGGTTCCCTGACACAACATTTGTTGTCATCACGTTTGAAACAGGTGTCTGCCCATCCTGGCCTTCCGCTGTCGTTCTGAGCGTGATATCACGGTCTGTGATCATTCCTTTTAACACGCCTTGATCCACGACCGGGATCGCCCCTATATTATGGCGGCTCATCAACTCAGCCGCTTCTTGAACCGTTTGATTGGAAGAAATTGTTGCCACTTGTCTAGACATCGCATTGCTGATTGTCGTCAATAGACTGCACCCCTTTCGATTGTTAGTATGTACAGGTCATGCACATGCTAAAAAGGAAGTTGGCACCATTTCATTGTGTTTTCCGCTTATTTCTTATATCATCTTTTCATAAAAAGAAGAGCTTTTCCGAAAACGGAACAAGCTCTTTCAATTCAGACAAACCCGGCTTTACATCAGCATTTTATTGTCGGTATTCACGATATGAAAGTCGGCAGATGTCAGAGGGAAGTACAGACCGCAGTCATTCAGCTTGCGGCAGTTTTTATCGAACAAATCACGATCTTTCAGCACCCACCGGCGCTTCGCCTTAGTTAATAAGGCATGAATCAATTGCAGGCTTGTCATAATCTGAAACGCTTCATCGAGCGTTCCTTTGTATTCATCCTCTTTCAATTCAAGCACGCCCTGCTTTTTGAGTTCTTTTATTTTTTGTTTATTCAAGTACAATGGAAATATTTGATACAGCTCTGATACAAGCTCTTCTATATAAATTTCTTGTTCTTCAGTTGCTGCCTTTACAATTCGCAAATTGATCACCCTTCATCCCTTGTTCAAATCTCTTCAAACAGAATAGCATACATAAACAATGGGCTGTGAAGGTAAGTGTTTCCTAATGGCTCAACGCTTTTTACAGAAAGGAGCAGTAAAAATGAACCAAAAAAATCACGGCTTAATCTTCAGCGCAGGCAGCCGGCATCACGGCGAACATTTATTTGCATATTTAAAAAGAGAAGCGAAAGCATCGAAGCCTGTCATTCAATACTGGATCGCAAATGAGAAAATTAAAGTGAATCATAAACCCGTGGATCATAACGTTCAGCTTGAGTGCGGAGACAGCGTAATGATCGATCTCAGAGAGGAAGAAGAAAGCGGTATCGTCCCTGAATACGGAGAACTTCCCGTTCTGTTTGAAGATGATCATATGCTCATTGTCAATAAGCCGGCGGGAATGGCGACACATCCGAATGAAGCTGGCCAGACCGGCACGCTGAGCAACCTTGTGGCGTTTTATTTTCAAATGAACGGGGAGGAGCGAAAAGTCCGGCACGTCCACCGTCTTGACAAGGATACGAGCGGCGCTGTCGTTTTTGCAAAGCACCGCCTCGCCCACGCCCTTTTAGACGAACAGCTGCAAAGAAAAGAACTGGCGCGGACATATCTAGCTGTAGCGGAAGGGAAATTCAGAAAAAAAACGGGAACTATTTCGGCGCCGATCGGCAGAGACAGGTACCATCCCGTCAGAAGAAGGGTGTCCAATTCCGGACAGCCCGCCGTGACCCATTTTGAATCGTTAGGGTATGACAGCCGGCACGATGTTACACTATGCAGGCTGCAGCTGGAGACAGGCCGAACCCACCAAATACGTGTTCACCTTGCAAGCATCGGTCATCCTTTGTCAGGCGACACTTTATACGGCGGTTCAGAAGGGCTTTTTCCGAGGCAGGCTCTTCACGCGATCGAAATCAATGTCACCCATCCGATCACAAAAGAACGCGTCACTGTCACAGCACCGCTGCCGGATGACTTGAAAGACGAAATCGGACGACTGTTCGGCACGATTGATTAACCATAAAAAGGCTGTCCATTAAGGACAGCCTTAAAGCGGTTTTGCATACATAATATAGCGCTCAGGCGCATTTCCGACATAAGAAAACGGATAGCATGTCGTTAACAGCAATTCTTCTTTTTCGTGCTGCAGCGTGATGATGGATGTATCATCTTGATCAACAATTTTCGTGTGTGTGATTTCATATTCGAAGCTTCCGTATGGAAGCTCGATTTTCAGCTTATCTCCGATTTCCAGCTCCCCTGTTCTGCGAAAAACCGTATCCCTGTGCCCTGAAAGAACAATTTGCCCGTTTTGTTTTGGATAATAGCTGTCTTTATAATGACCGACGCCTTTTTCCAAATCATCGGGACTTGTTCCTTCAACGATGGGAAGCTGAGCGCCCAGTCTGGGTATATGGAGGATGCCTGCCGCTTCGCCGTTGGCGGGCTTAAACGATGCTGGCGCTGAGGGGTGCTTTGCCGAACGGACGGATTGACTCGATGCAATGGCTTCTTTTGCTTCAGTTAAAGAAATATCGGTCTGTCTGTTCATATCGAATATTTTCCAGCCGCCATATGCAAAAATGGCAAGCCCCGCCGTCATCAGCAGAAACGATAACATCTTCACTTTCATAGTTTTGCAATACCCCTTTTCCGCATATAAAGAATCGCTCCGAACATAAACGTCAGGAAGCCGTACAAAAGGAAACCGCCGTAAGAAGCCGCCGTGTCGGGCAGCTTGTGCTCTTCACGCGAATCTGACAGAAACGCATCATTTGACAGACCGTCCATCTTCTCCTCCGGCGCATCCGCCCCTTCACCGATCGTCACGCCTGCAACAGGAACAGCACCGCTCTTTGACGTATCGCCGGTATTGCCATGAACCGACTTTTCTCCGCTGTCATTGCCGGGCTTTTCTCCATCGCCCTTATCTCCAGCCGGTTTTTCTTCGTCATTCGGATCAGCGCCTCCGCTTCCCGGTTTTTCTTCGTCATCAGGATCTGCCCCGCGTCCGGGTTCTTCTCCCGGACGTGAATCATCTTCTGCTAATTTTTTGATTCGTCCTTCGGCAGCATAAGCGATCGGTTCTTTAAAGCTTTTGACAAATTCTACTGTAGCTTCGATATCTTCCGGACCTGTGACCGGATTTTTTCCAAGCCGGGAAATCGGCAAATACTTGCTGCCTGAAGCAGATGCCATAAAGTTGTTTACGGTCAGCGTATATGTCCGGTCTACATCAATCGGCGTTCCGTCCTCAAGAAAAATATCCGCGGTTTTGTTTGTTTTCGGGTCCCACGTGTAGGTAAAGCCGCTGATCGAGTAATCCGGGCCGTATGATGGGGATATTTGCGCGTCTATAATATCGTATAAATCCCTGCCTTTTATTTCAAGCCGGACGAGTACATTGCCGAAAGGCTGGATATTGAACAAGTCTCCCCATGTAATCGTTCCTTTTTTTAAATCTTGACGGATGCCGCCCCCGTTCATTAATGCGAAATCTGAATTCATTGCGCTCCGCATCCCGTCAGCAATCAGATTCCCGAGAGGGGTGTCTCCGTCGTTTGAATAGCCTCCTGCCATATCGTGTGCTGCTTCACCAACTTTCTCGCCGATGATCGGCGCAACCATCCGCTCATATTTATCCAGTATCTGACCGACTGCCGGATCAGGCTTGAGCTTTTCCTGATTCACATATTCGATTTCCGCTTTCTTTTGTACGATGTCTTTCGTTTCCCGGTCGATTTCAAGATCGACGATACCGATTGCCTTCCCGTATTCGTATGCTTGGACGATTAAAATATCATTGACTTGGCCGTTGACCACTTCATGATTGTGGCCGGCAAAGATGACATCGATCTCAGGATCTGCTTTTTTAGCAAGTTCGGCTGATTCACCGGTCACAACTCCGCCGTCCTGGGAAGCTGTCATATGGGCGAGCACCGCTATCGCCCGGACCCCTTTCGCTTTCAGTTCTTTTGCAGCCTGGTTGACGGCCTTTGTTTCATCTGTAAATTCAATTGAGCGAATTCCTTCGGGCATAACCATATTGGCGGCCGCTTGTGTCACAACACCGATAAAAGCGACAGGCACCCCTTCAACTTCAATGATTTCATATGGAGGAAGAAAGCTTTCCCCGTTTGTTTTCAACTTGCAATTGGCGCAGACAAGCGGGAAATCCTGTCCGTCATAGCCTTTTGTCCCTTTCCCTTCAGGGTGTTCGCCGCCGTTCAACATGCGCAGCAGCTCTTCGGTTCCTTCATCAAACTCGTGGTTCCCGACGGTTCCCACATCAAATCCGATTTCCTCCATGACTTCAACTGTCGGTTCGTCCTGAAGCAGGGAAGAAACCGGCGAGCTTCCGCCGATCATATCACCTGCGTGGACGATCAGCGTATTTTCCCGCTCGGCTTTTTTCTCTTTGATCAATGCTGCTGCATAATCCATCCTGCCGAATGTTCCATCCGTCCGGCCATCGCCGTTTAGATCGAGCTCATATTGTTGATCGATCTTTCCGTGCAGATCATTCATGCTTAACAGGCGCAGCGGAATATTGCCGCTTTGCTCTTTTTTCGAATAGCCTGCAGCTTCCGCTTCTTCAGCCGACGCAAAGAAAATTCGTCTTTCCACCGGAATCTCTCGCCACTTCTCAGGCGCGACATACGTTTTTTCCGCAGAGTCACCGACATGCCGCGTCAGCCCTTTGCCCTGCTCCCTGGCACGAAATTCAAACGGCATTTCGAGGAGCGGATCAGCGGGATTCCAAATGCCGATTTTCTCATCTTTCGCCTTTTTGACGGCGCTTTGAAACAATTGATAGTCTTCATCACTTCCAACCGGCCAAATGAAATAGGTGACGGCCATCCCCTTTTGAACAAGCTGCAAATTCGTGTTGACGCCGTCTTCAGTGATGACTTGGGCAAGCAGGCGGCCGTAGCTGTCTTTTGCTTCCTTGCCCACTTTCACAGTGACTTTGTCTCCCGGAGCCAATATAGACTGCAAATATTCCTTCGCTTTGTTGCCGTGTTTCAGCTGGTTTTCATCTAATTCATTTTTCGGCTTATGGTAAGTTTCGGCTGTATCTATGTTGACATAGCGGACTTTTGTAGATCCGAGAACCGGCTCTTTTAAGTGGATCGTATCCCCGTCGACAACTCGTTCGACAACGCTTTCGTATTCCCCTTCAGCAGCGGGGGGAGGATGCGCAATGCCGTCTAATATCTGAAGATCTTCCTGTTTTCTCGGCAGAAGCTGCACCGTATCATAACGGCTTAATATGCCGGTAATTTCGTACCATTGTCCTTGTTCTATCGAATCGGCGGCATTCGTTTGTTCCATCACCCTTAGTGTGAGCGGATGATAGTTTTCATCGATCATCGTGATATTATAGCCGCCGCCTGCCGGCGCATCCGGCTTTGTTTCAATAAATCCTTTCATCTTCACTAGCCGGCCTTCGTATTTAACTGCCGTTCCCTGATCGAGCACATCTTTAATGGTCAGCGGAACAGGGTCGGGCAGTACCGCTCCTTCTCCGGTTACTTCAATGCCTGACGGTACGGGAACGATTTCTGTCAATCCTTTGTATGTCGTGATCTTCCCCGTGACCGAAACGGACATTCCCTCTTTCAGCTCCGGAAAATCGCCTTGTGCAGCGGAATAGATATTGATGCCCGCCGTTTCGTCCTGAATAAATGTGGACAGTTTTCCTCCTCCGACAGCTGCTTGATCCGCAGTGACGATTCCTTTGATTTTGACCGTTTCATTTAAAAGCTTGCGCGCCTCGGCTATCGTTTTGATCTCCGGCTGGACTGGCGGCGCATCGCCTCCGGAAAATGTGATGGATTGAACGGATTTCAAACCGGGGGAATTAAAATATGTAGAGCGTTCGCCTTCAATGATGAGTTTTTTTCCGATGAGATGAGGGTTTGTCTTTAAACCGAACTGGTCTCTGAAAGATGCGGGTATCTGCACGGGGAGTATGTTTTCAGGTGATGTTTCCTCTTTTTTATCTGCGATTGCGATGTTATAATCGTTGGCGAAATTTCCGCTGAAACGATAATGGCCGCTCGACACAGTATGCCCGACGACATACCCTTCAACGGCTGCATGCCCTTCGTTGTGCTTAATCGCTTCTTCTACGGTAATCGTTTCTGAAGCGCGCGATACGTCCGCAAACGGCGCTAAAAAAGACGCAATCATCATAAGGGTGATCGTCAAACCAGCTAAAAAACGACACTTTAGAACATTGACCATATATTCGCCTCCCGTTTTTTGCTTCCTGTCAAGTTTATCTGATGATGATAAAGAACATATAATTTTTTTGTAAAATTTTCAAAAAAGAATGAGAACAGGGATGACCGCATTCTCATTCTTTAATCGGAAGCTTCAATTTTACGGTCGTTCCTTTTCCTTCCTCGCTTTCAAAATGAATGCTTCCGCCGTGATTTTCAATAATTTTAAATGTAACCATTAATCCGAGCCCGGTTCCTTTTTCCTTCGTTGTATAAAATGGCTCCCCAAGCTTTTCAAGCACATCTTTTGAGATGCCCTTTCCCTGATCTTCAAAGGTGATGAATACGCTGTCTTTTTCAAAGTAGGAACGTATTGTGATAAAGCCTTCAGCATCCTCCATCGCCTCGATCGCATTTTTTAATATGTTGAGGAAAACCTGTTTCAGTTCATTTGATACAGCAAGAATCTCAGGGAGATCTCCGCTCAGCTGTTTCTCGATCCGCACATTGTTCAGCACGGCCTGCGACTCCAATACCATGCAGACATCTTCAACAATCGAGTTGACCTGAACCGGATCAAATGTAGTCGATTTTGTTTTGGCCAATACGAGAAATTCGTTGATAATCGCTTCAAGCCTGATGAATTCGGACATCATTACTTCCGCATAGTCTTTTTGATATTTTTTAGACTGGATCATCAGCTGGAGGAACCCTTTCAGAGATGTGAGGGGATTCCGTATTTCATGAGCGATCCCGGCAGCGAGCTGCCCGACCGCTGACAGCATTTCCGATTTCAAAAGCATTTTTTCAGACCGCTTTTGGTTTGTAATGTCCTCGGATATCAGCATCACCTGATGCACGTTCCCTGCGCTGTCCTCCACAGGAACAAGGGAGGTTTGCTCCCACCTGTCCTGCTGCTCCCCATCCTGGTAATGAAGATCCCCTGACCATGGTTTCTTATCAAGGACGTGCTTCCAGTAGCGATGGAGATCATCACAGTGAAAATGCTTGCGGTAAATGTCAAATACATCCCTGCCGATGATGTCATCCTGTTGTTTTCTGAGCATCCGGCAGAAGCGTTTGTTTGCATAAGTAACCGAACCGTCGACCGAAGTGAGCAATATGTTGGCCGGACTTTGATCAATAGCCTGTGAGCTGATGTGCAGGGCCTCGTTTGTCTTTTTCAGTTCAGTGACATTCGTGAACGTGACAACAATGCCTTCAATCTTTTTCCCCGACGCATAATAAGGCATCATTTTCACGGCATACCAGCCGCCGTTTGGCATTTCGAACTCTTTTACGACCGTCTTGTTTTCATAAAGTGTCCGCTTTAAGTCATCGGCATACTCCTCATAGTTGAACCTCTCTGTCAGCTTATCGGCAGGCCTTGAAAGGTCATCCTTTTTCAGGTCGAACATATTGGCGGCTTCTGGCGTAAATAATTTCAATTTCAATTCCTGATCCAAAAAAACGGCGGCGATGTTCGTGCTCGTCAGCAGATTGTTCAGATCATTTTTAAGGGTGTTCAGCTCATTCACTTTCTTTTCAAACGCCCTGTTTAGCGCCGTTAATTTTTTGTTTTCTTCCTGAAGCTTTTGATTGGCGGACACCAAAGCGTCGTTGGACGCTTCGAGCTCTTTTACCGTCCGGTACAGATGTTGGAGATGAAGCTGGCCGTCCTCTCCGCCGGATACCGGCGCGCGGGCAGCCTCTTCTTTTGCTTTTTCGATAAACAGCACATAAAGCTTGTGATACTGGCGGAAGAAACTTTTTAATGTCAAATGAACAAAGGATAGTTCTCCGCTTAAATAAATCGGAACGTTTTTAAACGACACTTTTTTCTCTTTTTTTGCCCGCTGTAAAGCGGCATTGACCTGCACGGATAAGCTCGCGGGAAAAGCTTGATGAATGTTGCCTTTTGAACTTTTCAAATATTGATCGGCACTTTCTGAGGACGCGACAATTTCTCCCCGGTCATTCAGGATCAGACAAGGAAACATATACTGGTCGATCAAGGAAAGATAAATATCATCCAGCCTATGAAAACCACTCAGTTCATTGATTTTTTTATATACTTCTGTTTGCACCTTCGGATACACAGAATCATTACCAAATAAACCTGACATTTTTCCAACCGTCTCACTTGAGCCCAGCATTACAAAACTCCTCCTTTTCTAAGTGCAAAATCAAAAAGGAAAACACCTTTTTTGCATTTTCATGATGATTGGCAGCTGAAATCATTTACGGAGGGAGAATCCTTTACAGATCGCGCAGGGGCAATAAAAAGTTTGCAGGCACCTTCTTAAAATGCCAAAGTTCTTCATGCCGATATCCACCCGGGCATTGCAAATCGATTGTTTTTCAGTCCATATTTAAACAAAGTGCGTGAACACAAGACCGATATCGTCTTTTATTCTTTCTTCCGGCAGCTTTTATTTGAATCCGACCTGTTTCGGCTCATTTGTTTTTTCGGATATCAGACATCCGTCCACTCACCGAATTCCTTAACTGCCGGAAGCATGCATGAACATTTCTCATCACCGCCCGGCAGATATGTGCTCCGTTTACAAAGGTACGAGGGATCTCTAAACCGGCTTAATTTCCTCTCCTGATCATCAGTTTTTTTCAGTTTGACGCCAAAATGACCTCACTTCCACTTTCGACCAATGAGATGATATATTGTCTTGAACACAAGACCCCCATAATATTTTCTCTGAACTAAACTATTCGACGGTTAGAATAAAATCCCTTTAAATCCAGTTTATCGATTATTCCTTTTTTGAATAAACATGACGGCAAAAACGAAATATAATAGTTGAATTACATTTAAGGAGGATACGTTAGAGTGGAACAGCAAAACCAGCCGCAAATGCAAATCAATCAAGGCAATGAAGGAATGCAGCATATGAATCACGGGGGCCACGAAGTGTTTGACATGCATGAAGTGTTGTCCGGTATGATCGGCGTTCTTGAGCAATATATGATGTTCAGAGAGCATGTCAAAGATCCGGAGCTGCTCGATATTTTGGACAGGCAGCACCGGTTTATTTCGTCTCAGTACAACATCACAACAGAATGCTTCAGAACAGGGCAAAAGCCGAGCCAGGAAACGGCAACATATATGATGAAAGAGGATCGTCAATTTGTCTACGGGTTAAAAGACGCTCAGCCGAAACAGCCGAAGCAATCCGTGCAGGCGATTGATGACGCCTGTATCAGCAGCTTTATGCTCGGCTTGATGAAAACCAATTGTTCGGCATTGGCCATGGCGGCTCCCGAGGTGACAAACCCTGTTTGCAGAAGGGTTCTGGCAGACCAGATTCCTCACTATATCGAAATGGCTTATGAAATTTTCCTTTATCAGAACAAGCACGGATACTATCAAGTTCCTCAGCTTGCACCGCAAGACATGCAGAAGATGACATCAGCATTCGCTCCGGTGCAAGGTCAGCCGCAAATGCCACCAAACGGGCAGCAGAGACCCATTCATTGATGATGAAAACGGCACAGAAGAACGAAACTTCCGTGCCGTTTTTTTCGCTTCATATTTCCGCTTGAATTCTTTTTCAAAGGCGGATAACGACTGACCGACGGCGGCCTTAAATCCGTCTTCAAAACTTCCCCGCTCAGCCGTTTCCTCGATGATGTCGAGGATGACACCCCTTCCTTTTTTCTCCGCGAGCTCTTCGATCAAATAATAACTTTGCAAATAAATATCGGTTTCATATCCAGTGCGGGCTTTTTGCCATTGCCTGTCGGTCTTCAGCTTACTCAAAGGAACGGCTGACGGCAAAGTCCGGATCTCAATAGCGTCATGAGCAGAAGCCCATTCCGCCACTCCTTCGTGAAACCAGAGCGGGTAAGCTGCCGGGTCGGCTTTCAGTTCTCTCAGCTTGACGTGAAAAGCATAGTGGGTATACTCATGTATCAGCACCCGTTTGTACAGGAAGACGGCGAATCCCTCGCCGCTATTCAGATGCTTTCTCTCCTCGGGCAAAAGTCCGATCATCCGCATATCATTTGAGTAAAATCCGGTGATATCCTTTAATTTTGAAAATGACTCCATATTATCGCGGTTTGAAAAAAAGATCAAATCAACGCTGTCTTGAAGAGGGCTGGCAAACAGTTCCCGATTCATGTCAGCGGCATCCCGAAGCGTCTCCTTTGTCAGCTCCAGAATCGTCCTATCTTCTTCAGCGTAATAAATGCTGACACTTTCATATTTAAGCATTTTCAGCGATTCTTTCAGTTTTTCTTTTTTCCCCGAAAGAACAGCCGCCTCAGGGCTCTTTTGGCTGAACACGACAAAAACGGCCAATAACAAAGCGGATAGAGTGCCCGCCATAATTAAAATAAAGGCTGCTTTCATCTCTCCCGTCACATATCATCCCTCCTCCGCGATGTGCTTCTCTGTACTACACACTATGCGGAAAGGTTCAGGAAGTGGCCTGTATGAAAAGCAGCCAACAAAAAAAGCCGCTCATTGCGGCTTTTCATTATCTTTGATTCGGGAAAATTCTGTTGATCGTTTCACCGAATTCTTCAAACATGCCCTCGATCGGTTCGCCATTTTGGATTCTGTCGCCATAATTTCTCATCCGGTCAACAAAATCAGGATTTGCCGAAACGAATACATTGTTGATGTTATTGTCTGCTTCTTTAACCTTTTTCGAGATTTTCCCTTTCAGCTCATTCGTTACGTCGCCTTTCGGATTGCCTTTCAAAACGACCGCTACATAAGCGTTGCGGTTTGTCGTAATGACGTTTGCACTTCTGACTTCTTTCAGTTCCGTCACTTTGTCTGCAGCTTTATCCGCCACTTCCATATTATTATTGTTCCGATTGGCATCGCGGTTGTCTGTCACATTCATTTGGTCGTTGACGTTTCTGCCGTCATTGACATTCGTGCGGTCGTTATCTCTGTTTGTTACATTTTGAAGCGCATTGTCCTGGTTGCGACGGTTGTTATCCGCCCCCTGGTTTGCCATGCCGCATCCGGCTGTGAACAAAAACGGAAGGAGCAAAGCAGCAATCGCGCTTTTTTTCATATTGAACATTAAAATTACCTCCTATAATGATTTACGTATAGTTTTTTTCTTTTTCGTGTTATTTATTTGTCTAAAGGATATTTTTTATACGCGACTTTTGTTATGATCTTATTGAATGTAAAAATTCCCAAATAAATCCGGAGGTGTATATGAAATGGAAAAAGCAAAAAGCATTTTGCATGTGCTGCGAATTAAAGACTTTGCGGTCCATCCCGATGAGACACAGCTTGTTTTTGATACAAATCTCAACGGAACATCAAACCTGTGGGCGATGGATCTTCCCGAGACATACCCGTACCAGCTGTCATTCTTGAATCAGGATGCAAAAGGAATCGCCTACAATCCCGACGGCTCTATTCTCTATGCCGGTTTTGACCATGACGGAAACGAACAAAGCGGACTGTACAAGCTTTCTTCAAAAAACGGGTCGTTCCATTCATTAAACGGAAATCAAACAGACCGCCACTTCGAGCCCGTCCCTGTCCAAAACGCCGTTTACTACTCCTCTACAAAGGACAATCCGACATTTTTAAATACATACAGATACGATTGTCTCACTGAAAAAGAAGAGCTTATTTTTGAAGGAAAAGACGGAACTTCAATGCTGGCTGATGTAAGCCCGGGCGAGAAAGCCGTCAGCATCCATGTCTACTATGTCAACAGCCACACTGTCTGCATGATCCATACAGCTGAAGGCGTGACGACAGGAATCGTCCCCGATGAGACGCTGCCTCATATCGTTTATTCTTCCCGCTTTGCATCTGATGATCGGTTATTCGTCACGACAAACTACGAAGCCGAGTTCTCATACCTTGCCTTGTACACCGTTTCATCCGGTATTTTTACGCCGGTGCTTTCGATTGACAAAACCGATTTAACAGCCATCCACGCTGATCCGAGTGGAACTTTCCTTTATCTGATTGGAAAAAAAGGTGTCAAAGATGTGATGTATGAGTACAACACAGCAACAGGAGAAAGCCGGCAGATCGATTGCCCTTGCACATCCATTTCGAAAATACACTGCGCCTCTTCGGGCGCGCTGTACATTCTCGGCTCAACGCCGACAAGGCCTGCTAATCTCTATGTATTAACGAAAGGACAGGCGAAATGGCGGCAATTAACGAAACATTCGGTTCCGGGTTTCTCCGAACAGGAGCTGTCATATCCGGAGGTTGTGACATATCCTTCTTTTGACGGTCTCGTAATAGAAGGGCTGCTGTTTAAGCCCCTCCCAGAAGAAGCGAACGGCTGGACGATTATTTGGCCGCACGGCGGACCGCAAGATGCAGAAACCTTTATGTTCTATGATATCTTTCAACTCGCTGCGAAAATGGGCTACCAGTTATTCGCCCCTAATTTCAGGGGATCTGCGAATTACGGCTATTCCTTCTTTAAAATGGTTGAACAAGATTGGGGAGACGGACCGCGTCTCGATATGACCGCAGGCATCGACTGGCTTATCGATCAAAAACTTGCGGACCGCGAAAAACTTTTTTTAATGGGCGGCAGCTACGGAGGATATATGTCGCTATTGCTTCACGGGAGACATCCAGAGTATTTCCGCGCCGTCGTCGATATATGCGGAGTCAGCAATCTGTTTTCGTTTGTCAAATCCGTACCGGATTTCTGGCAGCCGATGATGGAAAAATGGGTCGGTAACCCGGAGCGGGATTATGAAAAAATGAAAGCCGATTCTCCTGTTACATACCTGGAGAGTATGACTCAGCCGATGCTGATCATCCAAGGCGCAAACGATCCGCGCGTCGTAAAGGAAGAGTCCGATCAAGTCGTCGATCGGTTGAAGGACATGGGGCGGAAAATCGAGTATCTTGTTTTGGAAAATGAAGGGCACGGTTTTTCTAAGAAAGAAAATAAAGTGAAAGCTTACCGTGAAATTTTCGAATTTTTAGAAAAACACCGCTTATATCTCGCGGCACAGCTTGAAGAATAAAACCGATTCTGACTGGGGATGGTATACGTAAAAAGGAGGTAGACCCTTTGTTTAGAAGAAGATCAGGCATCCATCCCGCTGTATTGGTTTTAGGATCAGCTGCATTAACCGCGGCTTTTTCTCCCGAAATCCGCAAAAGATTGACAGGCATGTTCGCGAAGGGCATGGGAGGACGGCAGCAAGGTAACGGCCGCAACCAGATGATGATGAATCCGGCTGACATGATCAAACAGGCTTTCAATCCCGGAGGACAATCACAGGAACATCACCAGTCAGGCCATACGGCAAACGACCAGCATCAATCAAGCCATATGACTGCCCCGGTTAATGTCATGAACGATCAGACTGCAAATCAGACGATGTTCGATAACGATCAAAGCTATTCATAAAAAACGGCCCGCACGAGCGATCAAGCTGTGCGGGCCGTTCTTCTTTTACACTTCTGCTTCAATGATATTAGTACGGTCTTCGTACGTGTTTTTTTCAAGTTCATTTGTTACTTTGCTCGTGACAAGTCCTGACGTCATGCTGCCGCTGACATTAAGAGCCGTACGCCCCATGTCGATGAGCGGCTCAACCGAAATCAGCAGTCCAGCAAGCGCTACGGGCATATTTAACGCCGAAAGGACGAGAAGCGCTGCAAATGTCGCACCTCCGCCGACGCCTGCCACTCCGAAAGAGCTGATCGCAACAACAGCGATAACCGTGAACAAAAATGACGGCTCAAGCGGATTTTGTCCGACCGTCGGCGCAATCATGATCGCGAGCATTGCAGGGTAAATTCCGGCACATCCGTTTTGTCCGATGGACAGTCCGAAGGAACCGGCAAAGTTTGCAATGCCTTCGGGAACACCGAGGCTGCGCTGTGTTTTAATGTTCAGCGGCAAAGCGCCTGCGCTTGATCTAGATGTAAACGCGAATACAAGGACCGGAAACGCCTTTTTCAAGTATGTGACAGGATTTAAACCGCTGAATGTAATGAGCAGCAGGTGAATGATGAACATGACGATCAGCGCCACATATGAAGCGATGACAAATTTGCCGAGCTTGGCAATGCTGTCGAGATCGCTCGTTGCAATCGTTTTTGTCATGATCGCCAATACACCGTAAGGCGTCAGCCTCAGAATCAACGTCACTACACGCATAATGATCGCATACACGGCATCAACCATCTTTTTGAAAAGCTCAGCTTGTTCAGGCTGTTTTCGATTGACCCCGAGATACGCGATTCCAAGGAAAGCCGCAAAAATAACAACGGCGATCGTTGATGTCGGTCTTGCTCCCGTAAAATCTAAAAACGGATTCCCCGGAAGAAGCTCGACAATTTGCTGTGGAAGTGTTTTGGCTTCCATGTCCTGCGATTTCTGTTCGAGTTCCGCCCCTCTCATTGACTCTGCCTGGCCTTGATCCACATGGACAGCCTGCAGGTCGAAAGCAAGTGCGGACGCGATTCCCACCGCAGCAGCGACAGCTGTCGTCGCGATCAAGAGGCCGATGATCAATCCGCTGATTTTTCCGATATTGTGCGTCAGTTTAAGCTTTGTAAAAGCACCCAAAATCGAGATGAATACAAGCGGCATAACGATCATCTGCAAAAGCTTCACATAGCCGCCGCCTGCAATATTAAACCAATTAGATGTCTGCGTAATCGTTTCTGAAGACGAACCATATATAAAATGCAAAGCGAATCCAAAAACAATGCCGATTCCCAGAGCGGTAAATACCCGCTTAGAAAAAGAAACATGTTTTTTTTGCATCATATAAAGGAGCGCCATCAGGCCGAGCATGACGATAATATTAATAACAACAAATAATGTCATGGTAACAAAAGCACCCCCAGAATTTTTTACATTTAAAAACTATAGTACAACAAACCTGATTGGTCAAGTAGGAATTATCGATGTATTTCAATATATGACCCGGGAATCAATTGCGCGACTGACATTTTATTCGCCGATGTCTTTCAGTGGAACAAAAGTCGGCAGCTGTGCACCGTCAAACTCTTTTTTGATCAATTCAGCGGTATCGTCTGATTGGTACAGCTCAACGATCTTTTTCAAATCTTCACGGTCCCGGTCTTCTGTTCTGGCCCCAATAATGTTGATGTACGGTGTCGCTGTTTCGTCTTCCAGTTTAATCGAATCTTTGACAGGATGGAAGCCGGCGTCAACCGCTATGCCGTTGTTGATAACAGATGCAGCGACGTCGGGAAGCACGCGCGGCGTTTGCTCTGCGGCCACCGTTGTGATTTTGAGTTTTTTAGGATTTTCTTTAATCGCATCAAGCGTTCCGTTTCCGTCAAATCCGTCCTTTAATTGAAGCAGGCCGGCGGACTCCAACAGGAGCAAGGCTCTGCCCATGTTCGTCGCTTCGCTTGGAACAGCGATTTCCGCGCCGTTTGGTATATCGTCAGGCGAATCATACTTCTCGGAATAAATGCCCATCGGAGCGATGATCGTTGTGCCGATCGGCGAAAGTTCAAGATTGCGTTCCTTTTTGAATGCATTAAAGTAAGATATCGTCTGAAATGCATTGGCGTCAATGTCACCGCCCGCCAAAGCCTGGTTCGGCTGAACATAATCAGAATATTTGACGATTTCAAGCTTTAAGCCTTCTTTCTCGGCTTTTTTCTTCACAAAGTCCCAGATTCTTGTATCCGTTCCGCTGATGCCGATTTTAATGGTTTTCGCATCAGAGTCTGCCGCACACCCCGCGATCACTCCCGCAAGCAGCAGTAAAATGATAACAAATGTGAACTTTTTCATCATAGCTGTCTCCCTCTCTGTTTATCTTCTTCTCAATTTTTTGGACAGAACGTTTCCGGATGTCTGCAATCCCTGCACAACGATGACGAGAATTGCAACCGTGATGATCATCGTCAGCGTGTCAAACCTTTGGTAGCCGTATGTGATCGCCAAATCCCCAAGACCGCCGGCGCCTATCGCACCAGCCATCGCCGACGCTCCGACCAATCCGACCGTTGCCACCGTAAAACTCAGCACAAGCGAACCGAGCGCTTCCGGAATCAGAAACCGGAAGATGATCTGCCGCGGAGTCGCTCCCATTGCTTCAGCGGCTTCAATGACTCCCGGATCGACTTCAAGCAGAGAGTTCTCGACGAGCCTTGCGATGTAAGGCCCCGCATAAAAAGTCAGGGGAACAATCGCTGCCGATGTGCCGATGGACGTCCCCACAATCAGCCTTGTCACCGGAATTAAAGCAACCATCAAGATGATAAACGGAACGGAACGGAAAATGTTAATGATCATATTGACAACCGTAAAAACTGCCGGATTTTCAAGCAGATGCCCCTTCCTTGTGACAACCAGCAAAATGCCGAGCGGAATGCCGATCACGCTTGAAAATAAAAGCGAGAAAACCGTCATTTGAATCGTCTGAACCAGTGCGTCAATGATTTGGTCATATGTAACAAGCATGCTTATACCTCCCTGATGCGAATGTTTTCTCTGCAGATATATTCGAGCGCCCGCCCGATTTCACCGTCTTCCCCCTGCAGTTCAACCGTCATACTGCCAAACGGAATTCCCTGAAGCTCTGTAATCGTTCCGTGCAGAATGTTGACTTCTACGTCAAACCGCTTTGCCACTTGCGAAAGAAATGGCTTCCCGGAAGATTCGCCGACAAATTGAAGCTGGTAGAGATGCTTCACATTTAATTTTTGAATCGATTCAGGTATCTCGTGGTCGATGGCTGATTTGACAAAGCTTTTGGCCGTTTCGGTTTCCGGCGCGGAAAACACGTCAAACACGCTGCCTGATTCAATGATCCTTCCTTTTTCAATGACCGCGACTTTGTCGCAGATTTCTTTTGCCACATTCATTTCATGAGTGATCAACAAAATCGTGATGTTATATTGTTCGTTGACGCGCTTCAGCAGCTTCAAAATATCGCCGGTCGTCTGCGGGTCAAGCGCGGATGTCGCTTCATCACAGAGCAGAACCTCCGGATTTGTCGCCAGCGCCCGGGCAATGCCGACGCGCTGCTTTTGGCCGCCCGACAGCTGATCCGGATAATCGCGGGCTTTATCCTCAAGTCCGACAAAATGGAGCAGTTCCGTCACTTTTTGCTTGATTTCGGCTTTCGGTGTTTTGACAAGCGCGAGCGGCTCAGCGACATTAGCGAAAATCGTCTTTGAATTTAACAGGTTAAAATGCTGAAATACCATGCCGATCTTCCTTTTAACAGCTCGAATCTCAGCTTTCGACAGAGACATTAAGTCTCTTCCGCCGACGAATACCTTTCCGGCCGTCGGTTTTTCAAGGAAGTTCACACAGCGGATCAGCGTGCTTTTCCCTGCGCCGCTGAATCCGATGACGCCGTATATTTCCCCTTTATCTACATGAAGGTCGATTCCATTGAGCGCATGAACCTTCTGTCCGCCGCTTTCATAGACCTTTTCAACGCCTTCAAATGTAATCATGATGATCTTCCTCCTCTTTTTGGCTAACAAAAAAGGCTCCCTCTTAAAAAATAAGAAGAAGCCTTAGACGACACGAAGTAAATAGAGTGGTCCGCTCTCTTCTTATCTTCCAAGCCCGTACGGCTTGTTGGATGTGGCACAGTATTCTGCTGTATGCAGAACCCGCTGCCGAGGCTTCATAGGGCCAATTCCCTCCGCCTCTCTAAATAAGAAGTGTTGATGCATGAAGTTTTACCTAACTTTACAGCTTCTTTGAAATGTTGTCAATCAGAATTGTGAAAATTTCAAAAACCCGCTTTTCAATGCTTTATTTTTCGCCCTGATTATTAAATTTCACTTTTTTTAAAAAAATTGTGTTTAGCAGTTGTAATTTCGCTTAAACACTGGTAAAGTAAAGGTAATTATTTTTGTTCGAACTATCTTTAAGAAGAAAGTTTTGTAAGAGTTTTCGTCTTGGAAGTTTGTTTTAGAGCAAGAATAGTGAATTTAAGCGTTATCGCTTTAGGAGGAAATTTCATGCTAGAAGGTAAAGTAAAATGGTTTAACTCTGAAAAAGGTTTCGGATTCATCGAAGTTGAAGGACAAGACGATGTATTCGTTCATTTCTCTGCTATTCAAGGCGAAGGCTTCAAAACTTTGGAAGAAGGCCAATCTGTATCTTTCGAAATCGTTGAAGGAAACCGCGGACCACAAGCTGCTAACGTAACAAAAGCGTAAGCTGTGAACCGCTGATCTTCATACAGGACTGCTGACCGAATGTCAGCAGTCTTTTTATATTTAAAAAAAGCCTGACGCCCGGAAAACCGGCGTCAGGCTTTTTTTGCGAAAACCGCTTATGAAGCGATGTCTCTTTTTGTGAATGCACCAAAGGCGAGCACATGAAAAACGATAAAATAGACAGCCAGCACCACAATCGAGAATCCCAGCGTCATGTCTGAAACAAGCGGAGATCCGTCAAAGTATTGAGTGAGATCAGTGTTGGCAAATAAGATGTATTTCACCCAATCAAATTTCGTTGCGAGCAAGTTTGTCACCGTTCCGCCCATTGCCAAAAGGAAAATTGAAATACCTACGGCAAGCGAGCTGTTTCTGAAAACAGCTGAAATCATAAAGGCCATTGTCGCCATCATCAAAAGCGAGATTGAATTCAGCAAATAGCTGCCGGCCAAGTGCAGCAGCAGGCTCTTTTCTTCAACTGTTCCATCGGCGTACGCCAAGTGAACCTGGCTGCCGTCGCCTGCCCCGAATAAAGCAATGCCTGTGATACCCGCGCTTGCGAACAGAATGAAAAGCAAAGCCAATGCAAAAAGCAGAACTGTAAAATATTTTGCAAGCAAAATTTTAAAGCGGCTGATCGGCCTGATGACAAGCAGCTTCACCGTTCCCCAGTTGAATTCATTCGCAACGATTCCCGCAGCCACCGTGATCACAAACAGACCGAGGAGGGGAATGATGCTGCTCGCGTCGCTGATGAACGACAGGGCCGAATAGTCCCCGTCTTCCGGCAAATCGTGCTTGATTCGATACTCATTAATGGCGGTCGACCGTTCATAGCTTTTTTCAAGTGCCGGATTATTGACCCCTTTAAGTTGTTCTTTCATATCTTTATTTTCCTGCATTAATTCTTTTTTCCAGTCCGGGTTGTGGTCTGTCTCTCCGATCGTCTTTGTGAGAACGCCCAGCCCGATGGCAGATAACAGCAAAATCGCGATCATGACGTATGTGCCTTTTCGATTAAAAATTTTGATCCATTCATTTACGATGAGATTAAACATGCTGAGCTTCCTCCTTATCTGCGGTGATTTCCAGGAACCGGTCTTCCAGCGACTTGTTCACAGCCTTCACTTCATATAGGCGGACACCGCTGTCTGACAAGTGTTTGATCAAATCAGGCACTTCATCCTTTTGAAGGCTGAGCTCTATCCCGCCTTCCGCTTCGTCAACCTTCATCTTTCTGAAAGCAGCCGCTTCCCGCATCAGAGCCTGATTGTCATCCGCTTGAAGATAATAGCGCTTCTTTTCATCCCGAGCGGGTCCGTGCACATGCTGAATATCCCGGAGCTTTCCGTTCTGGATAATGGCGATCCTGTCGCACATCAGCTCCATTTCTGAAAGCAGGTGGCTTGAAACGATGACCGCCATACCTCTTTCTCTCGTCAGCTTTCTTAAATGATCGCGGATTTCCCGGATACCGGCCGGATCAAGCCCGTTCGTCGGCTCATCGAGAATCAAGAGCTTCGGATCGTGCAAAAGGCTTTGGGCCAGGCCAAGCCTTTGTCTCATTCCTAAAGAATACGTTTTGACCTTATCGTTGATCCTGTTTTTCAATCCGACAAGCTCGACGATTTCGTCAATTTTCTGTTTCGTTACGCCTTTCGTCATGCGCGCGTATTGCTGAAGGTTTTGGTAGCCCGTTAAAAATTTATACAGTTCCGGATTTTCAACGATCGCTCCGATATGCCGTGCAGCCTTTTCAAAATTTTCTTTTACGCTGACACCGCACACGGCGATTTCACCGGCGGTGATGTTCATATGCCCGACAATTATCCGGATCGTCGTCGTTTTTCCGGCGCCGTTCGGACCCAAGAAGCCGAAAATCTCGCCTGCCTGCACGTCAAAGCTCAAGCCGTCGATGATCTTTTTCCCCCTGATCGTTTTTGATACATTTTTTAATTCTAAAAGTGTTTCCACTGTTTCTCCTCCCGCCTTTTCAATCTTTTTCTTCGATAAACCGTTTCAGCCATTCCAAAAGCGACATTCCGGATTCCTCGCGCAGCTGTTCGACATCCTTTTTTTCTTCAATTCGGCCATTTAAGACGACGACGACCTCATCCAAAATTTGTTCAATTTCATGAATCTCATGGGTGGCGATGACGATCGTCTGCTTATCAAGCTCCAAATATGTAAGAAGGCTTTTGACGATCGACTCTCTCACCATCGGGTCAAGACCGGAAAATGGCTCATCAAGCAGTACGACCGCTGCATCGCGCGCCAATGTGAGCGCGAGCTTCAGCCTGCCCCGGTTGCCTTTGGAAAGCTTGCCGATTTTTTTATCCCTGTCGATTTTCATGTCCTTTAACAGGTCCCACGCTTTATTTATACGGAAATCGGAAAACTGGGTTTCATAAAAGTGAATCATATCCTTGACGCGAAATGGATCGTAGAACATATCAAGCTCTGTTAAATAGGCAATGTTCTTCATCTCCTTTCTGGCTGAATCAGCTTTTAAAGAAATGCTCCAGAATCTCTGCACTTGATGAACAGCGCCTCGAATAATCCATAAGCATTGTAGATCAACAAGGAAATGTCCCGGATGAATTTTTGATAGCCGAATATTTTCTGAGCGCTTCATCTATCGTTCGAAAGAACATCACCTCATGTGGAAAAAACACGGAGCCTAAAAAGACAGCGATATTGACAAGAAGCAAATGACGCGGAAAACAGGCTGTTGCTGCTTGAGAGCAGAACGCTTCTGACAATCAGCCCGAAAATGAATAAACTAGCGCGGGAAATCAATTGGTATACAACAGCAATAACGCACTGTTGTTCGGATTATATAACCAAAGCTGCGTCTTTCCTTCCAGACCGAGCTGTATCAGAGTACTGCATCAGTAGTACGAGGGAAATCACAAGTAATATTGCAAAAAAGCGCAAATAAAAAAAGCAAACCCGCTGGTTCCCAGCGAATTTGCCTTTAATCCTGTTCCCGTTTTTTCATGGATTTTAATGCTTTTCGGTAATCCATATCGTCCATTTCCGTTTTCTCGGAATGTTTTTTTTCCTCTTTTGGATGTTGAAGTTTTTGCAGAATCGCCCGATAGGTTTGATCATTCATTTCGAACGGATCTTGCTGATCGGCTTCAACTTGCTCAGGCGCTTCTTCTTCCTGAACATGAGGAATGCCAGCTTCAGCTGCCGCGTTATCCTCATGTTCGGGTTTATCCTGTGAAGACGCCGACCGTACATTAAATACCACCAGACCGATAATGACGAGGACAGCAGCGATGATGGTCAATATAATGGTCATGTCAAATCGCTCCTCACTGTCCTGCTGTAAAGCGGTCTGTCACTTGGGCGACGCGTCTGCCTAAAGCCCGGCCCAGCTCCAGGCCTTCTTCGCCGATCAGTTCGTCACTGTCGACAGGACACGTGATGCCTGCACCGTAATAAGACCCGTATAAAGCATTTTCAGGTACATTTCCAGGCAAGCCGACGACCATCATGCCTTGATGAAGCATCGGTGTTATTAAGTTGAGCATTGTCGCCTCAAGACCGCCGTGAGTTGTCGCTGTTGTGCAGAAGACTGCGCCGATCTTATTGATCAGCTTCCCTTCCGCCCAAAGGTAGCCCAGCCTGTCGATCCAAGTTTTTAATCCGGAGCTGATTGTACCGAAATGACCTGGGCAGCCCCAGATGATAGCATCCATTTCTTCGAGCTTTCTAATATCCGCCTGGCTGACATGATCGATCAGCACGTCTGCAGCCTCATGTTCCCCTGCGCCTTCCGCAATGGCTTCAGCCAGCTTTTTCGTATGCTCGCCTTCACTGTCGTAAACAACATAAATTTTCATGTCAGAACCTCCTCATTTTAAGATTCTTTCGCTTCTTTAGGAGCCGGAAGCAATGTCAGCTCCTCCGCCTTGTTCTTCCTGCGCAGCTTGTCTTTTCTGACATCCCTCAAAAACAGGCTGAGAACGAGGCCGATGACACAGAACCCGGCCGCCCACATAAATGCGTCATTGATGCCCATGACATTCGAGTTGAGCTGAGCCTGTCCGGTCAAATATTTCACGACATATTGTTGTGCTTGTTCAAGAGATATATGCATCGATTGCGCTGTTGACTGAATGGTTGACTGCAATGTGCTCATAAATGACGGATCAGCCGTATTTGTCTGATCGGCCATTGATGCATAGTGGAATGTCGTGCGATTTGTATAAATCGTCGTGATCAAGCTCGTTCCGATCGAACCGCTGATTTGGCGAAGCGTATTCGACATCGCCGTTCCGTGGCTGTTTAAATGCTGCGGAAGCTGGTTCATGCCGGCAGTCATGATCGGCATCATCAACATGGACATCCCAAACGCCCGAATCGCATAGATCAACACGATGTGCATATACGGTGTATCGATCGTAAGCGTCGTAAATTCGTAGGTCGTCACAACAGTGATCAATAATCCGACAATCGCTAGCGGCCTTGGGCCGACTTTATCAAATAAAATTCCTGAGATCGGCGACATCACAAGCATGACAAGTGCGCCCGGCAGCATCAAAAGCCCCGATTGAAGCGCTGTAAAACCGACCAGGTTTTGCAAGTAAATCGGAATCAGGAACATTCCTGCATACAAAGCAACTGTAATGATGGCGTTGATCACGCTTGACAGTGAAAACATATCGTATTTGAACACTCTGAAGTCAAGCATCGGCTCTTTCGATTTCAACTGCTGGATGATAAAAGCGGCAATGCCGATCACACCGATCACAACTGTGGAAAGTACGAGCGGATCATCCCAGCCGTCTGAGCCGGCTTCGCTCACACCATACAGCAACGCCGCAAATCCGACAATTGAAAGAATCGCGCCCGCTGTGTCCAATTTGATTTTTTTAGGTTCCGTCATATTTTTAAATAGGAAAAAACCGAAAATGATGACGATCAAACCAACCGGCACAAGGCCGTAAAACATGATCCGCCAGCTGTAGTTTTCAATGACCCAGCCGGATAGCGTCGGACCGACAGCAGGAGCAAACATCATCGCAAGCCCGAAGATTCCCATTCCTTTCCCGCGGCTTTCCGGAGGAAAGATAAAGAGAATCGTGGTCATGACCAAAGGCTGAAGTATGCCTCCGCCGACTGCCTGAATGAGGCGTCCGGTTAACATCGTCGAGAAGTTAGGCGCAATTCCGCATATCAGCGTTCCGACCGTAAACAGCAGCATCGCCGTTAAAAACAAGCTCCGTCCGCCGAACCGCATAATCAGGAAGGCTGATAAAGGAATCAAAACGCCGTTGACAAGCATATATCCGGTTGTCAGCCATTGAATCGTTGTGGCGCTCACATTGAACTCTGTCATGAGATGAGGCATCGCCACATTCAGTAGCGTTTGGTTTAAAATGGCCAGAAACAAGCCGCCCATTAAAATGATGAGCAGTGACATATTTCCTTTTTTCTGAGAAGCCACTTATGACATCCTCCTTTCGCTCGTTTTTATTTCCCCCGGTTATTTTGAAATTTTCACGGATGCGTTCATTCCCGGCAGCACTTTGTCAGACGGGTTTTTAATTGAAATTTTCACAGGTACTTTCTGCGTCACTTTCGTGTAGTTTCCGCTTGAATTGCTTTGAGAAAGCAAGTCAAATGTTGAGTTTGTCGCATAGCCGATTTCTTCGACATTTCCTTCAAATGTAGTGCCTGAATCACCGTCAACGACGATATCGACTTTGTCCCCTTTTTCGATGTCTTTCAGGTCGTTTTCTTCAATGTTAGCTGTAATGTACAGATGATCCATGTCAATGGTTTTCGCAAGCGTTTGACCGGCTTGTACGATCTGGCCTTCTTTCGCTTCGTTTTTGACAATCGTTCCGTCCATGATCGACTTCACGTCAACCGTTTGTTCCCCTTTGATTTTCGCTGCTTTTTCGTCCTTTGAAACTTTTGATCCTTCTTTCAAATCCCAATCTGAGAGCTTCCCTGATGCAGGCGCCGTAATGTCGGCCATCTCGCCTGTCACGTGTGCTTCGTCGGTTTTCACATAGCTGATGCTGTCATAATAGAAATACGCACCTCCTGCTAAGATGGCAAGCACGATGATGAGTCCGATAATGTTCGTCGCAATTAAACGTCCTTTGCTCATGTTTATTTCTCCTTTCATATCCTTATATTTTGGATGAAGCCGGTTTGATCGGCTTCCGCGGTTTTGCGTTTTCCTATTTCCTGCCCAGCAACTTGCGGGACGTGTACTGAAAAAGTTGTTCAAAACTGAGCAAGAAAGATCGGAAGCGGTAAATTTGTTTTTACCTCTGCACAACAAAATAAATAGTTAACAAGATTAAATATTAGTTAAAGTAATAAAGAATGTCAATAACCTTGCACTTAAAATTTTGATTTAAATATTTTCCAAACAAAAAACCTCCGCTGCCGGAGGTTTCAATCGCGTTTTTTCATGTATATTGATGCCGTTCTTCATTGCTGAAGAAGCTCTTCAGAGCCTGAAAAACATCGGCTTTCTGTTTCAGCACATAATACTTGAATTTTTCGTTTTTAATATTTTTGTAGGCTGACATTAACGTTGAATGTCTGTTGTACTGGTTGACTTCGCCATAGCAAAAGATATTCGCTTTCTCCATAATCTCTCCGACAAGCTTAACGCAACGCGCATTGTCGGATGTCAAATTATCGCCGTCCGAAAAATGAAACGGATAAATGTTATAGCGTGTCGGATGGTATTTGTCTTCAATCAGTTCGAGGGATTTGCGGTATACAGATGAACAAATCGTGCCCCCGCTTTCCCCTTTCGAAAAGAAATCTTCTTCTGATACCACTTTGGCTTCAGTGTGATGGGCGATAAACTCAATATCGACCGTTTCATACTTTGTCCGTAAAAAACGTGTCATCCAAAAGAAAAAGCTTCGCGCCATATATTTTTCCCAAACGCCCATCGATCCGCTCGTATCCATCATTGCGAGCACAACGGCTTTTGATTCCGGCTTTACGGAGTCATTCCACGTTTTAAATTTTAAGTCTTCGGGGTAGATCGGATAAAATGAAGGTTTTCCCGTCATTGCATTTCGCTTAAAAGCGCTGAGCATCGTTCTTTTCTTATCGATATTACCGGTCAAACCCGTTTTGCGGATATCGTTGAACTCAATATCTTCGACAACGATATCATCCCGTTCTTTTTGTTCTAAATTCGGCAGTTCCATTTCGCTGAAGAGCGCCTCTTCCAAATCGATTAACGAAACTTCAGCTTCATAATAATCTTCACCGGCCTGATCGCCCGCTCCCTGGCCTTTGCCGGCGCCCCGTTTATCCGAACCGTCCCTTGCGACGATATCTCCTACCTCGCTGTCGCCGTCTCCTTGGCCGGCATGTTTATTTTTATCATAGTTATAGCGGATTTTATACTCATCTAACGATCGAATCGGAATTTTGACAATATCTTTGCCGTTGGACATAATAATGCTTTCTTCTGTAATCAGGTCAGGCAGATTGTTTTTGATTGCGTCCTGCACCTTTTTCTGGTGACGCTGTTGGTCATCATACCCTTTTCGGTGGAGGGACCAGTCTTCCTGAGAAATAATAAAATGGCCATTGTCTTTATGGGACATGAATTCCCCTCCTTATTGATAATCCCCTTAAATGGCTTCGGTTTATAGCCCTGCGGATGCAAGTCTAAAATGTTTATTGTTATCTTATGCAGGTGCAAATAACTTTTGACAAACAATTTTGAAAATGGGACAAAAGGACCCGCCCTTCTCCGGACGGGTCTTCAAGTTACCGGTTTAATAAGCTTCCTACATATTTTAAGAGTTCGTTTGCGCTAGTCGAGTTGTAGCCGTGCTCATCAATGAGACGGGCGACGACCTCGTTGATTTTCTTGAGCTGCTGTTCGTCCGGCGTTTTTGTCGATGTCGTGATTTTGACGACATCTTTCAAGTCTGCGAACAGCTTTTTCTGAATGGCTTCTCTGAGCCGCTCATGCGAATTATAGTCAAACCGTTTCCCTTTTCTTGCATAGGCAGAAATGCGAATGAGAATTTCTTCGCGGAATGCCTTTTTCGCATTTTCGGAAATGCCGATTTGTTCTTCTATTGACCTCATCAGCTTTTCATCCGGATTCATTTCTTCTCCAGTCAGCGGATCGCGAAGCTTAATTTTATTGCAGTACGCTTCGACATTATCAAGATAATTGTCCATCAGCGTTTTCGCAGATTCCTCATAAGAGTACACAAACGCTTTTTGGACTTCTTTCTTCGCCATTTCGTCGTATTCTTTTCTGGCGGCGGAAATAAAGTTCAAATAACGCTCGCGGTCTTCTGCCGAAATCGATGGATGCTGGCTAAGCCCTTCTTTTAAAGAACGGAGGACATCAAGCGCATTGATCGATTCCATGTTTTTGCGGATGATCGTCGACGAGATCCGGTTGATGACATAGCGCGGATCGATTCCGCTCATTCCTTCGTCAGTGTATTCTTTTTTCAAATCCTCGACATCGACAGAATTGTAGCCTTCAACACTCTCTCCGTCATACAGCCTCATTTTTTTGACAAGATCAATGTCTGACCGCTTCGGCTCTTTCAGCCTCGTCAAAATCGAAAACATCGCAGCCACTTTTAGCGTGTGCGGCGCAATATGAACATCAGACACATCGCTTTCAGCGATCATTTTTTCATAAATTCTTTCTTCTTCTGATACTTTTAAATTATATGGAATCGGCATGACGATAATCCGCGAATGGAGCGCTTCGTTTTTCTTATTGGATATAAATGAACGGTATTCGGTTTCATTCGTGTGGGCTACGATCAATTCATCCGCTGAGATGAGCGCGAACCGGCCCGCCTTGAAATTCCCTTCCTGTGTAAGCGATAAAAGATGCCAGAGGAATTTTTCATCGCATTTCAGCATCTCCTGAAATTCCATCATTCCTCTGTTCGCTTTGTTTAATTCTCCGTCGAACCGGTATGCGCGCGGATCGGATTCCGATCCGTATTCGGCAATCGTCGAAAAATCAATGCTTCCCGTCAGATCAGCGATATCCTGCGATTTAGGGTCCGACGGACTGAACGTGCCGATCCCCGTCCGTTTATCCTCTGAAAAAAAGATTCTTTCAACCTTCACGTCTTCTATTCTTCCGCCGTATTCCTGTTCCAGCCTCATCATGTTCAAAGGGGACAGGTTGCCTTGAATACGGATGCCGTATTCATTGTAAAAATCGTCCCGCAGATGCTGAGGAATTAGATGAAGCGGATCTTCGTGCATTGGACAGCCCTGAATGGCGTAGACAGCCCCTTCATCTGTAAGAGAGTATGCTTCAAGCCCCCTTTTCAGCATGGTGACCAAAGTCGACTTTCCCCCGCTGACAGGCCCCATCAAAAGCAGGATTCTTTTTCTGACATCAAGGCGCTTCGCGGCCGGATGAAAGTATTCTTCAACAAGGCGTTCCAAAGGCTCTTCAAGACCAAACAGCTCTTTGTCAAAGAAGCTGTATACTTTTTTCCCGTCTTTCTCTTCAATGCCGCTGTCTTTAATCATATTGTAAACGCGGGAATGAGCAGATTGCGCGACAGTCGGATTTTCCTTTACGATTTCCAAATATTCAGCGAAGGTTCCTTCCCATTTCAGACGCTGCTCTTCCTCTCTATACTGTTCAATCTTTTTTAATATATCCATAAGAACCTCCTATATGATGATAAATGCAAGGTGCCAAGTGAATCACTGTTACATTCAATCTATGCGGAGATGTCCCTTTAGATGCTTTTCATATAAAAAATGAAATGTACTTTCCTCGAATTGACAAGGATGGAGCAAACCATTCATAATAAGAGCAGAAAAGTTCCGTCCGCAAGTGCTCCTGCGGTACGGCTGATGGCATCGGTGCAGATGACAACAAGGGAATAAGGATGAGGAGGGATTTTAATGAGAACGTTGATCATGATGGGGGTCATCCTCGCGTTCCTCGTATCCATTTTTACTGCCGGATACGAAAGCAAACCCGGCAAATAAAATTCAAAGGAAAAAGGATGGCTCACTTTTGAAGCCATCCTTTTTTCGTAACATAACACTGTTTCATTCCTGTTGATCTTCATTCACTTCAGACTTAGGAGATACCCGGCAGCTGCTTTTGTATTCAACTTTCTCAATCTTGCATCCGGGCCCTATATGCACGCGGTTTCCCCTGACCATGCGGGCCTCCGTGTTTTCCAGGTAAATATCATCTCCTTCGATTGTCCCTGCTGAGAGAAAACCTCCGTTTCTATTAAACAAGAGCCCGCGTTTTTTGCCAATCTTAATATGCGTGCCGCCGATATCGCCAATCGAACTGTTTCCGAATTTTAAGCCGATGTCAATCGCGCCGGCGTTCAGCAGACCCTTTACGTCCAAGCTGCCCGTCAGTGTAAAATCCTCTGCCTCACAATCGCCTCTTACGTTCAGTGCGCCTTTGACATCGCACGTTTCAGCCGCCATATTACCCCCGATATTGATAATGCCTTTTACGGCTGCATCGCTGATGTCGGCGTCCTCAGAAACATCCGCCGTCCCGTACACTCTGGCTTTGTCAGCTTTCAGCCTCCCCCGGATCTCTGTTTCCCCGTGTACACTAAAGCTTTTGATTGTCGCATCGCCTGACAATTCGCTTGTGCCGTGTGTACTGAATTTTTCACATTCAATGTTTCCTGTGATCGTTCCTTCACCTCTGATGAGAACATGATGGAATGATCCGCCTCCGGCATTTCCGGAGCCGTGTATTTTCAAGTCGTGTTTCTTCATGTCCTATCCCTCCGCTATATTTTCCTCTTCTCTCCGACTTTTGCCGTTTCCGCCACCCGGATATCTTCCTTATACTCAATCAGGCCGATGTCGCAATTTTCGCCGATGATAACCGAATTGCCCCGGACAACTTTCGCGGCCGTATTGGCGAGTTCAATTTGATCCCCTTCAATCAGCTCGGCAGACAGTCTCGGAGGAGAAATAAGCGGCGTTAAAAACGAGAACAGCTTCGATTGATGTGCAGTGCAGACGATCCGCCGGCACCCGATTTCTTTCACTTTACTTTCACCGCCGTGAACCTTAATCTCAATTTGTTCCGCGTTTAAAAGCCCGTCGATTGTAAAATAGCCTTCCGCAGTAAAATGTTCCACTTCGCAGTCTTTGCCGATTGACGTTTTTCCGCGAACGATTGCTTCGTCGCCTTTCACATGTCCGCTAATGCCGGCATAGCCTAAGACTTTAAGCTGTTCTGCTTCAACATCGCCATCCACCTTTGCAGAACCGTCGATTCTGACCTTGGAAGCTGCGATTGCGCCGTTTAGTTTGGCGTGGCCGCTGATTCTCAACTCATCCGCTTTCACGTCTCCGTTTACAGTCCCGGTGCCGCTGCAGCTGAACCTTTCGCAGTCAATATCGCCGTTAATCGTTCCTTTGCCGTTTAATTCAACCGTTTGATACGTGCCTCCGCCTGAACTGCCAAATCCGTTTATCAATAAATTCTCCATCTTTTGATCCTCCATTTACATGAATTTTGTTTTCAATTCTTCGCTGCTCGCTGCCAGATTGATGTCAGCGGCGACCTTGACTCCTTTTTCCAACACGATGCTGCCCTCGGTGATCAGACATGTTGCAATGCCGAGCTTCCGAAGCACAATCAGCCTCCCTTTGTTCTCCGCCTCGTGCGACATGATGACATCCAGCACCATTTTTCCTTCATCCAGGCTGATGTCGCCGGATTGGAGCAGGCCTTCCAGCACATAAGCCGCAAGCGCTTCTGTCAGATGAAATGGATCATCGCGCTTTCCGGTGCATTCTTCAAAAAACGTCATGACCGCTTGTGAAACGATGCCTTTTTCAAGCAGTTCCCCGCGGCTCGCGTTTAGTTCGGTCAGACCGGGCGAGAACATTTCCGCCATTTCATCAAGGGAAAGATTTTCTTTCATGCTTTGAATGGTTTCGATTCTTTTTAAAATATCTTCCTTCGGAAAAAACGTTTCTTGTCCGGTGAACGTCGATTTCCGGATAAACCACTCTTCCGGTATTAAATTTTTCCGTTTCCATCTATAGAGCTGCCCGTATGAGATCGAAGTCAAATCCAGCAGCTCTTTTTTTGAAATTAAATCATCCTGAACCATCTGTTTCAGCTCCTTTACACACATTGTAACATAACATTGTTACATTAGAAAGTAAAAAAAAGAACCCTCTGTTAAAAAGGGCTCTTTTCCTGATAAAGCTTAAGTCAAATCTCTGTAATTCTGCTGGCGAAGCGCCTCGTACACGAGGATTGCTGCAGTATTTGATAAGTTCAGTGATCTGACATGCTCTGTCATCGGCAGGCGCAGACAGCAATCCATGTTTTGTTCGATCAGCTCTTTCGGCAAGCCGTTCGTCTCTCTTCCGAAGACAAAGAAGTGATCTTCGTTTTGATCTGAATAATCAAATGAAGTGTGCGGTTTTTGACCGAATTTTGTAATGAAGAAAAAACGGCCGTCAGGATGGGCATTAAACAATTCGTCCAATGAGTCGTGGTAGACGACATTGACGAATTCCCAATAATCAAGACCTGCCCGCTTGAGCATTTTATCGTCGGTTGAAAAGCCGAGCGGTCTGATTAAATGAAGCGTTGTATCTGTTGCTGCACAAGTCCGTGCGATATTTCCTGTGTTTGCAGGAATTTCTGGTTGATATAGTACGACATGCAATGCCAAAGTATTCACCTCTGTTTTTCTGATCCGCTGTTTATTATACCACTCATTACGATTTTGTCGTATCATCTGATATATGAAAAAACGCATATCGAATCGATGAAGTATAAGCAGGCGAATCCTCGTAAGACCAGTACCTCATCCGGCAGTCGTGCGTTTGCGCGTTCACCAGCGGCATATTGCTTTTATCCTTTGCCGTCACAAGAGCCACGTGGTCAAATCTTCCGTCTCCGTTAAAATCATAGCAGATGACATCGCCTTCGATCAGCTCTTTCGCGGCCCGCTTTTGAACCGCTCGGAGGCCGGCTTTTGACTGCTTCAAAAAGGTTCTGAGCGAATGAGCGACAGTCCAGCTGTAACTCCAGGAATGGTTTTGCATCCACCAGCCTTTTCCTCTGTTCGGATAGCCGCGCATCGGCGCATCTCCCGCCCTTATGCACTGGGAAATAAAGTTTGTGCAATTGTCTTCAAAGTTTTTGTAAGCGGGATTTCGTTTATTCCAATACGTTTCTGCATAGCGCACCGCGGCCAGCCGGTCATAGCGGAACGCCCTTCCCAGCAATTCGCGCATCTCATCATCGCCGCTTTCAGGCTCAGGATAAGACTGTGCGGCCGGACGCGGACGCGGGGTCTCGGAGTCTTTGATGACCATCTGATCGTACAAAAGGGCGTTTCTGTCTTCCATATGTTCTTCCATATACATATCATCCCCGTCTTTGCACAAGTATGCGGTATGGGTTTGATAGTTCACATGTGACGCGCCGTCTTCATCAAGCCAAAGCTCTTTTACAGCTGCTTTTATATTGGCCTTCACGATCTGCACGCCGCGCTTTTGAAAAAGCCTCCGCTTCCGTTCAATGACTTCAAAACCCCCGGCATCCCGCCAGTTTGTTTCATCATTGCCGTTGATTAAGTAATGAAGTCTGGCTTTCAGGAGCTGCTCGATGATCTGTTTCAAGGGCTACACCACCATATGTTTGTTAATTCATTTCTCATCATTAAACATATGTCAGGACAGCCCTCAATTAGTCGCACTCGTTTCTTTTAAAAGACCGATGCCTTTTTGGATTTCAGCTTTTGCTTCTTCATCCTGCTCGTGCGCGAGCGCGCGCTCCAATTCACCCATCACATCCGCTCCGCCGATCTTTCCGACCGCCCATGCGGCGGTTCCCCTGATGACCGGCCGCGGATCTTTGTGCATCAGCTCAATCAGTTCAGGGAGAGCGTCCGTTTCTTTAAAATGGGCAAGTGCGATAATCGCATTTCTCTGAATCGGCTTTTTGCCTCTCCATGAGCCGGCCACGTGGCCGAATTTTTCTTTGAATTCGCGATTCGACATTGTCAGAAGCGGTTTTAAAAGCGGCTTGGCAATCTCAGGGTCCGGCTCCATTTCAGGATGCAGGTGAAAATCGACCCCTTTATTTTTCGGGCATACCATCTGGCACGTATCACAGCCGTAGATCCTGTTCCCGATTTTCGTACGAAACTCGTCGGGCAGAAAACCTTTTGTCTGCGTCTGAAAAGCGATGCAGCGCTGGGAGTTGAGCTGCCCGGGGTTGACGAGCGCGCCGGTCGGGCATGCCTCGATACATTTGTTGCATGAGCCGCATTGATCTTCGATTCTCTCATCAGGCTCGAACGGAATATTCGTAATCATTTCCGCCAAGTAAACGTAAGACCCGAATTCAGGCGTAATGATCATGCAGTTCTTTCCGCTCCAGCCGATGCCCGCGCGCTCTGCGACAGCTCTGTCCGAGAGCTCACCGGTGTCAACCATCGATTTCGTTCTGATATCGCTGCGCTGCGCTTTCAAAAATTCTTCCAGCTGATCAAGCTTTTCCCGCAGGACATGATGATAATCCTTTCCCCAGGAAGCTCTGCAAAAGATGCCCCTCCGTTCGCCTTTCTTGCTTCTCGGCGCATCTTTCATTTTTGAAGGGTAAGCAAGAGCGATGGCGATGATCGATTTCGCCTTCGGCAAAAGCAGGTCCGGGTTCGTCCGCTTTTCAAGATCGGGTTCTTCAAAGCCTGATTCATAGCCGAGGGCCCGGTTCTCAATCAATCGTTCTTTTAATGTTTCAAATGTATCTGCACTGGCGAACCGGATTTTATCGATGCCGATTTCCTGTGCGAATTCGATGACATCCTGTTTCAGTTTTTTCACATCCATCGTGCAGAGCCTCCTTTCTTTGTTTTCGTTTTCGCTCTCTGTATAATAGAGTGTACCATGACACGGGAGATGAATTTAAATTGGAACTTCGTTTGCAAATCGCGCCGGCTATTTTAAACCGCATTCCTTCATTTAAGGTTGGCGCTGTGTTATATCAAAATATTGAGATCACCGGCTCCCCGCAAATGCTCAAAGGCCGGCTCCGCCTTTTTCAGGAATCGCTGTTTTTCGACTATGCCGATCGCAGTCCCGAAGATGAATCGGCCGTAAAAGAATGGCATGATGCCTTCCGGGAGCAGAACCCGTCTTTTTCAGGCCGGGAAAGCGGACTCGAACGGATGCTGGAAGACATCAAAGAACAGCGCTTTGTCGAGCCGGAAAATTCAGCGGTCGATCTGAGCCGTTTTTTCTCTCTCAAATATTTGATACCGGTTCATATATATGATGCCCGGAAATTAAACGGTCCGATCAAAATCGAATCCGGAAGTCCGGGCGAGATCATCACATTCTCCGATGATGCGGGAACATTCGGCACGATCACCGAAAACATCAGCCTTCATCATGCAGGAACGGAAACAAAAGATGCCTTGCAGCTCGTCTTTTTCAGGCCCTCATTATCTATAGAAGAATCCCGCCGCCTGCTCGAGTCTTTGACAAAAATGTTCGAACAAATTCACGGCGGCGAACATATCTCAGCCGTCTTTCCTTAAAAACCTGTTCTTTAAAGAGAGCAGGTTTTTTACGATGATTTCATACATGAAAAAACGCAATGCTTCGTTTAATCTAAGAAACGAAACACTGCGTTATAAACAGTATGTATGGAGCGGGTGATGGGAATCGAACCCACGACATCAGCTTGGAAGGCTGAGGTTTTACCACTAAACTACACCCGCATATGGTCTCTAAAAACAACATCATCGTTTTGACTTTTATTATGTTACACGTTTATTAAAATTTCGTCAAGGGTATATTAAAAATTTGTCGAAAAAAAGCCGCCGATATGAACATCGGCAGCTTTTTTCCGGACATTGACAGATTACCAGCTGGATTTCTTCACACCTGGTACCTGGCCTTTATATGCTAACTCTCTGAACGCGATCCGCGACATTTTAAACTTTCTCATATATCCTCTCGGCCTTCCGGTCACTTCGCAGCGGTTATGCAGCCTTGAAGGCGCCGAGTCGCGCGGAAGCTTGCTCAAAGCTCTGTAATCGCCTTTTTCTTTTAGTTCTTTTCTGAGTTCCGCATATTGTTCAACAAGCTTTTGACGCTTTTTTTCTTTAGCAATTTTTGATTTCTTGGCCACTCTGAGTATCCTCCCTCTCGATAAAACGTAATAATTACGATTTAAATTTATCACAACCTGACTGCCGATGCAAATAAAAAAAGCCTGCCTCAACAAGCAAGCTTTTAAGATTCACCCTTTTTTTTCTGATAAATTGATGAAATTGCGGCCGTTATCATAAAAATGCCGATAAACAGCCCGATCATAATGAAGAAAAAGTTTGGCTTCACCTGGAATGAAAAAGCCGATTCGCTCTCCATGACAAACGACAAACTGTTAAACAGGATATCGTTGCTCGTTTGATTTGAAAAAAGATGATAAAACAAAAGCGCAGCCGCAAGCATCGGAAATGCGAGAAAGCTTGAGAAACTGGCAAAGATCAGCCCCTGCTTTAAAGAGTTTGTATTCATGATGATTTACCTCCAATTCCTCTGATCATCAACTGTTTCATAATCGACTTTCCGTCACCCATAAACGGAAGCAGATACATCATATGCAGAGCATAAGTGGAAAAGAACAGAAGCATGCCGACCGAGACCGCGTTTTCCTGAAGAAAAAAGATCGTAAACAGCACGCCGGCTATTCCGAGCACCCCTGGTATAAGCGGCCCCAACGCCGTAATCCAAATCGACTTTTTATCATACGGCGATATGACAGGCCTGATAAATTTGACGGACATCATATCAGCCGCTAAAAACCCTTGAGGCCCGTTTTTTCCGACAAATTTCCGGTGCGCGATGCCGTGCACCACTTCATGAAGCGCTGTGCCGGTGATCAACCCGAAATAGATGACGGAAAAATAAGCGGCGATGCTGATGATTGAACCGTCCGGAACGAAAATGTAAGCCGAAAGCGACAACAGCAAAAAGACGAGCCAGAAAACAATGATTTTTTTAGAAATCACATGAAGAAATTTCATGTACAAAAACAGAAATGAATCAGAATCGCTTGAGAACCTTTCCTTGTAGCGAATATGGTACTGGCCGAAAAACTGATAGAGAAAACCGAGGAAAGACGGGCGTTCGCCATACTTCCAATTGATTAAATAATTGCGGTTGAGCCCTGTCAGCAATTGGTGCAAATCCTTTAGCAACACCTCTTCACTGACGCGAAAGACGCCGGCAAGATCCCCGGCTATCTCCAGTTCGTCTTTTTTTCCGTCAACTTCTTTCAGCATTTGATAGGCTGTCGGATTGATGGGAAAATCCGCATCGAGATCGCGATCTGAAATATGCTTCCGATCCAGCTTCACATGCTCTGGAAAATAGGGGATTTTTTTGATTCCGACCAGTGCTTTCAACATCCTAATGATCATAATGGTACCTCCATTTAAACCCTCCGTATAACAGCAGGATCAGCAGTAATTCGAGACACGGTATGAAAAACAGCAGCGCTTCGCCCGTGACTTTATCGACCGCATAATTCACGATGAAAAACAGCGGAATCATAAAGATGAGGAGCATTCCGAAAGAGAAGATCCCCATATAAGGGTTGTTGCGGTCAAGCGGAAAAATAATGCCCGCTAAATAGAACATCGCAATCGCGTTTAACAGCACGGCAATCGTCTTGACAAAGACCGCAAAGCTCTCCGGAAAAGTCCACGTCAACACGGAAAACAAGCAGAGTTGAATGAGACCAAGCGCACACAGCCCGAGATACTTTGACCACAAAACCGTTGTGATTTTCAAGTGCATCGCCTTGTACACCTGCATCATCCGCAGATCATTCCCATATGAATTGAATGCGATGATGCCTGTCAAGCCTCCAAGCACCAAATAGCTCTCCCCGGTAAATCCGAACTGAAATTTGTATTTTAAAAAGCAGAGAGCCAAAAGTAAAAAAATGAAGTTTAAAATATTTTCTTCATTTCTGGCCTGTGATTTTATTTCTTTCACCGCCAAAGACAGCGGTTTTGACGACGGGATTTTAATAAATGAAAACAGTTTGGATGATTTTTTTTCAGTGAGGATCGGCACAACATTCAGCGACATAAACGAAGCAGTTACTGCGGCTGCCAAGATCAGCACCACCAGTATGATTCCGGCGCCTGCCGACTGACCGTTCAGCACGAGAAACAGCGGCGCTGCAAAATACGTCAGATTATAATCAAAGGTTGAATAAGCGTTCTGAATCTTCCCCAGATCAAAAGAGGTGAATCCGTAAATCACAGCTAATACGACAAGAACAAACATTGAAAAAAATTTTTGCAGCGGAAAACCGAATTTCAAGATCACCATATACACCAGGTTATAAACAAGGTTGAGAAGCGAAAAGAAAAAAATGATCTGCACAAAAAGCAGGGCAAAAAACGTAAAAGCAAACCAAAAGCCTACACCGCTGGCGACAAAATTCGGAATCAGCAGAATGGACATGATAAACAGGACAAGGAATGAAACCGCACCGGCAAACGGAATAAAATATCCGAGACTCCTCTCGAAAGCCGTCAGCGGGAACCAGCTCAGCTGCATGGAGAAGCTGTTCTGTTCCGGCGTCCTTACTTTAAATAAAATGAAGAAAACAAACGTAAAAATCGAGACGTTCATGAACATTGAAATCACGAACAACCCGAGTGAGTGAATTTCTCCATTCAGAAAAGCGCTTAAAAACATTCCCGTAAAGCTGTAGCCAATGATGCTCCCCATCGCAACCGCCAAAATTAAAAAAAGAGCGGCGATCATTTTTTTGGTGCCGGTATTTAAGAGCTTGCCCATTTCCTTCTGCCACATTTTCAGCATCATTTTAGAAATTTCGAATGATTTGATCAAAATGCGCACCCCTATCACTCAGCATCGAAGCTTTCAAGAATACTTCTTCAAGCGAATTACTGTTGTATTTAGCCTTTAATTCTTTGACTTTTCCTTCATCCATTTTGACGCCTTTGGAAATAATCGCAATTTTATCGCACAATTCTTCCGCAGAAAGCATGTCATGAGTCGCAAGCAATATCGACCCTTGTGTGGCCGCATAGCGCTTCATCAGCTTTTTTGTATTGATGACCGCTTCAATATCAAGCCCGCGAAACGGCTCATCCATAATGACAAATTCGCTCTCCAGCATAAAAGCAGCAATCAGCTGCGTCTTTTTTTTCATTCCGTGTGAGTACGTTTCAATCGGCTCCTGCAAAGCCTCTTTCATATCGAAAAGCTCAATTAATTGTCTCCGCTTTTCATTTGATGTACAATTATACATAGAAGAAACAAAATCCAAATATTCGGCAGCTGAAAGGGCATCAGGCAAAAGCAGTTCATCGGGAACATACGCCAGCTTTTGCTTGAATTCCGCCGTCGTGTTCGGCAGGTCATCCAAAAGAATGGTTCCTTCGCCAGGCGTAATGATTCCTAAAATGGAATTAATGATCGACGTCTTTCCTGAACCGTTCGGACCCGCTATCGCGACAATCTGATTTCTTTCAATCTTTATTTGAAACCCGCTAACGGCAGTCACATTGTTTTTATATGTTTTAGATAGGTTATCTATTATAAACATAATGCCTCCAGGGTATGATTAATGTCAGGGAGAGCTTAACCGTCCCCCACAGACGGTTAAGCCTCATCAAATATGTCTCTTGTTGTGAACAGATACTTTAAGTATGGCTATTTCCTACATTCAATGTTGACTTTCAAACCGCTGACCCATTGGACGGATCCTGTGAAGCTGCCGTTTCCGTTAACTACACACCATACAGCGGCGCCAAGAACAACAGTTGCGCCAAGTGCCAAAAGCACTGCAACAAACACCAAGAACCAAGCCTGATCTTCGATCGACGGATTGACAGAATAGTCAACCTGAGGTGCTGCGTATGTCATTTTTCCCCCTCCTTTCTATCAAGTAACCAAAGAGTAACATATCCAAAATCATACTGAAATCTATGAATTTTCCTATTTCATAAACACTACGTTCCAACTATTTATTTAAGGATCTCTCGGTTTTTCAACCTAATGGCCCACGCTTTTCGGCTTGGCAGAGAAGATGAAAGCCCCATTTCCCCTTTATGATGTCTTTATAATCTTTTTGTCTTATTTCCCCTCCTTCTTTCTCTCTCATTTTTTCTTTTTATAAATCTCGTGTCTTTCAAGGATGTTAAGAAAAAAGAACCGGTTAATGAGACTCTCATTATCCTGAAATCCAAATCCCAAAACACTCTCAAAGTCCCCTTTTTTTAAAAAGCGAGATGATTCTATTTTACCTATTCCATTTCTGTTAATTTTATGTATAAATTTAAATGTTACAGTTAACAACCTGCCGATCCTAGATCAAAAGATGTTGATTGTATTGTAAAATCAAGTTAACATTATGTCAAACCCATTTAACAATATGTCAAATATACTATATAAACGAAGAATTGCAGGTGGTAGGATGAACAACAGGGTTAGAGAATTGAGAGCAAGGTACGGGTATTCACAGGAAGCCCTTGCAAATGCGATCGGGGTTACAAGGCAGACAGTTGCAGCCATTGAAAAAGGCAATTACATCCCGTCACTTCTTTTGGCTTTGAAAATTTGCGAGGAATTTCAATTAAAAATGGAAGACGTATTTTGGTTAGAGGGAGGCAAACACAAATGAATATGATAACACGAACTTTCTTTCACATCCTTCTGTTCGGACTCGCATGCTGGACGTTTATAACCTTTTTTCACACATCGGAACAAATCGCCAAAAGCCTGAAAACAAACGCTTCAGAGCTCCATTTTGTTTTTAATCTGATTCCCATCCTTCTCTTTGGGCTCGTCCTCTCGATTTACACATACTTGGAGAAAAAAAGCGGTTCACGCAAGCAGCGCTTTATGCTCGTCCCTGACGAATTTAAAGAACAGGATGAAAGAGAACAGATGATTACCGCAAAAGCATGCAGAACATCTTATATCGTGCTGTATGTGGCGATGCCAGTCGCAGCGCTTCTATTGATCTTTTATCCGTTTTTCCAAGTCAGGATCCCGTATTTTCCGATCATCGTCATCTTTGTGCTGATCATTATTCAGCATCTTTCGTATATGTTTTCATTTTATAAAAACAGATAAAAAACTCCAGACATTCTGGAGTTTTTTATTTAAATCGTCCTTTCCTTTTGCCTCGTCGGAAAATGGTCATTTCCGATGACTTCGCCTGACGCTTTTCTTTGAAGTTTCGGGCGAAACGGAAGGAGCGGAAAAACCTTTTCGGCAAAATGGTACGCTTCTTCAAGATGAGGATAACCTGAGAAGATAAAGGATTCGATGCCGAGGTCAGCATATTCTTTTATCCGGCTGGCCACCGTTTCCGGATCACCGACGAGCGCTGTCCCCGCTCCGCCTCTGACCAGTCCGATGCCCGCCCAAAGATTCGGGCTGATCTCAAGATCGGTTCTGTTTCCCTGATGAAGCTGGACCATCCTCTTTTGCCCTGATGAATCCGTCCGTTTCATCGCGTTTTGGGCTGCGGCAATCGTTTCATCATCCAAGTGGCTGATCAGTCTATTTGCCGCCTGCCACGCCTCTTCTTCCGTTTCTCTGACGATGACGTGCAGTCTGATTCCAAACCGGACGGTTCTCCCTTCTTTTTCAGCCTGTCTTTTGACAGATTGGATTTTTTCTTTAACGAGATGGGGCGGCTCTCCCCATGTTAAATAAACATCCGCGTGTTTGGCGGCAGTCTCCTGCCCCGCCTTTGACGAACCGCCAAAATAAATCGGCGGATGAGGGTGTTGGGCGGGCGGGAAGAGCAAGCGGCCGTTTTCGGTCTTCAAGTGTTTCCCCGAATAGCTGACAGTCTCGCCTTTTAAAAGCGACCGCCAGATGTCGAGAAACTCATTTGTCGCTTCATACCGTTCATCATGGCTGATAAACAGGCCGTCGCCGGCTAATTCATACGGATCCCCGCCGGCGACCACATTGATGAGGAGTCTGCCCTCTGCAAGCCGGTCGAATGTGGAAGCCATCCGCGCCGCAACCGACGGCTGCATCAAACCGGGTCTTACAGCGACTAAAAACTTCAGATTTTTCGTGACTGGCGCCAGAGCGGCGGCGGTAATCCACGGATCTTCGCACGATCTTCCCGTCGGCAGAAGAACCCCTGTATACCCAAGCCGGTCAGCCGCTTGCGCTACCTGCTGAAAATAGGTGTGGTCTGCGGCTCTTCCTCCCGTGTCTGTGCCAAGATAACGTCCATCGCCATGAGTAGGAATAAACCATAAAATGTCCAAAAAAATCTCCCCTTTACTTTTGATTACCTTGATAGCTGTTTCTCCAGCCAAGGCACTTTTTTTCCAGAATTCTGACGAATGAATCCGTCAGCTTGCCGACGGCTGCGAAAATCAAAATCCCGACAAACACCTTATCGGTTTGTGAAAACTGTCTGGCATCCATAATCATATAGCCGACTCCGGCGCTTGATCCCATCAGCTCGGCAACAACAAGGCCCAGCCACGAAACACCGAGCGACAGGCGGATGCCTAAGAGGATGTTCGGGAGCGATGCGGGAAGAATCAGCTTTGTCACCTGCTTCAGCCAATGGAACTCCAATACTCTCGCCACATCGAACAGTTTCGAATCGACGCCCCTGATCCCTGAAAATGTGTTGATATATACCGGGAAGAAGGCGCCGAGCGCGATCAAGAGCACCTTTGACAGCTCATCGAAACCGAACCATAAAATAAACAGCGGCGTGACGGCGAGATGCGGAACGGTTCTCAGCATTTGCAGAGAGGGATCGAGATAATCCTCGGCGATTTTTGAAAACCCGATCACTAGCCCCAGCAGGAACCCGAGTCCGGCCCCCAGGCAAAAGCCGAGTGCGGCGCGCTGAATGCTGATGCCTAAATGAGTAAAAAGCTCTCCTGATACGGTAAGATCCCGACATGTAATCAATATATCTAAAGGAGCTGGAAGTGCGGTTTTTGATATGAGCTCAAATGACCCGACAAGCTGCCATAATAAAATCAATATCACAGGTAATACAATTCCCTTCCCCCATGCCAGCCGAAAAGCGGCCGGTCTCAGTTTTGCGCCTGTTTTCGGCTGGATCGAGGGAGTGCTTGATGAAACAGCCCTCATTTGTCATCTCCCCCTTTCAGCGCTTTTTTAATAAATGAATTGTCAACGACTTCTTTTACATCAATCTCTTTGTTAATCGCTTTTAATTTGTATTGAAAATCGGCCGTCTCTTGCTGCGTTTCAATAATGCGGTCTGTGATCGGCTCATTTAACGGTTCGGTGTTATTCAGCACGTTTTCAACGACCTTTTTGTCGAGATTTTTAATTTTCGCATACACTTCAACCGCTTCCTTCTTATGGTTTTTATGCCATTTCACGGCCTTGTCATACACCTTGAGAAAACGGGTCACCTCATCCGGATACTTCTCGGCAAATTCGCTTCGTACAAGCGTAAAACCCGGGGAATACTTGTCGATTTGTTCCCCGTCAACCAATATTGCCGCGTCACTTTTGATCGTTTTAAGGGACAAAAACGGCTCCCAAATCGACCATGCATCAATCGCGCCGCTATCAAATGCCGGCATGGCTTCGTCAGGCTGAAGCTGAATGATGTTGACGTCTGTTGGCTCCAGACCTGCTTTATCGATCACTTTATACAGAAAATCGAACCCGCTGCTGCCTTTTGCCACCGCCACCTTCTTTCCTTTCAAATCTTTTATGTCATCGATGCCGCTCCCTTTTTTCACAAGAATGCCGTTCGCCTTTAAACCGTCTTGCGAAAGACCGATTTCTTTAAAATCAATGCCGGCCGCCTGCCCTGCGATCACCGGTGAATTTCCGACTTGGGAAAAATCAAGTTTACCTGCGGCAAGACCTTCAAACTGCGGCGGACCGCTTTGAAACTCTGTCCATTTCACTTGAATCCCTTCTTTTGCGAACTCTTTTTCAAACCAGCCTTTTTCTTTCGCAAGGAGCAACGGGCTTAAGCTTTGCTGCACTCCGATGTTGATCTCTTTTAAATCTCCGCCCCCTCCGCTTGATTGGGCTGCTGTACAACCCGCAAGAAGCATCAGGCAGCCCAGCATATACAACGGCCATTTTTCCACGTTTTTCCGCTCCTTTCTGCTCAAATCCCTGAACCTTCCTGAAAGCTGAATGTTTCCGTTGTCTCGAATTCTTTCAGCACTTTTTGTCTGATTGATTGAAAAACGGGCGATGTTCTGCTGCGCGGAAATGGCAGATCGACCGGAATCAGCTTATGGATTCTCCCCGGCTTTGCGGTAAGAATCGCGACCCGCTCAGCTAAATACACCGACTCGTCAATATCGTGCGTCACGAGGATCATCGTCATCTTCTTTTCTCGCCAAATGTCTGTCAGTACATCCTGCAGATGCTTTCTCGTAAAGGCGTCCAAGGCGCCGAAGGGTTCATCAAGCAGCAAAATCTCGGGCTCCCTGAGCAAAGCTCTGGCAATCGCGACCCGCTGCGACATTCCGCCGGACAGCTCGCGCGGGTACTGTTTCTCCGCGCCTTTCAGCCGTACCGTTTCAATCAATTCATCGACTTTTTTTCGCACCGCCGGTTCTTTCAGGCTTAAATCTGCGGCGATATTTTGCTCAACCGTCAGCCATGGAAAAAGCCGATGCTCTTGAAAGATGAAGCCTTGCTGAATCCCCGGGCCCTTGATTTCTCTTCCGTTCATGCTGATTCGCCCTTCATAATCCCCGTCAAGACCGGCAGCGATTTTTAAGAGCGTGCTTTTCCCGCACCCGCTTGGACCGATGACAGTCAGAAATTCGCCGTTTTCGACCGTCAGTTTCACGTCTTGAAGCACGCTTGTTTTAAGGCTGCCGTTTCCAAATGCTTTTTCATTTACACGAATTGATAAAGACATCTTGTTCCCCTTTCTTTTCTAAACTGAAAATAAAAAACTCTTATCCCAATTGAGATAAGAGCCTTCGGTTGACCGATCAGCGATGATGGAATTTTCCGAAATATTAAACAACATACTAATTCATATTATTCCGACCTGTCAACCCCATATTATAAAAAAACAGATGAAAGGTTCCCCTTTCATCTGCTGTATTGCCCGTCTTTACCTGTAAATGCTGCCGCCTGCTTTTTTAAATTCCTTCGCCTTCTCTTCCAATCCTTTTTGAATTGCCTTTTCTTCATCAAGGTCGTTTTCCTTGGCATAGTCGCGAATATCCTGGGAAATCCTCATACTGCAAAATTTAGGCCCGCACATTGAACAAAAGTGTGCCGTTTTGGCGCCTTCCGCAGGAAGGGTTTCGTCATGGTATTCAAGCGCTCTTTCCGGATCGAGCGACAAATTGAACTGGTCCCGCCAGCGGAATTCAAAGCGCGCCTTGGAAAGCGCGTCATCGCGGATTTGCGCGCCGGGGTGCCCTTTGGCAAGGTCAGCCGCATGGGCCGCGATTTTGTATGTTATGACGCCTTCGCGGACATCGTCTTTGTTCGGCAGTCCCAAATGCTCCTTCGGCGTCACATAGCAAAGCATGGCCGTACCGTACCAGCCGATCATCGCCGCTCCGATCGCCGATGTAATATGGTCGTAGCCCGGTGCAATATCGGTCGTCAGCGGGCCGAGCGTGTAAAACGGCGCCTCTTTGCAAATCTCCATCTGCTTGTCGACATTCTCTTTGATTTTATGCATCGGCACGTGTCCCGGGCCTTCGATCATCACTTGAACATCATGCTTCCAGGCGATTTTCGTCAGCTCGCCGAGCGTCTCCAATTCGGCAAATTGGGCTTCATCATTCGCATCGGCAATCGAGCCGGGCCGGAGGCCGTCCCCGAGCGAAAATGCGATATCGTATGTTTTCATAATCTCGCAAATCTCTTCAAAATGGGTGTACAGAAAGCTTTCCTCATGATGAGCCAAACACCATTGCGCCATAATTGCCCCGCCGCGGGATACGATTCCGGTGACGCGCTTTGCCGTCAGCGGCACATACCGAAGAAGGACGCCGGCATGAATCGTAAAATAATCAACGCCTTGTTCAGCCTGTTCGATTAATGTATCGCGGTAAATCTCCCAAGTGAGGTCTTCCGCGACGCCGTTTACTTTTTCAAGCGCCTGATAAATCGGCACGGTTCCTACAGGAACTGGACAATTACGGATGATCCACTCCCTCGTTGTATGAATATCTTTACCTGTGGACAAGTCCATCATCGTATCGGCGCCCCAGCGGATGGCCCATGTCATTTTTTCCACTTCTTCTTCAATCGAAGAGGTGACAGCGGAATTGCCGATGTTGGCATTGATTTTGACGTGGAAGTTGCGGCCGATAATCATCGGTTCGCTTTCCGGATGGTTGATGTTTGACGGAATAATCGCCCGTCCGCTTGCCACTTCATCACGAACAAATTCGGGAGATACGTGCTCTCGGATCGCGATAAATTCCATCTCGGGCGTAATGATCCCCTTTCTTGCGTAATGCAGCTGCGTGACGTTTTGACCTTTTTTCGCGCGCAGCGGTTTTCGTTTCAACCCTGGATAGCTGTGGCTCGCTTTCTCTTTGCTTTTATAGCCGTTATCCTCCGGTCTGATTTCTCTGCCTTCATATTCTTCGGTATCGCCGCGCTCCCTGATCCAGGTCGCCCGCAAAGGTTTCAGCCCTTTAAGAATATCAACCTCCGCATTCGCGTCCGTATAAGGACCGCTTGTGTCGTAAACGCGGACAGGCTGATTTTCTTCGGCGCCAAACGAACCCGTCGTCGGACTTAGCGAAATTTCTCTCATCGGCACTTGAATGTCAGGCCGCGCCCCTTCGACATACACTTTGCGGCTCCCTGAAAAACTTGACATGATCGAGATGTTTTTTTGCTGTACTGACTCCTGTTTCATGTAAAAATCCTTCCCCTCTAAAAAATTGATCAGGACGAAACTCCGGAACAGCACCAGCACAAAAAAACCAGGCTCATATGATGAACCTGGTTTTACAGTCAGTAAAATCACTGGAAGACAGACGGACCATACCCATTCCCCATCTTCTCCCGAATCCTTTTTACTTCCCCACGCTGGTACGAACCAGATCAGGTCCAAAGGGTTAAGAAACACGTGTTTCTCTCTCAGCCCGCATTCGGGCACCCCTAGTAAAGCTATTCAATTCATTTTTTATCGTAACACACCGATTTAGCAAGTGAAAAGGTTGGAAAAATATATGAATCTTTTTAACTATAAAAGGGACCTTAGCGGCGCACCCAATGATTATAAATTGCGATGAAGCACATCGAGTATATGTTTCAAATCCGCCGCCTCAATTTGGCCAGGTGCGGATGCTTTTTTAGCTGCGCCGAACGTCACGGCCGAGCCAAATACCTCTCCGGCGAGCCGGCTGATCAAGCCTTTTCCGGCCATCGACATCGTGATAATCGGCCGCTTCGCATACTGCTCATGCATCATATGAGTCGCCTCAAGCAACACCAGCACATCTGCCGGTGTTTCAGGCATCACCGCGATCTTAGGGAAATCGGCGCCAAGATCCTGGGCTTTTCGGAGACGGGAAACGATCTCTTCCGCTCTCGGCGTCTTCCCGAAATCGTGGTTGGATATAATGACAAAGACATGTTGCATATGAGCCGCTTGAACCAGTTTTTCCACATTATGCTCTTCATTGAACAGCTCGACATCAATCACATCTGCCAGCCCTGTTTTGACTACGGCATGATTCAAGGCAAAGTAAAATTCCTTACCGACTTCTTTTTCGCCGCCTTCCTCCGCGCTGCGAAATGTAAATATCAACGGGATATCCTTTAAGATCTCCCGGATGTCAGCCAATACCTCTTTCACTTTGTCAACGTCTTCGACATCTTCAAAAAAATCCGCCCGCCATTCGGCAAGATCCGGATTAATGGATAGAAGAAAAGCAGCTTCTTCTTTCAATTGTTCATGCGTTTTTCCGATGAGCGGCACGCAAATTTTCGGGGCTCCTTCTCCGATGGCCACCCCTCGTATCTTCACCGTATTCACCAACGGCCTCACTCCTGTTCTCTATATTACAAGGGTCTTTGCATTAACGGTACCGAAGATTGACCGTAAGCACAAGCAGAAATTAAGAAAGAAGGCTAAACGCTTCAAGCACTCATATACCAAGATGAGATCACCTTTCGAAAGCTTGCTTATTTAAAAATGAATCTACTATTCCTTGCAGAATACGACTCATTTCTTCAGGAGTTTCCTTCCGGCCTCTCTCAAACCATTTTGAAAGGATGTTCCAAAAGCCCCCTGCGCTGAATGAAAGCCCGTACTCCAAGTCGATTTCGCTTTTAAAATGAAAGGTTTCTTCTTTAAATTTTTTGTGAAGATCTGGAAGTAGTTCATTATATTTCTCAACAACCAAATAAAATAATTGATTCTGATGAAGGGCTTGTAAAAAATCGGCATGTCGGCTCCAAAAGTTGAAATACGCATGTCCAAGACTGGATAAGTCAATATGTTTTTCCTGAACAATGTAATTGGAATACTCACTACAAAGCTGCTCAAAATAGCGGTCTAATATATCTTTTTTTGAATGGAAATGCCGATAAAATGTTCTTCTGTCAAGCTGCGCTTTTTCCGCTATCTCTGTAATGGTAATGTCTGAAAAGCTTTTTTCCTTCATAAGCTCCAACAATGATAGCGTCAGCCAGCTTTTAGATTGCTGAGCTGTTTTTGAGGGCATTTGCTTCATATTCTCGCTCCTGTCGCACTTTTTATGGCAATGTAGCACTTTTCGTTGCCTTATTGACTTTGTTCTCTATGAAATGTCACAATTGTGGCACATAAGAGGGGGAATGTAAATGGAAAACATGCAATTTATCGCTTGGATGCTGCCGATCTTATTTATACTGCATGATTTTGAAGAGATGGTGATGGTCGAGGCATGGGGCAAAAGATATCGAAGCAAACTGAAACAACTGAAAAAAGCTCCATTCGGACATGCCAAAACCGCTTCTTTTGTTTGCGCTGTGCTCGAAGAATTTTTACTAGCTGTTGGTGTAACTGTCATCAGTATTTATTTTAATCAATATATCGTCTGGTTTGGTTTCTTTTTTGCTTTTACTGTTCATTTCCTTTTTCACATCGTCCTGTGGTTGAAATTTAAACATTATGTACCCGGCATATTAACGTCGATCTTTATGCTGCCATTTTGTTGCTATTTGCTAACCGCTGCCGCAGAGATAGAAAAATTCAGTTTTCCTGCAATGATCTTATCAGCCATAACCGGAACACTTATCGTCTTTTTTAACCTTAAGTTTCTGCATAAAAAAATGGGAAGGATTCAAGAAAGGCTGGAAGCATATGGCCGCCCATGAAAAGCAGGCACTTGCGGAAAACTCCGGCCCTTTGACCAGAAGCAAAGCAAACGACGAAGACCCGTCAGACGCGAAAAAACTGCCCTTCAAAAGAAAGGCAGTCTGATCTATAAATCATGGCACTGCTAACGATGATTCAATGTTCGTTTCAAAGCTTGTCTATCCGGCTGTTTAGACGAGACGCCTCCACTGCGGCAGCCCGCTTGCACTTCAGCTTTCCAGCCTCTCATCGTTTTGATGATGAAGCATTGTCAGTTCTTCTAGGAGCTGCATTGAAAATCGAATTTGCCAGCAGCCGATATTGATGCTGCGGATGATCGTCATTGGTTAAATCGTTAGCGAAAACAGTTAAGTTCTTGTTGTGATCTTTATACGTGAAGGCCATTATCTTTCCTTTGGCAGCATCATGTCCCGGCCACCAGCCTGCCTTAAAGAAGTGATCTTCATCAGCAATCATCGCAAGCACTTTTGCCGTTTTAGGAACAGCGGTAATATAAGAACCAGTGACTGTGTAGAAGTATTCCTGTTTATTGTAAGGGGCTGTAATAGCATGATCTTGCATGACATTTGCCAAGAAGACGCCTTCGTATCTCTCCCATTCAGGACCTTTAAAAGAAAATCCGGGTACCCACTTCTGAACATTCGTCATCCCCATGTTTCCAAATGCAATGTAAGGCTTTCCTTTATTAACATATTTAGAAGAGTCGAACGTATTGACAAGTACATCTGCACCAGCCTGTTCTGAGGTGACGTTAAAACCCAGATTTTTCAGTACATATGCCGCTTCACCCAATGCTCCTACAGTAGAAGCCTTGAGAACTTTGCCGCTTGGTTTCTTATGGCCGAATGCGCTCACATCAAGATAGTACTTGGAAGCCAATGGGGACAGGTCCTTGTAGGCAACCGCGAAATCGCCCGCTTGATAGCCTGATCCGCTCTTGGTGAGCATTGTAACGGTCTTGCCGGCTGCCAGTAACTCGTTGACCGCCTTTATCGCATCATTGTTTGTGTTTTGGATCAGCACATAAGCTGAGCGTTTTGGCATTTTAGTCCCCGGAAACGATACGGATGTGATGGGAGAAGTCTTGCCTTTGAACACCCCGGTATCGCGAATGACATAACGGTCAAAACCTCGCATATCATGGAAATTTTGAATCATCTCACCGGATATCATTTCATAATCAGATACATCTATTCCATCATACAAGACCAAGTTCGCGAGGCCGCGGTTTGCCTGGTGCATGTTTACAATAAATGATCCTACCGGATATGTTTTTCCGTTAACGGTTACCGCTTTTGTTGATCGTTCAACCTTTACGCCGTTGCGAAGGAAGTACTCAACCACCTTATAGGTTTCCAACACATTCTTTTGAATGTTTTTATCGACCGGGAGTACGTAGTATTCCGGGAAGAAGTTTTGGTTGCCCTGCCGCGGACGGCCGATCTCTTCGTTTTTGGCGTTGACCAAGTAATGATCGACAGCGTGATCATCGATATTGTCTACCCCGCGCTCGAATATTTTTAATTGGTTCAGGAACAGTTCTTCTTTCTTTCCGGCTACATATTTTGCAGCTGCCGCAGAACTGTAATACAGAGCTTTGGTAGACTCTTCATTCGACTCGGGCGTTTCCAGCGTGTGCCCCATCGCACCGTGATACATGGCGAATGCAGCGGTATATGCTGCAGATGCATCATCCCATCCCGAAGCCGTGCCTTTTGACACATAATTCGGATCTTCCGCAGTTTTCCGATGTTCTTCATAAGGGATGTGATAGTAGTCGTACTTCGTATTTGCAATCCCGGCCTCACCCATAGCCTTTGCCTGTTCCACCATGTGATCAATTAAAAGATCATACTCAACGTTCGGGTTATGAGGCGGAGTAGAGGGCTCAATCAGGAAATTGGAATCGAACCCGTGCATATCCAGAAAAGACAGCGGCGACCACTTCGCGATTTGTTCTGTTACGCTGCGCGTCTCAGGCTGGGTTTGATATGAATTATCCCGGTTCAAATCGAAATCCTCAGCATTAGAACGTGTCGTATGAACCCGGCCATCCGGATTGTCCGTATAAACGAACAGGAAGAAAACATGTTTCAAGGCATCATCTATATTCAACGTTGTCTTGCTTTTCTTGCCATTCGGCAGGACTGTATCATACGTTATGCTCTTATCCAACGCCATTGACTTAAAGTAATTCATGATCGCGTCGACTCCAGGCGCTTCATTCGGATGAATATTGTTCAACCAGATCGGCACCTGATAGTCGCCAAATGCGCCGGATTTAATGTCGGCCTGCAATTTCTTCGGATCATTCAGCATGGCAGGGTGAGTCACCTTCTGATACTTATCGACAGCGGCTTTATCTTTGGCAAGCACTGTCAAATAGATATCACGGCCTTCGACCGATTTACCGATGGAAGTCGTTTTAATATATCTGTTGTTTTTTTGCGCAGCTTTTGCTGTAACAGCATCGATCTCCGGCTTCAGCTCGTCGTAAGTGCGGAAGCTGTCATATGGTGTCAATTTTACGGGAGCATGGGCAACCACTCGTCCGTTCATTGTTGCCGCCAAATCATATGTGCCCATCAGAGACGCGTATAGCGGCCGCTGCAGTCGCGGCTCTGACAGGTTGTCTGTATCGTATGGAAGATCGAAGTTGATGTTAGCATGAACTTTGCCGTTGGTTACTTTTACATGTCTAACAGTAATGAAAGGTGCACCGGTGTAATCACGGACCTTATATTTTTTCCATTGAGACAGCGGTTTGCCGTCATACGTCCAGTTTATGCTTTTCATATCAACACCTTGCGGAAGCTTGAATGTAGCATGAAGCGTTCGTTTTTCTGTCATCGAAGCAACATTGTTGTCCAGTTTTAACTTCTGAGATTTTTTAGTCTTTGTTTTTGTCTGCTGACCGGACGCCGTCCCCTTGGCAGTCTGCGCCATAGCAACGCCTGGGGTTATCGCTCCAAGCAGCATCATAAGCGATAAAACCAAGATCAGATAACACTTTGTGAACAATTTCTTAAACATAGAAAAATGCCATCCCCATTTCGTGATTTTTTCAAATTGCAAATTTGATCAGAGAAAAGCCAATACAAGGATGAGGGGGCTGCATTTCATGAACAAGAGCCTGCCTCGCACTCTGATTCAGCATGCACTCATCCATTGTTCTCCGATATCTTCCGGAATTCCCGATAGGCTAACAGCCTGAAGGAGCTGCCTGCTCAGACGGTTCCTTCAGGCAACATGTTGAAGACCGCCTACCTCAGTGTCGTCGGTCCCGTGACGGGTCCCAAGGTGCTGAATGCCCGGTCAAAGCGGCGCATCACTGTCTCGAGCGGACCGGCAGGAAGCCGGGCAATCAGCCACCCTGTCACCGTCGCCACGAACGCGACGAACAGATCACCGAATGGAATGGCCCCGATATCATACTTGGCTCCCGAGATTTCAAGAGCCCATATGACAACAAACTGTGCTGCATACATCGTCAACGCTACACGTCCGACTCCCGCGAACGGCTTTAACACGGCAGAAGTCTTCTGCGGCACGAGACATACCAATCCAAGCACCAGAAAGGCAACCCCAAGCCCCAGCATCGTCTGAAAAGTTGACGCACTGTGCGGAGCGATCGAAAGAAGATTGTGCCACAGCGGCGGCGCCACGTTGTGCGGCCAGATTGCAATACTGATCCGGTTCGGCGCCGGCCGTGCCTTGAACACTTACGAGCCACTCTTCGAAGGAACGGCTCAGCCCTGGAAGAACGAAAGTACCCAAAACTTTAGAGACGATAAGCATGATTGCGCCGCTGCTTACTAGCGAAAGTGCGGTACGCATCTTGGTCAGATCAAAGCGCCCGATTGCCATACCGGCGACGAAAGCGGGTGCAAGTGCGAGCGCGGACATCGGACCGCCTGCCATATCACCAAGCAAGTATGCTTCCGACAGGACGCTGCCTCCGAGAATCATCAGCGGCGGGCTCACTGCAAGCAAAACAGCTGCTGTTGTAACGAGCACACGTGTCGAACGACGAATCAGCACCAACGCCAGCACAAACAGTGCAGCATAAGCGGGCAATATCACCCCGAACGGAGTATTCAGCATAATGAGCAGATATCCTATCATGTCGATAAATACCGCGCGGGCAAGCATCCGCGTCCGAAATGCAGCCGGCTCCATTCCTCGATCCATCATGCGCCCGGCCATGATCGAATAGGAAATGCCGCCGCAAAGCACAAATAGAAGCGTCGTATTCCCGGAAACGATCGAACCGTTCGTTTCGTTCAAGGCGAAGTGCTGCAAATACATCCCGATGACCGCCAGCCCCCGAGCTGCATCAAGTGCCACAATACGCCCTGTCCCCCGCGATTTTTCACGCGCGATCTTCTGCCCTTCAGCCGAGTCCCGGGTAACAATTTCAACGAGCGCACCGTCCTGAAGCGGGGTTGATAAATCTACAAGCTTTCCGTTTAATTTACCGGCAACCGCATGTTCCAGACCGCAGCTAATAGAAGCAGCGACATCTTCAATGCTCGCTTCCTCCTCAAACTCTCTGACGGACCCGTCAGGCAATTTAATGCTAATTGACAACTGTATTCCTCCTCAAAATGTTCCTTTGTCTATATTTGGATGAGATCTTGCTGTATTCAATATAGCTGGCGGATGTCGCTAAAGTTTGATCAACTTGTAAACAAAACGTAAAAAGGCGATCGGAGAATTGGAACATATCATTGCATAAAGAAAAGCACCTTGCTGATGACAAGGTGCTTCATTTCACGGTGCGATAAATGAAGAGTACGGACAACAGTTGGTCATTGCGTTTATGTTGGCGGCTCTCCGCGTTGATGAGGAATAAACAAAAAGAGCGTTCCTTACAAAGGGAACGCTTTTTCATCGTTTGGCAATACGGTGTTTAGTGATACCGGTGGGCGAGGTCAAATATACCCAGAGAACCATTGATAATCAAGTTTTTTGTCTACCTTTGTATAAAATTCGAACGAAAAATTGTAATGAAAATTCCAACACAAAGGACGAAGAAAAATGAGTATCAACACTATCGTTCTGCTTTATACAAGTCGTCCAAGATTTTGGCATAGGTTCGTTTTCAAATTCAAATAATTTTTTCATCAAAAAGGCAGGCCATCAAATGACCTGCCCAAACACAATTATGTTGCGAGCCTAGATGCTACAGAAAATTCTGCGTGTTGTTGTTCAACAGATGTGTGAATGGAAGCGCTCGACACGACCAACAAGCCCAAAGCAAGGGTCAACGAAAGAAACAGCTTAGATTTCATACAGAAAGTCGCCCCTTTTGATTTGTTTCTGAGCCTGCACCATCTGATCATAAAAAAATATGGAATCATTTGGCTGCTCATTCCTAGTATAGAATAGAGCTGCTTCTAATGCCAGTTCCTCAAGATAGGGGTAACCACGACTATCCCGTAATGGTTTCATTGTTTCTAGTACCTCTGACTTATTAGCTGATTTTATAAACAGTACTTCTAAAACATCCAACAGACACAGGAATAATTCATCTTCAAATACCCGCGCACTTTCAAGCGCCTTTTCATAAAATTTTCGTCCTTCAATATTTTCGTTACTTCGAAAGTAATTAAAGCCAAATCATAATAAGCCTGAGTCAGTTCTTTTGCCTTTATTTCCTTTGCTACATCAATCGCCTTATGAAAGTATTCAATACTTTTGTTGGTCTCTCCATTGCATTATAACAATATGCGACATTTAAAAGAGCCTTTGCAACAATCGCCTTGTTTTGAATGTCTTCCGCGGATTCCTTAGCGCTTAAAAGATACGGTAAAGCTTGATCATTCGTTGATAAATCAATGTAATTCCCAGCAACAACGAATAGACAATTGATTCTTCGAATCACATATGCATCAAATGAAATTTTCGTGATACCGAAAGACAAATTTAAAACAAATGGCTTTTTGGTTTAGTCACAGAGCCTAAAGAATGCTACAACAAACTTGTTTACGATAATCGAAATGAATTAATAGAAATAATGACCTAAGCCTAATGATTCATTTTCATGGTTGAACAGGATATATTCACCAAGTCCTTTCTATAAAGTGGTAAACTATATACTGATTGTAATGAAAAGTATTAGAGGAGAATGCCATGAAGACTCTTGATGTTCAGGCGTTACACAATGCAATAGATCAAACGCTGGAACAATTAAAACAACAATCAGACGAATTTTCTAAAGTCAAAAAAGCCGTTGAGGGCATCACATCACTTGATGATGCTTTAAAAGGAAAAGGCGGCGACGCAATCCGCGCCTTTTACGAGGAATGTCACACCCCTTTTATACAATTCTATGATACCTTTATAGAGGAATACAGTTCCACGCTGAAGAAAATGAAAAGCGCGCTGAATTCCCTGGAACCAAACCACAACGGATTTATTTCACAGTCCTTTCTCGAACACGAGCTGGAGAATGGCTTAAACGCTGCTGATCGAACAACAAAACATTTGGTTTCCAAGACCAACGCCACGATCGCAAAAGTCAGCCATATCGTAGATTTACCGGATTTGAATGATAGCGGTTTTCACGAACAGAATCAGAAAGCATTAAAGGAAATCAGCACAACCCTTGAAAAGCTGCATGCGTTTGACCGCGAGCAAACCAACGCCCTCAAAACGGCTGAAAATGACCTTGAAACTATGCAGAAATACATTGCGCGGCTCGAAAGGATGTATACCGGGCCCAAAATTGAAATCACCAGTTATCAAAAAGGTGCGATTTTAAAGCCGGATGAGATGGATACCTTGAGTGGAAATCAAGAAACAGCGATGGGTGCCATGTTGAAAAAACTCGGAGACAAAGAAGATGCTGACATTAACACTCTTGCCGATCCAGATCGATTAAAAAAGTTGGCAACACAAAAGGTTTCCAAGAAAGAGTACACTCAAGAGGAATTGAATGAACTTAAAAAAGATTATAGAGTATTTAACGATACGCTTTACCGTGCATACATAGATGGTGATACAATCGTTAAGATAGAACCCGCCTACACCCTTCCAGAGAATGTGGAAAAAAGTGATTTTGATAAATATTTCGATACGGCGATGGAATTTACAGGTGTGTATGATGCAGTAAGAGCAGCGTTTGGATACGACCTTGCGACCGGCGAAATCGTTAAAGATAATGGTGATCGTTTGTTGGCCGCATTGAGTGTCACCCCTTTCGGAAAGGCATTTAAGTACGGAAAGCGCGGCTTCAAGTTATTTAAAGGTGAAGAAGCGGGAAAGAAAGTTGCGAAGGTAGATAAAGGATCAGAGGTAGCTAAGGATGTTGGAAAAGTTGAGAAGAAAACTTCTAAAACTACGAATGATGTTCTTAAAAACCCTATCGAGAGCAAGTTTAAAGGATCTGGAGACCTTGATAAACTTTATAAGAGTGTGTCTTTAGGAAAAGGAACTACAGGCAGAACAAAACCAAATAATTTAAATGAACAATTAGCTATGAAGGAAGTGCTCTCAAACCCTAATACCGGCAAACCTATACCGTTAAGAAAAGGGATGACAGACTCTCGTTGGCCTAAAGATGAAGGCTGGGTTAAAATGTCTAAGAATGTGAATGGAATCGAAGTTCATTACTTAAAAAACACTAAAACAGGCCAGTTCGATGATTTTAAATTTAAATAAATGAAGGTGACAATATATGAAAGTTAAATGCAAGATGAATACAGGCTTAGAGTTATTAGAAAAAACTTATGAAATTGGTTACAGCCCTGAAACCATCTTCGATTTAAAAAAAGACGAACAATATAGCGTTTATGGTATTTGTGAATGGAATTCTTCTTTACACTTTTTAATCAAAGGTGAAGAAGACAATTTTCCATCTTGGTATCCGTCGGAATTATTTGAAGTTACGGAGAAACAGTTGCCACTAGAATGGTATTTTAATTTCGATAGGGATAATGATATTTCCGCAGTGTGGGGTTATAAAGAGTTGGTGATGGATGAAAGCCATTTCGATGGTTTAATGGAGCGAGAAAACGATGCGTTAAAAGTATTTTTAGGACGAAAAAAAGAAATAGACGAAGATTTTTGCTAATTAAATTAAAAGACGCTAAACAGGCGTCTTTCTTTTTTACTTCGACACCACGGCAACCCAGCCAAAACGGGGCTCATATAGTACCTTCAGAACCTTTAAAACCATAACAAAGGAGGATATAAATGGGATATGATCCTTTAATTTCAGCATTAAGAAAGTATAAAAATAACGATTTGATAATAGAATGGAAAAGTGGATTAAAGGTGATTGGAGAACCTGACACACTCTATGAAACAGACAACGGATTGGACGATGATACTGTCAATTATATAGAATATGACGCAGTCGCATTTCAAGTAAATAATATTTTATCCCAACCCACTAATAACGACTGTAGTATATATGATTGGTTGAGACAAGGAGAAAGTTCCAATTGAAATTTCACTTTATGAAGATACACCAAATGCAGTATATTTAGCAGACGGTCAGAAAATATGGGAAATGGATAGTGAGAAATAACAATTGGAGTTTATAAAATCTAAGCCTTCTTGAAAGAGGGCCTTTTTGATTACTTCAATAAAGCTTCAATTTTCGCCTTTGTCTTTTGTCCATAAATACCGTCAGCAGACACCCCGTGCATCAGCTGGAACCTCTTGCATTACATCCGGCCCCCGAACCGCTCTTCCTCTTTTGATTTCGGCTTGTCGTCATCCTTTTTAGGAATAACGAGCTTGCAGCGCGAGGAAATGGTGAAGCCCAAATCACTGGAAGCCTGCCGGCATTGTTTGAATAGTTTATCTTGATTGATAAGCAAGTCCGAATACGCTTCATTGACTACCGTTTTTTCTTTTTCCCCCACGATATTTCCCTGTTCGTCCACATCTCTGACGACTATTGTTTTCATTGGCCCCTGCTCAAGCAGCTGGTCCGTCACCTGAAGGTAAAGCTTCCGCGAATATAAAAAACGGGCGAGCGCATCAACATCTAAATTCGTCATAATTCCGATGTTTTTCAGCTCGTCCGCTATTTTTTTGAACTCTCTTTTTAAGTCTTTCAGCAAATAAGAAGGCGCCTTGATCTCCTCCTTTCTTCGTTCCTCAATCTCCTGTTTTGTCAGTTTTTTCTTACCTTTCACAAGCAATAAATCAACCGGTTGCCTTAGTCTTGCCATTCCCTCACCTCCTTCCGAAATTTCATTTAGGGAATTTTTCAAAATGTGGAGGGGAGCGCGGTCTCCCGCGAATCCTTTCCAGAGATTTAAGGGCGGGGGGTCTCCATTTCCTCCCGTAGCTACAGCATGGCCGTTTCCAATTCCTCTCGAGCTCGCGTGTATTTCTGCTTGTATACGTCAATTCCCTTTTGAGCTTGTGCTTTGAGACGTAGTACAGTCAGCTTCTTTACCTTCTGTTGCATGCGCCTGATCGTCTCGTTCGTGTAGTAGGACGTGTATTCAGTCTGACACCGCGGACACTTGATGTAATGCTGCCGCACCCCGTTGTCATGCTTCCTAACTTTCGAACATCCTTTGATATGAAACTTGGTTCCACAGTGATCACATACGTAGGTTTGATGTTCTGTTGCCAAAGCCTCCATCCTCCTTTGCGGTCTTCCTGCTGTGGCAGGGCGCATACAGCGGCTGCCAGTTGGAAGAGTCCCAAAATAGTTTTTTACCTCCTTTATGCGGAACGATATGGTCAACGACTGTTGCGGGAACCCGTCTGCCTTCCTTCATGCAGGAAACACAGAAAGGATGCTTTGACAGGTACCCCTGTCTTGCTTTCCGCCATTTGCTGTCATACCCCGGCGGGCAGCTGACTCACGGTATTGATCATAGACTGGCTTTTCTCTCTTGTGCTGTTCGCAGTAGCCTTTCCGGGTGAGAGTAGGGCAGCCTGGTTCATTGCAGGATTTTAATGGTTTTTGCATATCATTCCCCCCTCCAAATAAAAAACGCCTTCCCGGATGGGAAAGCAACTTACTATTAACATCTTAATAATAAGAGTACTAAAATTATTGTTTTACTTTATTATTATATTATTTCAACTTTTGCTTCAGCTGCTTCATAAACATCTTCTATTAATTTTTGCTTTGAAATATAATTGTCTGATTGAATTCGAAGTTTAATAAAGTCGTTAACTCCTGTTAATTTAACCAATTTAATACTACTATTTATTTCTTTTAAACGCATTCTAAATTCTTTTGGCGAAAAATTATCTCTATCATTAATTCTTAAACTGATTGAGTATTTTATATATCGTTCATCGCTAACTGTTTGTGTTTTTAAAATTTGTTTTTTTTCAAACAAATTGTTCATAACTCTTTTCTCGAATTGATCAAGTCGATGAACTAAATATTTTTCTGAACTATCAATTTTAACATCTTGTAGTATGGTCTTACTTGAAATTACCCGATAAATTGGGTTATCTATATCTTCTTCTTCAAGTGCATTGACAATTGCCGGCTCCAATTTGCTTCTAAGCTCTAATACTCCTTTCATATCATTAGAATAAAAAATTGTTCTTTCATCTGTAATATCAAAAGGTAAATCAGTACCATGTTCACATATCTGTAAAACTGGTTTTCTTGCCGCATGTCGTACAGCCAACTCATACATTACATTAGGATTTAAGCCTGTTAAATTTACAATCACTAATTCATCTTCTAAAATTCTAGAAATAACTTGCTTATTAATAGACCCTGATTGATCCATACGATGAGCAACATTGATGTTGTCCTCTACAAACCCCATCTCAATTAAAGTTGGGACAATAGCTGCATCAATTGCTCCTTCTGCTGATCTTCTTACCTCTGAGTCATCTCCTCCAATTGGTGTTACAATAAAACAAGATTTATCTTTATTACTCAAACTCCTCGCTCCTATTCAAATTTCATTGATATCACTTTATTTATCGGATATTTAAAAGCGAAAAGAAATCAACTGCGAAATTTGTCGAACGATTGTCTTTTAGAAGTTACTAAACCGGGCCACACTCGGAGGCACCCTTTGTCGCCAATAGTTTAACCTGAGATTCACTGGACCCGGTTGCCCTGATCGTGGAAGAGTATCGGATACACTCGGATAACCGGACAAAAGTGAGTGTTTTACCCAAAATAAAAAAGCACCCCCAAGGATGCTTAAAAATAAATTTTATTTCACAACAAAGTGCGTTACAAGTCGCATATTAACATTTACAATACGCTTATCATCTTCAAATTCATACCATTCACATTCTTGCAATTCTTTTATAAGTGCTCTATTAGACTCCGCAATTACTTTAGCTGTTCTAGTATTATCATTGTCAAACCAAAAAAGAACTTCAAATTTCATAATCTTTTCACCTCCTGTCATATTATCACCAAGGGTCTTTTAAATGAAACTCTACTCGAACTTTGTCGAAGAAAATTAGAGTAACTGTTTTCTACATCAACTTTTTTTCTCTACCTTATCATCAGAAATACATTGTTTAATCAAGTTTGAATAAAACCGCAATTTTCGTACTCTTCTTATATAAAGATAACCTAAAGCTACTGAACCTAAAATTAGAATAATAATACTTTTAAATAGCAATGAGGATAGCAAGTTAAAAATCCCTCTATAAACGTCATCTATTATAGAGATAAAAGTATCTTTCACTATTTTAAGTTTTTCATCATCACTCATTTTTTCTTTGATTTTTAAGTTTATTGCAACATTTGAGGAAGAATTTAAGACTTGTCCTAAAACAACTATTGAACTTCCAACTAAGGAAAACATTATTGTTACAGTTGAAATAAGGATAGTAATTAATTGGTTATTAAAAAAGCTTGTATCTTTACTCGTTTCAATTTCAACATCCAAGCTTTCTCTCATTAAAACCAAATCAGATTTATTGTGAATTGTTTTTATTTTTTCTTTAAATTTCTTTTGATTTTTAAATGATTTTCCGAAAACCCCGCCGCTTTTCTTCTTTTTGAAAAAAGTTGGGTTTTCCCTATATTCAATTGTTTCAAGATATTTTATAACACTTTTTGCATTTTCAAACGATCTGTTCACTCAAAATCACCTATATATAGATATCGGCTGATTACTATCCAAAGTGAATGTATCGCGAAATTTGTCGAACGATTCCTCCTTACACAAAAAGCTTGTTAAAATTTGCGCCTTACAGATACTCCGGGAGGTAGCCAAAGCCGCTAGCCTAGCGCGATCCGGCTCAGAGTGTTCCTCTTAATTTGAGTGTCCTGAACCAGGTTTTCTGATATGTCCGATTTAAACATGTATAAAACACTAGATAAACAGAAAAAAACAACCAATAAATCATGTTATTAAAAGTTGACATAGAAACCACTTCAAGCACATATGCTCACTTAATTAAAGAGCTACGAGAAAGAGATGAAAATGAAACTGCAAACATTTTTGAAGAAATGGCCGTCGTGGAGGCCGAAATTGCATAGGAAATTGAATAGGTGCTTGTGCAAAATTTGCGCAAAAAAATTTAAAAACATACCGGTTTCTAGCCAGTTCTTATAAAACACAAAACGCCCATAAATGTTGATATATCAACATTTATGGGCGTTTCGAATAAACTCATCGGCTCTCAAAAAGAGCTTAGGATACCGGTGGTCGGGGTCGAACCGACACTCCCGAAGGAACACGATTTTGAGTCGTGCAAAAACCTCATAGTTCCTCCGAAAGGCACACGGTCATTTATTCCGAACGTTTAGGCGATAGTTTGGCGCACTATCACTTTCCTTATCGCCTATGATACCTAAACTTCTGCGGAATGACAAGCGTTCTTATTCATAAAATGGCGAAATCACGCGTAACTATTCCGTGTTCGGACAGGACGTATTTATCTCCGTTTAGTCTTTCGATTGTTAAATCCATTCGTTAATCACCCACCTTTGACGCCGCTAATTCGTTGCTGAATGCGGAAATCTTCGTTGAATTTGCTTTGGATCAGATCGTACATCTTCTCCGCATCTTCTCTCGACCCACTTCCGCTATAATTAAGCGTAATATTAATCGGAGAAACGGAGTTATTTCCGGAAGCATAATCGTCTCTAGAAAAACTTAACGGTACGCTTCGGTTATACGCTGCGTCAACCGTATACGAGTAGTCCTGTGCGTCAAACAGAGCCGCGTTTGCCATTTCGTTAGCCGCCGCTTTGACTACGCCGATATTGCGCTCGATACCTACCGCAAGACCCATCGGAAGGAACTTACCGATTTCGTCACGGAATACGCGGGATGGTGAGTGAATTCCGAAGGTATCTTTAATATCCTTTGTGATTCCGCCCATAAAGTCGCCTATTTTTTGTCCGATCCAATCTTTCATGGACCAAATTCCGTCCCATAAACCATGCATTAGGTCTGCTCCGGCGTTGAAAATTTCGCCACTGTTGTCTATAATTGCGCCCGCAATTTCACCGACAATTTCCATACCCACTGAAAATAATTCCGGTAACAACTGCATAATCCCGTCAACTACCGCCATGAGAATTTGCATCCCGGCATCCAGTATTTCAGGAAGATGGTCTATCAAAGCCTGCGCAATAGCAAAGATGAGCTCTATCGCTGCCTCAATTAATTGCGGTAGGTTTTGGAGAATCCCGTCAATAAGAGCAAGCAGTAACTGAATCCCGGCATCAATGATTTTCGGCAAATTTTCGATTAACGCTTGCGCTATAGTAATGACTAGATAAATCGCCATTTCGATGAGCTGCGGAAGAATTTGAATGATGCCGTCAATCAAGCTATTTAGAATCTGGATACCGGCGTCAATAATCGTCGGCAAATTCTCAATAATTGCGTTTGCAAGCGCGAGTATTAGCTGCAACGCCGCTTCTATTAATTGCGGAAGAACCTGGATAATTCCAGAAATTAACGCATTTAAAATTTGTATTCCGGCCTGGATAATCATTGGCATAAGCGTTACGATCGTATTAATCAGCGTCGTCAGCATCGTTGTGGCCGCTTGGATGATCTGCGGTAGCGCCTCGACTATTCCTTGGATCAGTGAAGTCAGGATCAAAATACCGGCGCCGATCAGCGCAGGTAATAACGTAACGATCGCTTGAACTAACGAATTGATAATCTGAGTTACCGCCGTTAGAATACTCGGCAACGCTTGAGTAAATCCGTTCAACAAACCTTGGATGATCTGAATGCCCGCTTGTAAAATTATAGGTAGATTCGTGACGATCATATTGACGAAAGAATTCACAATATTAACCGCAGTATTGAGAATGGTCGGCATGTTCTGCTGAATGCCTTGCGCTATTGCCGGGAGGTATTTCGAACCCGCAACGATCAATCCCGGAATACCGCCGACTATGATTCCGATGATATTCGGAATGAATTCCGCGAACCCTGAGAAATCTCCGTTAAAGGCGTCAGATATTGCCTTTTTCAAATCCTCGAATGCGCCTCGGATAATTGCGACCCCTTTGACGACGACATTCGCAACAGAAGGCGGCAAAAGATTGTGTAAAGCGATTGAGCCTTTCGTGAAGTCGCCAGTTAGCGTTTCCGCGAGTCCTTTGAACAGCGCGGTCAAGTTTTTTACTACCGGAGTTACCTTCTGCCCCAGTTTGTTTCCTAAATCCTGAAGTTTTTCGCGGACCGTGTCGCTATTCTCGTAGACGTAGGCGAATGCGGCTGCTAATGCGATAACGGCGCCTATTCCCAGCGTGAACTGAAACATTGTTAGTAAAAGCGCTTTTCGGGTTGTGTTAAGTGCGAAGGCGAGTGTACCGAGACTGGACGAGAAGGAAGCGACTGCTGTTACTGTTGCTGCCGAAATCGCTATAAAGGCTACTAATCCAGTAACAATGGCCGCAGTTACTGCGATAAATTTCTTCGTACCATCACTCAGTTTGTTGAAGCGCTCAGTTAAATCAGCGATCTTGTCAGCCGCAGCCGAAACGTAGGGAGCAAGCTGATCCCCTATTGTTATCGCGAATGATTCGAACGCCCCGCTCAAATGTTCAAGAGAACCGCCGATACCTTCTTTCATTTGCTTTGCGGCTTTCGCTGCTGCGCCACCGGAGTTTTCTAGCTCTTTCGTAAACTCGCCCAACGCGTCGGGTCCCTTCGAAACAACCGCCATCATTCCGGTAACTGCTTCAGTACCGAATATGCTTGCGAGAGCCGCTGATTTCTGAGCGTCGGTCATGCCCGCCATACCTTTTTGTAGCTGGCCGATAATGTCTTTTAATGACCGGAAATTACCGTTTTGGTCAACAGTTGTTACGCCGAGATCCTCTAAGGTATTAGCCGCCCGCTTTGGTGGATCAACTAGCCGAAGTAAAGCAGATCGTAGCGTCGTACCCGCCTGCTCGCCCGCGAGTCCAGCATCGACCATTATCCCCGTAGCGGCCGCAAGTTCCTCCAATGATATGCCGAGCTGCGCCGCCGGTCCCGCTGCGTATTTGAAAGCGTACTGTAGTGATGTCATACCCGCAGCTGACTTATTCGCGGTCATCGCCAAGACATCAGCAACTCTCCCAGATTCGCTTGCTTTCATGTTGAAAGCGTTTAATGCCGATGTGATAGTGTCACTTGTTAAAGCAAGATCCTCACCCGAAGCCTCCGCGGCGGCTATAATTCCGGGCATGGCTCCAATGATCTTATTGGCGTCAAATCCTTTTGCGGCAAGTTCCGTCATAGCTCCCGCAACCTGCGATGATGTCATCGTAGTTGTAGAACCTAACTCTAACGCCGCATCCCGCATTTTCTGAAAATCGCTTCCGGTAGCCCCGGCAATTGCGCCAGCTTTTCGCATAGCAGTATCAAATTCGCCTGACGAAGATTATTCATTTACCCGATTCCCCCTTCTAAATAAAAAAAGCACCCTGGTTAGAGGTGCTTCGTGCATTATTCGATTCTCCCGCGTTCCCATGCTCGTTTTACTTCATCCTCAAAAATTCCATATTTATTTGGCCCGTTATCTCGATAAGTATAGATCGGATGATGTACTGATAGGCCCGGTTCATTTTGCTGCGCAATGCGGTCGGGTACATCTATCTCCTGTACAAGGTCATAATATTTTTTCTGACCGTCGGTAATTAAAAGGTCATAGTACGACTTGGCCGCCTCGAGATATTCTTGCTTCGCCTTTGCAATACGTTTCAGCACCTTTTCCTCATTAGCGTCTCTGTTTGCTCGAATTTCATCTCGGGCCATCTCTAAAATTTCAAGTTTAAGGCTGCTTGTTTTACCACTATTCAATCCGAAAACGACATTCTCGCGCTCTTTAGCCCCGTTTAACTCTAGCTGTAACTCGGCAACCCTCCGACGTGCTTCTCTTTCTTTCGTCCTGTTCGAATCAGAAGGATTGTCCGCCAGTTCCGCAATAGCTACCTTTAGCTCAGCCTCAGCCTCCGCCAATTCGTCCGCCACTTTTGCATTATGTCCGCGAATTCTCTCCGAGCCGCTTGCCGCCTTTTCTTCTAGCGCCTTCAATTCTGTTATTTTTTCCTGTAGCTTCTTAGAAAATTTCACCTAACCGTCTCCTTATCGAATGATTTTTTGAGAATTAAAAAAGAGATCGCGAAATATCTGCCATCTCCCTTTGACCGTCTTATTTTGTTCGAGTGAATCTAACGCATTGTCCAATGTTGATACTTCCTGCCACGTCGCGTCACCACCGCTGAAATCCGCAGAGGCCAGCTCGTGGGATGCGAACCGTTTTAGCATCCTGTTTGTCGTCTGACATAATGTCGGGTGCAACGAATCATCGATTCCCATCGTTTCAAAGACAATCGGCTGTAACAAAGGATGGTCGACGATTACCTTTAGTGATATTATACCCTCGATCTTAGCTGCCGATCTCAGCGCCCTTTGAAGCGCGATATGTCCGCAGTAAGACATGTCGTTACGTCGTTTCCCTAAGACGACAAATGTGCCGGCAGCCTTCTGGCCTTCGAAGTTGTGAAGCGTATAGGAAAAGACCGTCTCACGGCCGTCGCTGACCTGTGTTAAATAAAGCGTGTAGTTCATTCGGCTTCCCTGCTTTCTAACGCCTGGATACGTGTGTCAATTCGCATCAATTCCGCCGCCTCACGGCCTGATCCGGCGTATCCCCTGTAATTCGCTTTCTTCTCCTCATACAGACTCCGGAGTTCCTGCGCGGACATTCCTTCGTATGGATCTGAAGGTCGGCCGGCCTCGTAGTCGCCGTTTGAAATCTGTGAAGCTAGGTCTATGACGGCTCGCTTGGCTTCCCGGTACTCGGATTCGGTAACTGTACGAGAAGGTTTTAGCGTCCCTTCGTATTTGATCACCGTTTGTTTCGCATTAATTAGCTGCCTTTCCAGCTCTGCCCTTTTTTCTTTCCATTCACTCATTCGAAATCCCCCTCATTTCTGATCGCTCTTTCTTCTTTCAATAGTTCGGCCTCATATTCGTCAACCGATGTTTTTACCGGCCCCTCTATTACAAACGCGTCCTTTGCCCCGTAATGATAGGCCGAATCTGTCGCCGAATTGAACAACTCCCGGCGAAATTCAAGGTCGGTCAACTCGTCACCCCGGCTTACGGTAGAAAACACGATCAAACAGCCGTCACGATCCTTCACCTTATATGTGCCTTTTTCTAGGTTCAGTTCGATAAAAGTAACACCACCGGGCAACAGGTCCGTGAAGCCGCCGCCTTTTGGCTCGCGAATATATGTCGTTTCTGCGGTGCCGTAGTCTCCGTAATGATTGAACATTTTTAAGACGCAGAACATGCCGGTTCCCCCTTTTCGTATACGATTTTCGCTTCTTCTTCGTACGTCCGACATTCTAGCACCGCCCGCGAGACGTTTAGGTCACGGGTGCAGCCGGACGATCGGCGGATGATTTCTCCCGTTTCAGTGTCTACCGTAAGAGCTTCGGTAGGCTTAACGTATATCAGAACGTCATACAAAACTAACTCCCCTTCCGATGCAAAAATCGAATTCTAATAATAATATAGCCGGATGCCGTTTTTTGCATTTATAAAGCCCGTCATATCAACGTTTACAGACGTCTAAATCGTCATTCTTTTTCTTTGTCTATCACGATAATCACGATTCCTTCGCCGCCTATTTTCCTTTTCATTTTCAACCGCACATCCGGCGCAGTATTGTTGTCGGTTACTCTTGCGATCGAATCGATGGCCGCAACGTTTGCATTTTCCCGACCGGTTCGACTTGTTCCGTAACGGATGATCTGCCGGTAAGCATTCGAGATACTCCCGCATTAAAGCCGGCTCTGCGGGCAGAACGTTTCGCATAAAGTACGGACAGATATTCCCCGGCATTGAATCCGTTTTAATTTCAACGGTACACAAACCGCAACGCTGAAGATCGCAGGAACCGCCGATTTTATAGTTGGCGCAATGATTTCGGGCTAGACGGCCGAGTTTGCTTCGTGTCGAGTTAATCTTTCGCTGATTCATTTTACAACCTCCGTTTATGGGTAGAATTAAAGGCGCCGAAAAAAAGGCATAAAAAAAGCATTAGCCAAAGTGACTAATGCAAGATTTTATTTGAACAGTACCTTTATGGAGTCTAGCTCTTTAGCTGGGCCACCAAAAACAACGTTAGGATTTACAACCACAATCTTTTTTCTTTTGTCGTTAGGATCGGGCGGCAACCAAAAAACCGGCTTACCATTCAGATTAACACTCTCTAAGGTCTGTCTTAGTTTATTGGAATCTTTATAATCAAGTAAGGCGGATAGTTTATCTAAGTGCATTTTGTTAAGTCGTTCCGTGTCCGTCTCATCTGGATTAAAACATACGATATTTGTTTTCAGATTCAAAAACGGAAGAACCATATAGACAATAGATAACTTTTTTGCCGCCCGGCCGCTATAATTCTCGTACAGCTCTCGGATTGTCTTTCGGTACATCTTTATTCGGGAAGTTTCGGCAGGTTTTCCTCGGACTTTTCCGCGATGGAATAGAAAAGGAGTTAACTCGATAACGCCTTCTTCGTTTTCTATAAGAATCTCGGCCGCCGTCATCCTCTTATAAAAATCCCGAAAATTATTAGCGCTCAAGCCGAGAATCTTTCGGAGGCCGGACTTATCGATCTTACGTCCGTTGTCATGAGAAAGTTGCTGATTCTCAAACCCGACAAATGTAGCGATGAACATCAGGCGCGCAAGGTCCGGTTCTTTGACAGTTGTATAATCGTCTAGGAACGATTTGCACGTTTTGTAAAAAGCCCACGTAAAGCCGCCATTCTCAGCGTCATGCCCTCCCGCATTCCTTGTAATTCTATAGCCCTCATTCGAGCGTCCTGATGTTTTAGGGGCCACCTCAAAATAATCCGAGACGTCGTTCCCTTCTCTGTCGTAAATTCTCCCATCTTCGAGCTTTCCGTTCTCTTTCAAGTCAAAAAAGCGTTTTTTTGACCTCGGTGTTAGTCCTTTCCACGCTCTTTGTTCATCCAACAGACTTCCCATCTTCGAACATCCCCCTTGCTCTCTTTTGTGCCGTGTTTCCTTCACATGAAAATACAAATGTTATATAATAGACATCTAATAATAGAGGATAAATACCTCCTCACTCTTTTATAAATACTGTCACTTTGTGACCTTTTTTCTTATTCTCGATAATCTTTTTCTAACAACTTCATGGCTTACATCCAGTTTTTCTGCTATATATTTTTTTATTATCCTGATCTCTCCATAGATGTTACACGTATATGGGGCGACATTCCCCACTGCTTTATCTTCTTTGACTACCTCCAAAATCTGATCGATAAACTCATTTTCACCTTTTGTTAGTTGATCTCTGCAATCACTAAAATCTAAACCTAATATTGTCTCTATGAGATACTCATCATCTGGAAAGTATGGTTTTAAACTAAAACTCTCAAGATCTCCGTTGATTTTCCTACGTATGCGCCGCATACCATTCCTTTTTATTTCGGCATCAATCAATTTACTACGAATAGCTCTGTTAATATACTTAACTATTTCGCGTTCGCTTCGAGAAGTATCAACCCTTACCAATGCATACTCAATAGCTTTCGCTGCAACCTCAAGAATTTCTTTTTTCAATTGTTCTTTTTGAGGCTCGATATCGGCTGTCGCTTGTTTATGCTTGTGGTATAATTCTTCGAAATACAACCTATCTGATAAACTACAAAATTCCTCTAAGCGTAAAAGAATTTCATCAAGAAGAGGTTCTAGTTGTAGAAAAAGACTCTCCGTTATTTCAAAATAGCTTACATATGAATCGCCGCCCGACTCTACATTCGCTTCGAAATCTATGCAGACATCATATTTTAGTATCGATAAAAATCGATTAAAAGAATCTGTTTCGTTCTTGGTAATCGGTTTTTCAGACTTAATATGCCGCGATATTAAGGTGTATATTGCTTTTATTGAGTAAGCTATATAGGATTCCGGATCTTTTAAATTGATTCGTATTCCTCCAGACGGTGTACCGTCCTTAACTCTATGACGGCTCGGATCTTCCATGAAGTTTGTATCGAATTTATCTAAAATATCTTGGATAATTCTCTTATCATCTGAACTTTGAAATACTCTGATTTTATTTATGAACTCCGACATTTTATTCCCCCTCTTAAATGCCCTGCTTTTTCGGTGTTTTTTTTGCTATTTACCCTGCTTTTTCGGTGTGGACATAACCATTCAGAATCCTTAGAGCGCCAACGATTTCAGCCATTTTTGTTTGATCTAGGATATATATATCAGTCATATCATATCTTTAAAACTAAATCGCAACAAGAGGATACGGATAGAAATTCAAACCCTAGCGCCCTCATTCGCTTACGCTCATTTGGACGCGCCATTATTTTTTAAAAGATATTAATCGCGATAGAAAATAAATGAATATCCGCGGACAACGGAGCCACGGTTTAAGTGGCGAAGTTGGACGCTAGGCCTTACTTCTCAGCGTCATACCATCGATAAGACTAACCGGAACTACATGCGTAGCCCCGGATCGCCCTTCTATAATGTAGTCGTTTCGGCTGCGTCCTTTAATCCGGCCAACCATCGCCTTTGACGAAAGCCACGTCAATCCGTCAGATCGCGTTCCCCAATAACGTACTTTTTCGCCTACTCTAAACATCGGCAATTACCCCCTCATTATTAACTACAAATACACTTCCGGATTGGCACATTTTAGATATAAGGCACAAGTGCGCGCTCCAACTCGGTCCTTTCCTTCCTCAACGCAGACCTTTCGTTGTGCAGCCGTTTGTTTTCGGGGCAGAGCTGGGCCAGGCGTCTTTTTATTCGCAGCTCTTCGTCACCGGTGGCCTCTATTAAAGCCAGCCGCCGCCTAGCAATCTCGTAACTGTTTGCGTGGAAGTCCACCTCAATCTCGCACCATTTGCGATGAACTGCGTCTCTTTCCGCAATTAAGGCGTTACGTGTCGCTTCTTTCAACGTTTGCAGGACGTCATCAGACAAAGCGTGCGGAGACTGAAGCGCATAGTCCGCCGGGAAAACGTCTAAGATCGTGCCATTTTCCGCAATGACCAGGCGCACCTGTTCGCGAGGATTATCATAAACGGACTGGCTGCCGTTTGTTGATTCGAGCGACCAGACGAACGAAGCGCCTTGAGCATACTTCTGTAATACGTTTTGTGCCTGCGCTTTTGAAAGGCCGAGGCGCGCCGTTGCTTTTTTAACTGCCGCTTTAGAAACTGTATACTGCATCATCGTGAACCCTCCCCAATTTAAATCCAATCCGAACGAAATCAGTAAACGATATATTTGCGAGCTCAGAAACATCGATTTTACGGAGGTCTGCGTCGACCTTTGACGTGTCTACCATAAAAAACCGAGGGTAGTTGTTTTCGTAAAGATGGTATCCATCGCTCTTTTTTTCTAATCGGTTAGTTTCATAAAACACCAGCCCGTCATCCGAATACATTCCAATGATATCGGCGCTGATTAACCAGGCGTCCGAGATTTCGTGTACTTCTTGTTTTGTATCAAACGCGATTCCATGATAATGCAACTTCACTGCCTGCGGTTGAAATTTTCCCGTCATGCCGGCCGCACCTCCTCACCGAAAAGCTCTCGTGCTACCGTGACGCCAATTTCGGCACAGCCTGCGAATGCTCTCCGGGACACTTGCGGCAGGAGTTCGAAAAATTCTTCCGGGTTTAGGTTTACAAATTCGTCTGAGCCTGCGGGGTAGATGTTCCACCAACCCATAATTGTTTTTCTATAGTAAACGTTCATTCTCCGACTACCTCCTTTAATTGTCCGCCAAGATGAGCCAACAGTTCGACCGTATTCATATTCGCAACAGATTCGAGGTCCATTTCCGAATCAGAGACGTATGTTAGATCGTAAATCAGTTCCGTACGCTTGCCGATTTCTGAGCCGTAAGGACCGTGATATAGTCGATAAAGATGTAGCCACTCCTCGTCTATATAAAGTACATAGTCGCGACCTACGTTTAAGACCTCAACCTGTTCGCGGCTTTCCTCACCGGTGTCCGAATATATGACAACGAAATCTACGGTCATTTTCTTCGGTTGTTCCCCTGCGTCAATCCATGTTAATTCGCTCATAGCGTCTCCTCCTTTTTTTGCGCCAAAAATAGCATGAAATCGAGTACAGGCATTTTCGCGATCTCCTCCGTTGTTAAGCCGAAATTAAATCCGACAGGAAATTCGAGCGGCAGATCGTACAGGACTTCGCACTTTTCGCCGATTTCCCATTCGCCCTCTTTGCCGCGCATCCTATAAAGCGTGAGATATGCTTCGTTCACTTCGAACGCGATATCAGATCCAAGGTGAAGCACTTCGGTAGGCTCTCGATAATCGACGGCCCCCGTTTTCGGATCGTACAGGACGAAATCCACGGTTAGTAATTCACAATGACGGTTGTCGGTAATTTGATTATTCAATTCTTCCACCTCTATCTTACTTCTGTAGTAAAACCTGTCGAGTTAATAATATTACTTCAGGAGTAAAACGTCAAGAGTTTTTCTCGATGTTTTCAAAAAATGTTTTACTACTGTCGTTTTACTTGTATAATACGATTAGAATCAAATTTATGGAGGATTAGTTAAAATGGGTTTTAGATTTAATTTGAACGATATACTGGACGAGTTAGGAATTACTAAGAATAAATTAGCTGTTGAGGCAAAAGTGCGGCCAGCAACTATCGGGGATCTTTGTGAGGGGAAAACCAAAAGATTAGAACTTGAAACAATTGAGAAGATCTTAAATGTATTAAATGACTTCTCACAAACTAAGACATACACAATAGACGACATCATTCTTTACAAGTCGGATATACAGGATTAAGTTCAAATGATGTTTGAAGAAGAAAAACAAGAGTGGCTTCTTTTTAAAGAAAGGAAGTTAAATGTCCGAGTATTCAAGGTTAATTCTACATATGAGGTGCATGCATCGATTATCGGAAAAAGTACATACACAGATCGCGGCCTTGAAAAATGGTCGACTATTGTGGAAGCTATGAGGGCATTAATAAAAAATAAATACACAACATTAGAAGAAAACAAAAGCCCGACTCGATTGAGCGGGCTGTCTATTTTTTAATTTTAGTTTTTTCGATCTCATCATCATAGATGGTATAGGACTGTATCTCCTTATTAGGAGGATCATATATTCCTTGGAATTTGCTTTCCTTATCTCCGTTTAAATATCCTTCTACCCTGATACCCCCCATCGGACTTATGTAATAGTCATTAGAAAAACTAACATCTTTAACTCCTCTGTAATTTTCATACAAAAACTTCTCCATATGTTCTTGAGCTTCTTTAACAAAAGCAATCTCTTTTTCTTTTTGATCATGCTGATACTTCATAATAAATCCTCCAACTGCTATAATTATTAAAATAAGGATAATTATGTACTTTTTCTTTTTCAAAGAAACCAACCCTTTCATATCCTAATTTTACAAAAATAAAGAGGCGATGTATATGACCAACGACATAAAAGTGCCAAATGTATCAGATAAAACTTATTTCATTCTTAATAGAGAGGCCTACGACCGCAAACGGTTGGACGATCTAATGAAGTCTGGAAAACCAATACAAACCGAAAAGAATTCGTATTGGTACGTAGAAAAAATTAAAAGGGATAACGATACAGGACTCGACGCGGTTGTTGTATCTCAAGGAAAAAAGACTAAAAACGGAGATTGGGTTAGATCCGATTCCCCCGAAAACGTTGTCATAGCCTTCGCGGGAACTGATCCTAAAAGCCAATTCTTCCAGGATGTCATTGATGCTGACGGCGGAAACGTTGTGATGGGAATTGACCCGAAAAAGAAGGAACACTACATAGTCGAAAAAGATGCGAAAGGTACTTCTAAAACACTCGGAAAATATAACGGAACTCCGTCACAAGACTCGATGCTTAGCACCGGTAACTACAAATTAATTACGAAAACGTCCCAAATCGGTCAAGCGAACGATCTGGTACGGGAAGTTAAACAAAAGTATAAAGGCACCTCGACGGTTATTTCAACAACCGGGCACTCGCTTGGCGGCGCAGAGGCTGAATATAGCGCGGTCAACAACAATATCTATGCCGTAGCGTTTAACAGCCCTTCCATCGTTCACCTGCACTCTGAGGAGCAGCAAAAGAAAATTAATAACGGTGAATATGACCGGTCCATAAAATCAATTATCAATCCGGATGATATGGTCGGGGCCGGCTGGTGGAACGAGTATGACCGGCACAATGGAACGACAATTTATACGAAGGACCCCGAATTATCAAATGCGGTGCGCGAGGCGAGAATGCAGGGCGATGTATTCCAACAAATCGGGCAAAACGCTGCGTACTTCTTTCAGACAGCGATCTTAGGGATGCCTGATACGCATTGGGTCGGCAGCAATAATTTCTCTTTCGATGAAGACGGCAACGTTCAAAATATAGAAGGCGATAAGCTCGTCTACGACAAAAATTTAAAAGCGATGCTGCCGCCGGAGGTTGCTTCCGGAAGCGGTGCGATCAAAGTTACGCCCGAAGTCGCTAAACAGCTTGCGGAAAAAGTAAATGCGATCATAAACGACCTTCGCACGATGAAACGAGAAGCGGAAAACGCCTATCAGGAACATGATGCCGCGATAAACGATCTGAAATACGATACCTATCGCCAGGTCGGCCACGGCTTATACGATCAGCTTTCACTTGAGGATGTGAACAATACGCTGAATGATTTGGCGCAGTCGTTTGATAAAAAAGGAAATCCGCTGTTTTACGATGTTGATGCCGAAGCGGCCTATATCGCATCACTACAGGACACGATTTCAGATTTAGAGGAAATCAGCGGCTATCTCGGGCAAATCGCAAAAGATTTCAAATCAAAGGACAAGATGCTGGCAAGATGGCTAAAGCTATAGGAGTGTAGTAAATGGATACGATAGATAACTTCATCAAAAAGTTTTGTTTGGTCGTCTGCAAACGGCAGATACGTTTGAATGAATAGATCGTCATTCGCAACATAGCCGCCCGTTTTTCTGATTGTCGGGATGACTTCGTGAGTGATCCAGCGTTTTAAATTTTTAAGTGTTTCCACGCGGTGTTGGAATTTTTCTTCCGTCATATGTGATTTTTTCTGTGGTTGCATAGTGAACAAAAGAGAGTACAGCCCCGACTCATTCACTACAGTCATTTGTTGCGATCCGCCAGGGGTAGTCACAGGTGACACACCCTTTTCATCATCATCCAGTCTGGATAAGGGCGTCACGATGTCGGTGATTGAGGGTGTGTCATTTCAAATGACGCCCTAATGAATCGGTGAGGTAAACTTTACTTACCTCGTCTTCGTCGAGACGAGATAGAGGCGCCAAAATAGGCGTCTTTCTTTTTGCGCAACAGCACGGACTCCGTGACGATTTAAACACCCGGAAACGCTGATTTAACGGGCTTTTAACATGCAGAATCGAAGGTGCCACTATATTCATATTCAAACGTTGATTTTGACGTCCTAAACCGTCATGACCCTCCGAATTTTATCCCGTTATATCAAAAGCCAAAGTGATTTTTTGATATGTGCGTTTAAAATGTGCCTGGAGCGCCGGCTTGGCTCTGACCTCCCCCGCCCCTCTTTTTTATCCCCCGACTTTAAAATTTTGCAAGAAATGATCGGTAGTCCGGAGGCGCTTTCCCTTTCGATTCACCCCCGCCCTCATAACGCAACAAAAAAAGCCGGCCATATGACCGACTATAATGAGAAGTCTTCTAATGTCGCTTGTACCTCATCGTCTGTTATTCCGATATATTTGAGCGTTATAGATGGCGCGGAGTGATTGAATAGAGTCTGAAGTGTTGCGACATCTTTGTTGCGCTTGTAATGGTGGTATCCAAACGTCTTGCGCATCGTGTGCGTACCAACATCATCCCGACCTAGCATTGACGCAGCCTTTGTCAGTAATCGATATGCCTGTGTTGTTGTTATATGGCTGTTACCCTTGCGGCTAGGAAATAGGAAATCATCATCTTCCATGCCGTATGTATATTCGTTTATCTCGTCCTGCAACGCCTTATTTAAATAGAACCTTTTTATTTTTCCGGTCTTCTTCTCACGAATTATAACATGCTGTTTCCCGCGGACATCCCCAACTTTTCGCGATACAATATCACTCGCCCTCAATCCCGTATTAATGCCAAATACAAAAAGGAATCGATCTCGCTCTTTTCCGAACCTTCTAAGCGCCCATTTCATATCGTTTATTTCGCCGATCGTGCGTAGTGGCTGCACGTTCTTTTCATCCATTTTAATACCTCCAATGTACGAAAACGTATCTTCATTTATACGTTATCACATCGGTTCTTTAAAATCAACGTTTTGAATGTACGAAAATATCTAAAAACGTACATTCGTTTGATAGGTCGGAGTTTTGACGGGCTGTCCGTCGTGAACGCGAAAGCTACCGAAACTTTACACGCGTAACATTTCGATACATGATAAATCGTAATTATTCCGCTTTTCTTCTATTATATTGTCTGCGGCCCTTTCGATGTTACAACGCGGTCAAAACGTCAAGAATCGTAAAGTGTTTGAGGGGTCGCGCGCAAGGGGGTTTCAGCTGGTGTGTACTGTTTGGTCTTCGCAAATTGCGACGTTCAATCTATTCCGCTTGTAGGAACGATTCGAACTCCGCCAATAGTCCACGATTTTCACGGGCTTTTACCGTCCATGCGGCTTGACGGAAGCTAGCGTATAGGTAGTCGTCACAAATTGTGACGAGAAGAAGACGCGATTGTGTTCCTCCGAAATTCGGACAATCAAAATAAAAATCGTGCGCACCGCCAATCGTCCACAAAGTGGACAATAGGATCAACCTCCGCCTCTTTTTTTGTTTGCGACAAATTGTCGTAATTAAACGTCCTCCAACGCCACCCAAACGATCTCCTTAAACGGTATGTCAACGCCTTTTAAAATCCGCGTCTTCCAGCAATCGCCCCAATTTGGGGCGATTAAATTACACCTCGAGGAACGTCTACCGACTAATACAACGGTACGAATTGATTGTCGCAAATTGCGACGAACAAGCGTCTCTCCTCGAAGACCTTCCCGTCTCACTAACGCCTACAGAGATACACTCTGTCCTTCTGATTCACCGCAAATTTCGGTAATTAAAGCGTCTCGAATCGCATTTCATATAACCGATCTAACATCCGGTCCAGAACGCCGTTATAATAGCCGGCAAGATTCCGAATGTGCTTGCGCTTTGTCGCAACGAACGTCTGACGCACGGCTTCCCGCCCAATTTCTTCTAGCGTCTCGGAATCATATGCGCCCTTTAAATACGACGTATGCGCAAGGTAAATACCGTATAGCCGGTTCGTCAGCTTCCGATCGCTTACAAACGATTCGACCACAGCTTTGAACGCACTATACGTATTACGTAGTAATTTATTTACGCTTTTAGGAATAACAGTTTCGCTTGCGTTTTTCGGCGCGGCGGCCGTTGTCTCCGTTGGCTTGTCCGATGTCGAACGGGGTTGCATTTGCAGAGTAGCATCGTTGTTGTCAGCGGGTTTATTCGGGTTCACAGCGCTATTATCAGCCGGCAAAATCACGTACATATTGGCGCCGTTGCCGCCGGAAACCGGCCGGAATTTCGTTTCCTTGCGGATGATGCCGCAGTCTATTAGTCGTTTAATTGCCCGGATGACTGTGACGCGGTGCCGGCCGATCAAGTCCGCGATCGATTGCAGCTTCAAATACGCCACACCCGGCGTTTTGCAGGCATGACGCGACAGCACCTTGAGAACCTCGATTGCGGCCGGTGTTAGGTCGGATTTATTGCGGTAGATATGCGTGCGGATGGCGTCGTTAAGCTCGTCCACAGAACGGAAAGACGCCATTTTAGCGGATTCTTTCGTGTACATTCGGTTTTCTCTCCTCGGAGACATACCGACCCATATCGGAAAATTAGGCGCACTCAAATAAACGTTGACTAGAACGCTTTTTTTCGATAGGATAGACGTAGGGTGTGGCGTGCTATCTATCGGATTTATTTCCGACGGGTGGTCGTCTTTTTTTTTGTTTTTATAAGTTGTTGAGCGGCGAAAATTCTTTGTGACGATCGTAAACATCAGAAGCATAAAGATTAACGTATACTCGAACCATTTCCATCGTTGAGTGCCCGAGTATCTTCTGTAGTTCAAACACGCCAGCTCCATTCATAACTGACATTTTAGCGAATGTATGCCTCAAAGTATGCGGGCTGCATCTTACGCCTTTAATTTTCGCCTTCTTACCGTATTTCCCAACTAACTTTTGTAAAGCGCCCCTCTTCATTGGAGTCCCATCGATTGTTACAAATAAATGATCTGTTTCACATGTTCCACGTATCTTTAAATACCTTCTTAATTGCTCCTTCATCCTTGCTTGTATAGGTACATACCTATGAAAGTGGTTTTTTGTCTCTCTAATAAAGATGGTTCCTTCACTTAGCTTTACATCTTCAAGCAAAATCCCCGCAGCTTCACTTAGTCGTATTCCTGTTTCCAATAACAACAGCATATATGTGTAATCACGAAGACCGGTAAAAGTACGTTTGTCAGGAGCGTTCAATAGCTGCCGAAGCTGTTTTAAAGAAAACGTCTCTATATTGCCCTTCCGTTCCCTTAGTAGCGGATATTTCTTCATTGGATTATTCGCGATATATTTATTCTCTTCCAGATACCCAAATAAGGCTCTCATAGATCGCAAACGTGTATTTATAGACCCATTTTGCCTACCGGATTCTTTCAAATAATCAACGTACTCATCGATATCAGCGCGCACGATCCCCGAAATTAAGTCACCCTTTTCCTGCTGCATAATCCAATTACGAAAATGATTATTCTCGCGATGGTAATATGTGATCGTATCCTTACGCAAACTCTTCCGCTTTGCGTCAGCCAAGAAAAGCCTAATCGCACCGTCTATTGTTAAAGTGTTGTATTCGATCGGCTCAACCGCGATATCCACCTCGCGGGCATTTAAACGATTACTTCTTCGTTTAGACATAAAAAAAATCGCCTCCCTTCTGTTTAAAGGAAAGCGATAGGCACACGACCATTTGCCGTGACGTTTAACGCAAAAAAGCGACGATAAATCAGCGAATAATACGCCGAAATACCGTCGCTTTTGCGTTCTAGGATACCGGTGGTCGGGGTCGAACATACCCTTTAAACTATTGATTTATCAAGGTTTTTGTTTACCTTTGTGCAAAATTTGTGCAAAAAAATTTTCGGAGGTTTTTTCTGTATTACGGACAGCCGTATATCAAATTTTTTTATAATAAAATCACCAACACAAAAGGGAAGAAGAAAATGAGTAAAATCAGATCAACTTTATACAAACCGGAAAAGATTTTTAGGGATGTTAACGCGGTGAAAAACGGAACTATCGGAAAGTGTATAGCCCGACGTGCTGCCGGGAAAACGACTGGAAAATTATTAGGTAAACTATTCAAGTAGCCCGCCATTTGGTGGGTCTTTTTAGAATTGACAAGAGAACACACGTTCCTTATGATTGGTTTACAGAGGAGGCGATAACTTGAAATTTATAGACGTTACTCTTGACCATCCAGAAGTTGTAGCAAAAATGAAAATGACACAAAACACAAATGATGAAAGCGACATAAAAGTGTATATGATTCAGGGAACAGATACTATGTTTATTCTTCAGACTCATTCAAAAGGACAACACGGAAGTGTATCAAATCGTGAAAGACCTGTGAGAAAAGCAGAAATCAAGAAATTTATCACACGTAAGATGAAAACAAATTTCGAAAAAACTACAATTTATACAAGCTCATCCGGTGTGATACATATTTACGAAGAATTTAAAGAGAAAAGCCCTTCTCATTAGAGTTGGGCTTTACACATTGCATATCTAAATGGTGGCTTTTTCTTTATATAATAAATGTAACGTTCTTGTCTTACCTTCTTCCCAATCAACAAGCCCCTTTTTTCGCAACCGGTCAAGGTGACCTTTTGTTGTGCTTGAAGATTTTAAACCAACCCTTTCGCCTATTTCCCTAACAGAGGGCGGAAATCCTTTTTCTTTAGTTAATTCGTCTATAGCTTCTAATATTTGTTCGGATTTTTTCATAGTATCCCCCTTCATTGGTTTGTTTTACCTATGACAATTATACCAAACACTTATCAAAATAAGAACATACTTTCGTATAATTAGAAGAAAGCGTAGTGAGAGTGAGAAGAGCTCCTGAAAAACAACCATTAATCAAGCAGTTCGAACGAGTCTATATAGAAAATCCCCCTCACTTGTTTTAAAATGTAAATGGTCGTTTTAAAACAAGTGGGGGGTTATTATGGCTTTATTTATTTCATTATTTGCTGCTTTTATGATTATAGGAACACTTATAGGTGTATTAATGCTAATCCTAGGTAAAACAAGAAAAGCTGGACTTCGACTGGCTCTTTTTTGTATTATTACTTTACTTTCAATAGCACTAATTAATAAACTTTTTCTAAAGTACGAAAACGAACCAGTTGCCACCATTACTCCAGAAGAATATAAAAAAATAAAAGAAGGCATGACTTATGATGAAGTCAAAAAAATTGTTGGGGGCAAAGCAAAATCTGAAGAAAAAATTGGTGACTACTCATCAACAGATTATGATTTCGACGGAGAGGATGGCTTAGAAAGTCATGCAGCTGTATCCCTTCATTTTGTTGCTGATAAATTAAGTGTCAAAAGTGAATATGGGTTAATTACTAAAAGTGATCAATCAGAATTAAATGACGCATCTTCTGAGAATGAGACAAGCCATATTAGAAATAAAATCGAAGGTTTGGTCGATGAACATTTAAAGAACGTTTCTGTTGAAGACATTGAAGTCAATCAAGATTTTGGAAATGATAAAAAAGATCAATACATTGCGTTAGTTCACTTATCATTTGATCTTAAAAACTCATCAGCAACAACAAAAAAGATGATTGAACTGTATAGTGAAGATTTGGCTGCTCGCCTTGCTGAGGAAGACAGAAGTATTAGTGAACTTTCTGTATTTTGGAAAGCACCCTATATAGATGAAGACGAAACTTTAGCCAAATTCTCTTATAAAAGATCTGGTGAAAAAATGGTGACCAGTGAAAAAAATTATTCTCAACTCTTAAATTAAATTATGACCCCATTCGAAAGGATGGGTTTTATTTCTTGTTGAAAGCAGAACAAACGTTCCCTTATAATCATCTCAAGGAGATGAACACCATGAGAGATGACAACTTGAAAGATCGGGGATCAATCAAATGGACGGCCATGATGCTACCAGAGCATGTCGGCCTGCTTCGCGAGTTAGAAAGCAGCCAGGACAAAGTAAAAAGGCCGGTTCTTGACATGTCTCAGATCGAGGATATGGAAATGGTCATAAGTGAAGCAATGGAGTTTAATTATCCAGTTCAGTTTTCTGTATTTAAGCCGCTGCCAATGCTTAACGGACCGGAAACCGGGGAGATTGTTCAAATAGAGGGCCATATCCATTACATAAACCAGCTGCACAACACTTTCCATGTTGTGGATTCTAAAGGAGACACCAACCTTATTAAATTTAAGGATATTGTTGGCGTAGAAATGAAATAAGCCCTTCTGAAAAATGTGAAGGGCTTTTCTTCTGTATCATTGATGTGATGAAACGTGCACTGAATGTATATCAAATTAATTATTCCTTCAATAGCTACTTAATATTTATGTTATTAGGATGCTAACCTCTCCGCAACTTTATAAGAAGCATAGTCAGCTTGGACGTATGAGGAACCAATCGCGCCAACTGCACTTAATAAAAGAACGGCACAAATCAATAACTTAGATTTCATCTACAATCCCACTCCTTTGAATTTGTCTTCTTCCGTCGTATGCAATTCGGTAGAACTCACAGGCATCGCGAACTTTTTCTTTACCCTCTAAAACTTCTGCAGCGATGATACCATAGTCTTCCATATCAGCATACAGACCATTGTCTTTGAAGAACTTAAAGGACTCCCTGATTAAGTCTACATCATGAATCAAATAAAGCCCCTTTAGCATTTCAAGTTTTGCAAGATCGTATGTGTTGCGATTTTTTTCAGCCAATTCTTTCCCCTCAAAATAAAGGTCATCGACTGCTCTCCATTCAGCCTGCTTTGCTTTAACATGGGCAAGGTTAAACAAAGTTTTCGGTATAAAGCTGTGATTTCCCTCTTTATACACTTCCAGGGCTTTTTTGAGATGATTGGATGACTTTTCAAGTTCTTCAAGCTGATTATAACATATTCCAAGATTCAAATGCGATGAGCCAATTAAATGATCAGCACCGATATCATTTGATTCCTCAAGCGCTTTATGTAAATTGATTAATGCTTTTTCTGGATACATTTTGTCAATTAAATTCCCCGTTAAAATGAACTGACATTGGACTCTACGTTCTCCGTATGTGTCATATTTTTTGTATATATTATATGCACGGGTGGCATAATTCATCGAAAAAAACGTTTGTTTCATATGATAATACACTTCTGATGCTTTGAAATAAAATTCGGCTTTCTCCAATTCGTCGCACTCAAAAGAATCAAGTTGTTTCTCAGCATTTCTATAAAAATTCAGTGCTAGTATCAATTCCTTTTGTCTGAAATGGTACATCCCTGCAAAGAATTGATAATAATACTCCAACATTCCTTCTAGATTATTCTGATCCCTAATTTTCTTAAATTCATCAAAGCGTGCATCTAAATTCGCACCTGGATCAGAGTACATGTAATCAAACTGAAGATCATGCCGAAACTTCAATAAGTTATAATAGACAAGCACGTCTTGGTTCTCTTCCATTTGAGCTATTTCTTTTTCAACTTCTTTTCTAGTATCTTCTGCCTGACCAGGCCAATTGTTTTTTAAAGCGGTGTACCAAAAATTCATTTTTGTCGCAACCAAATCATAAGGTATGACGCTCACATATCCTCTTCCTTTCTCTCAAGATTGTAATTTTTCAGAAAAATCAATCAAGGTTATTTCCTTTTTCTTCATGGTAATCATTTTACAGAAAACATCAATTCTTGACAACAACAATCTAACGACACTATCTTTTGGTTTTTTTGACCTAATCATTATGATTCATTTTCAGAGATCCACAGGATTTTTTCCCCAATTGGTTTCCGTATAGTGGTAAACTTTATACTGATTTAACGAAAAGGATTAGAGGAGAATGCCATGAAGACGCTGGATGTTCAAGCGCTGCACCATGCAATTGATCAAACGCTCGAACAATTAAAACAACAATCAGACGAATTCGCCAAGGTCAAAAAGGCCGTTGAAGGGATCACATCACTTGATGATGCTTTAAAAGGAAAAGGCGGCGACGCGATCCGCGCCTTTTACGAGGAATGTCACACCCCTTTTCTACAGTTCTATGATGCTTTCATAGAGGAATACAGTTCCACGCTGAAGAAAATGAAAAGCGCGCTAAATTCTCTGGAACCCAACCATAACGGATTTATTTCACAGGCCTTTCTCGAACACGAGTTGGAGAACGGCTTAAATGCCGCTGATCGCACAACGAAACATTTGGTTTCTAAAACCAACGCCACGATCGCAAAAGTCAGTCATATCGTTGATTTACCGGATTTGAATGACAGCGGTTTTCATGAACAAAATCAGAAAGCGTTAAAGGAAATCAGCACGACTCTTGAAAAGCTGCATGCGTTTGACCGTGAGCAAACCAACGCCCTCAAAACGGCTGAAAACGATCTTGAGACGATGCAAAAATACATCGCGCGGCTCGAAAAGATGTATACCGGGCCCAAAATTGAAATCACCAGTTATCAAAAAGGCGCGATTTTAAAGCCGGATGAGATGGATACCTTGAGTGGAAATCAAGAAACAGCCATGGGTGCCATGCTGAAAAAAGTCGGAGACAAAGAAGATGCTGACGTAAACACTCTCGCCGATCCAGATCGTTTTAAAAAATTGGCGACACAAAAGGTTTCCAAAAAAGAGTACACTCAAGAGGAATTGAATGAACTGAAAAAAGATTATAGGGTATTTAACGATACGCTTTACCGGGCATACATAGATGGTGATACAATCGTCAAGATAGAACCCGCCTACACCCTTCCAGAGAATGTGGAAAAAAGCGACTTTGCTAAATATTTCGATACGGCGATGGAATTTACAGGTGTGTATGATGCAGTAAGAGCAGCGTTTGGATACGACCTTGCGACAGGCGAAATCGTTAAAGATAATGGTGATCGTTTGATGGCCGGATTGAGTGTCACCCCTTTCGGAAAGGCATTTAAGTACGGAAAGCGCGGCTTCAAGTTATTTAAAGGTGAAGAAGCTGGAAAGAAAGTTGCGAAGGTAGATAAAACACCTTCCTACGGCAAACAATCCGTACCAAAAGGTCCGTACCGTGAAGTAAATGGTTTCCCTGCAAAAGTTAAACCAGGAGCTCAAGAAAAACATATTCCTGGAACACCAAATTATAAACAAGAAATTGCAAATGGCAGAACCAAGAGTATCTTCTATGGGGATAATAAAAAAGCTCAAGAGTTGCTTGATAAATATGCTGGCACGGGAGAATTCCCAAGGAAGGGAAGGGAAGTTGTTGACTTCGGCCAAAAAATAGGTAAAGCATATGACATGAAAACTGGTAAATATATTGAAACTACCAGAGGAACAATACATTATTCAAAAGACGGTGCTCATATAGTTCCTGCAAAACCATTAGAACCATAAGAAAAGGATTGATACTCATGGAATATAACTCTTTAATAAAAACATTAGATGAATATGGTGGTAAAGAACTGCGATTAGAATGGAAAAATGGATTAAAAATTATCGGAAATCCAGACACACTTTACGAAACAGATAATGGATTAGAAGATGACGATATCAATTACACAGAATATTATGCAGTTGCGTTTAGAGTGAATAACATTATATCCCACCCTACTAATAACGAAGGCAGTGTATATGATTGGTTAAGGCAAGGGGAAAGCTCCTTGGTTGAAATCTCCCTTTATGATGATCCTCCAAATAAAATTTTAGTAGATGGTCAGACAGTATGGGAATTGGACAGTAACGAATAACAGTTAGCCCTCTTTTTATAGAGGGCCTTTTTATATTACTTCAACAACGCTTCAAGTTTCGCCTTTGTCTTCGGCCCGTAAATACCGTCGGCAAACAGTCTTATTTAACACGGATCTTTTGTCCAGCATAAATCTTGTTTGCATTCTTGATGCCATTCCAATTCTGCAGCGTCTTTATTGATGTGTTGAATCTTTTGGAGATTCCGGATAAAGTATCGCCGGATTTGATTGTGTAATACTGTTTTTTATTCGATGCTGTTGAAGCACTGCTGCTAATCTTTAATTTTTGGCCAACATAAATTTTATTAGGATCTTTAATATTATTCAAACTCTGAAGAGCTTTGACAGTCGTGTTGTATTTCTTCGCGATAACTGAAAGTGCATCCCCTTTTTTAACAGTGTAAACTGTCTCCGTTTTAACTGGCTTTTTGTTTGAAACAGGTTTTACAGTAGCAGCTTTTTCTGTTGTCACGGCCACCTGTGCCCGTAACCCGTCACGATAACAAATATTCATATCAACATTCCCAGAAATACCGGCGACCCTTCCACGATCAGAATACTGCCAGATATCTGCATCCCGGCCAAGTTTGCTGCTGTAACGAGCAACCCATAATGCAAAAGGCTTCAGTTTAGATTCATAAAGACAGTTCTCAAGGAAGGATTTGCCGCTGTAAATCATAGTGAAATAGCCGGCCTTTTCAATCTCTCGTAAGAAGGCAATTGCTGCATCTGTCAAAACTGATTTACTGACATTCCGCTGATTGACTTCAAGATCAAGCACAAGCGGATATGTGAGACGGACCTTATTAACAACTGACAGAAAAAACTTGGCTTCTGCCAATGCTTCTGACTTGGAACCGAATCTTGCAAAGTGGTAGGCTCCCGTTTTAATCCCCACAGCGTTAGCACCTGAAACATTCGTTTCAAATTTATTGTCCTTTAATGTTGTCCCTTCTGTTGCTTTGATAAAAGCGAATTTAATACCGTCCCCCGCAACTTTCTTCCAATTGATATTACCTTGCCAGTGTGATACGTCGATTCCTTTGATTCCCATTATTAAAATCCTCCTTTAAATTATTAAAAGGCTGCCAGCCGGCAACCTCATTTTGTTAATCCTTTTTGTTTCAGAACTTCTTTTTGCTGCTTACCTTTACCGGTGACATAGTTGTTTTTATACCAAGCGACCAAAGACGTAATGATGGTGAATGCCGCAGAGCCGGCCAAATACAAGGCGTCGGCCAGCGTATTGACCTGGTCCTCGCTGATCGGCAAAGCTGCCTTTCCAAACATAATCAAAGTCTGGTTTACCAATGCAATAAAAAGAAGCACCGTCCGGACGACCGTGCCTTTGTCTAAGTTTTTCATTTCGTGTTTTCCTCCTTATTTCTGCAATAGATTATAAAAGATAGCGATTGCGCCGCCGATGATGCCGGTGCTAACCGCTGTAATGATCGCGCCGGTGATGCTGCGCTTGATCCAAGTTGTGTTTTCCTCGATCTTGTTCAGTTTTTCATTAATTGAAATGATCTGCTGATCATGTCGGTCAGTCGTTCTTTCGAGGGTAGTGATCCGCTGATCTTGTGTTTTTTGATCTGCTTTAATTTCTGCGATTTCTTTTTGTAAAACATCATAATCATTCGGTTGTGGCATGTCCTGAAATCCTCCTGTTCTCACATCGTTTTCACCTCCTTTGAGGCAAAATAAAAACACCCTTATTGGGCGCTTGGCATTCCTAAATCCACACAGACGGCGGGCTTATCATAGCTCCTCCCCGTTATCTGTTCATACTCTGCCGGGGTGATCCAGTCGATTTTTACATACTCTCTCATCTCATCATCCGTGTAACACCCCCAATCATAGAATTGTTTTATATCCGCAAGCGTGGGATACTTCATGATGCCCCGCCCCCTTTTAATGCTTCAACATCGGCCTGAAGGCGTGCAATTTGCAATGAGAGCAAGGCATTTTGTTTTTTCAATAGATCAGTTATGTCTGGCTCAGGCTCCGGAGGCTGCAAGCTTTCAATGTAATCTTTTGTAGCCGTCTCCTTCCACACCTTTTCGTCCGGAAAAAACTTCGGAAGATATAAACCCGGGTCAAATGGAATATCTGTCCATCCATCCGGAATTTCATAGTTCCCTTGATCATCAGGCTGAATGATATCATTATCAATCAACAAGAACGTCTCTTTGTCATATTTAAAAATGTTTTTCATGACTTATCTCTCCTACAGGGGAATAATTTCGTCCAAACCATAAGAAGTTATGTTCTCGGATTTATCAGCGATTTGCCCCTCCAACCTCATATTTCCGTTTGTTTCGATATACAATTTAGTCATCCCTGTTGTACCGAATATAGGAACAAGTCTGCTGCGGAGCTGGTCAGGTCTATATGAAGCTGGTAGCGTCCCAAAAATCACGCCTCTATTGGTGATAATCTCGCCTTTTAAACACAGAAAACCGCCAACCACCGCACACATAACTTTTCTAGCCCCATGTTTCGCGCCGTTTTTCAAAGGAACCTCAGTCCAGGCAGGCTTTAGATCATTTGAAGTTGGAATCATGCTAAAGTCTGTCCAACCTAGACTATGATACCAATGACGAATGTAGATTCTCGGGTCCTTCGAATTTCCTGCTGGAAAGAAAACTTGGGCAAACCGATATTGAGTTGATTTCACATTTAAAATACCGCCATATGAACTCGGGTATCCTGTGGCTTCATTAGCTAAAAGCGGAAAAGTTGAGATTCCATCAGGATAATTATCTCCCTCATAAGAAGCATCTTGAAATGCTGAATCATTAATGAGTGTAACCTGCTTTGTCGTTACTTGATGAGGGTTCGACTGATTATTGATATGAGACTTTGCCCGGGACTCCGCCTCATTCCATTTATCCCGCTCCGCTGCCGTGATATGAATATCCGTATTTTTAGCATGAATGTCTGTGTATTCCTTTGCGCTTACTGCCGCTTTGTCAGTGTATTCTTTCGCGCTCGCTTCAGCCTTATTCGCCTTTTCCGTCGCCCCGTCTTTTGTTTCAATATTTTCAAACTCCGCAAATTTTGCTTTGATCTCATCAAGAGTTTGGCTGATCTCCGCCACCGTTTTGTTAATGCCAGCCCGGAGCGTTTCAAAATCATCAATATAATACTCCGCAACAGGCACGATGTTTTGATCTTCAAGAGTTTTCTCAATGTGGAAGGTAAAAAAGACCGTCGCAAGCGCCTGACCATTCGTATAATAAAGCTTGATTTCGGCCTTAACTTGGCCGTAATGCTTGAGTTCTTCGTCAGACAACACATATTCTGCTTTCCCGTTTACCTTGTCCGTCAGCGTCAGGCTGCGTTTATAAAACGAGTCATCCGCATACAGAAGGACAATTTTGGCGTCTACGGCCGAAAGGGGCAATGGAACGCCGTCTTTTGTAAAAGAAAAGGACAGCTTTGCGCTGCCCGTATCCTGGGTGAAAAATTGGATATTGGTTGATTGCGCGTTCGATTTCCGCGCGTTTATATCAAGTGATATACCACCTTGTTTATAAATCATCAATGAGCCTCCTTTACAGCTGCGGATACATAAAGACCAGGGCAACACCATATCCTTTATGATGAGAGTAAGGCTGCTTGATACGCATCACATAAAAGCCTGTTCCGTCTTCTGATTTAGTGCCAATGCCGCCTGAAGGAACGATGCTGTCCCCTGCCTGGACCGTATCATCAATCCTGACATAGACCTGGCCGACCAGCCCTACAACATGCCACTCGTCCCGCTCTTCTCGCGGAATATATTCTACATCCGGATCGTAATGTGGGTTTTCTTTCGGAACGAGTTCTTTTTGAATCACCACATTACCGTCTTTGTCTTCTGATTCAACGTCGATTTCTTCATAGATGATCCCGCCGAACTCATTTCTTAAATAGCGATCATTCCAATAAAAAGCTGCGCCGCCCATAATGACGCCAGCCGTCTCTGAAATAACGCCTAAAACCTTTTCACCTTTTTCTGCTTTCCTAATTTTATCGCCGTCCAACGTTACCAGGTAACCGGAATCAATCTTGCTGCCGTCTTTGGATTCAAAGTATTCAGCCAAGTCCTTTAAGTCGGAAACACTTTCAATACGACCGGTTCCTAAAACATTGCCAGCCTTTGCGTTTAGCTCTACTTTTTTATTTGAAGCCGATGGGCTCCCGGTGCCATATCCAAGCGCCACTGTATAGCTCTTATTATTTATGACAGCTTGTGAGGATAAAATTGTCCGGGATACTCCGTCCCCCTCAATCCTGACATTATTTGATGATCCGATGACAGACCGGCTTCCGTCTTTTGTTGCGGTCGATCTTTCAGAAGAACCGATCACCACATTCCGCGTACCCTGTGCCTTACATCCGCCGGTTGATCCGATGACAGCTGAAGCCTCTCCGGAAGCGACAGGATCACCGGAAGAAGCCGCAAGAAAACCAGTCTCTGATGTCGCATATCCTGAAGTTGTGGCAACCCTCGTTCCGCCTTTTAAGTTGTTTGGCACATAGTTATACTTTTGGCCTTTAATCATCGCCGAGTAATCATAACCCTCTGCATAAACACCCACAATATTGGCTTGGCTGTTTGGTGAGGTGATGCCATAAGCACCCTTGTCCCCTGTCATGATCCCATTGTTGATGTTAACGTTATATACTCCCCCGCCAATCACGATGCCGCTTTTGGCCGATTTATAAAAAGTGAAGTTCGAGATATTAACATTGTCAGTCCGCTGGTTGCCACCAAAAAGACGGATATCCGCTTCAGCTTTCTTAAACCCACGCACTTGAATTCCATTGAGTGAGATGTTTCGGCTGCGATATTGCAGTGCGATAGCGGGATAATTTTTATAATCGTATGAAGGATCACCGATGGCTGTAAAGCCGCTTACCACGACATTTTTATAGGCAGAAATGACAAGCGCACGCGGTGAAAGGTCCTTATACAAGGAATTAAATACCGGTTCAATCGCCGTGCAATCTGTTAATGTGACACCGTAAGCTGTCGTGCTTTCAGGGTCAGATGCTAAATGATGGCCGATATGACGGATATCGTATGACCGCACATCACGATAAGACACATGACCGATAACATGGACATTTTGAGCAGCCGGCCATTTGGCATGAGCTTTAACCTCCACGCCCCTGACATTTCCCTCAGAATAGCAATTCAGTATCCAGGCGTGCTTTGAACCGTCGTCAATTTCAATACCGTTGGAATTGGACTCCCCCTGTTTATGAGCTTTGCCGCTTGGATAAACACAATGTGAATTGGAGATGAAAATATATTCACTGTAATGTGTGGTAATCCCGTCATCCCCATATCCATAGGCAACACAATTATCAAGCCATATATAACGGCTCCCGTTCTTCGTATAATCGGTTGTTGGCAAATGATCATAAGTAGGAGCTGTAATATCAAAACCGTGCAGCCCTGGGTTTATCGCCTCAACATCTTTCACCCAGCCATATTTCACATTGGCAAGTGTTAAGCAGCTGGAATGTTGCCCGCCAGTCGCCCGAACTCCGCCTTGTCTATTCGGGTTCCAATCAAGCGACATCCCCTGTACAAAAATATTTCTGTTTCCCTTCTCATAGTCTGCATTTGTAATCACCCATTCACTTGCGGGCGTATCCTCATGAAGCTTGATGGTGGTGATACCTTTTCCCTTTCCATTCAAGTAGGTCCAAGATGGGAGCTTGATGCCTTTCACAATATAAGTACCGGCACTTAACTCAATTCGCACCCGGCCATTTCCTAAAGCCTGTTTGAAAGCCTCAGTGCTGTCGGTTTTTCCGTCCGGAACGGCCCCAAAGTCATCTACATACACAGTGCGCTTTATTTTTTGTGCGAGTCTATTAAATTCTAAGTCCAGGCGATCTTTCAATGTTTGAGCAATTTCTCCGTCAGTTGTCACCCGGGCGTCCACTACTTCTTTGACATCTGAACCGTCGTGATTTGTGACTAGGTTGGCAAAGCGTGCTGATAAATTTTTCAGACGGTTTCCAACAGTAAAGCCGCCGTGGTCGATTTGTTCCGACGTGTGGGCGGCTCTGGAAGACTCATGTCTTTTCAAATTATAATCGTGATCATTCAAGGCATTTTCTATGGATTGCATATCTTCACTTAGCTGGGATTCATAAAGTGAATTACGAGTTTTATTGTAGTGCTTAATCAGCCGCAACATGTCCATCACTCCCTTTTTGGCAAAATAAAAAAACGCCTACCTGAGCGTTTTAAAAAGCTGGTCAATATATCGTTTTTGATCTCTAAGCCTTTTCGCTTGATCCACATTTATGCTTTGGATATCTTTGCGGAAGTTCGCAAACGTCAATTTTGGGCTGCTGTATGGGTTCAACGGATTGTACTGAATTGAAATCAGCCGAACATCGTCTTCAAACATGATCCCTGATGCTGTAACAGCCAAGACATGGATGGTGTCGCCTTTCCAGAAATCTTGCTCGATCTCTAAAAGCTTCGGCTCATAGATTTTTTGGAAATCTGCTTCTACCGTCATTTCCGGATATGGATTCACATGCCTTTTTAATGCAGAAATCATACTGCTGGCTTTTTTATAGCGCTCATCCCTGATCGGTTCAGCCCAGCGTGGCTTCCCTTCAATCAAGAATTTCTTTTCGTCTGGATGAATGTATAAAATAGGCTCAAACTCGTACTGAGGGTTTTTGTCATCAGTACTGCTCCCCTTTTTTAAGGCCCCGTATCCCCAGGCACGTGTTGTACTGTTTTGCGAGTTTGTTGTAATTGAAATGCCGGGCATATTATAGCGCGAATCTAGGGTGAAATTAATCCGTTTCCCCATCTTTTTGTAGATATAAATTTTGTAATTATCCACGTCTATTTCAATCCCATAATCCTCAATGATTTCATCCATTAGCTCTGTCGAGTTTTTATCACCGAAATTTTCTTGATCTGCTGATTCAAATTCACTCTCCGGCGTCTTAAAAATATATTTGAAGTCTGTATTCTTCAGAGCAAAATCAAGCGCATCTCTCAATCTTAATTTCTTTGATACAGTTTCATGAATCCTGTTGTTAATAAGCAGCACAGTGAATATGTGGCTTGCTGTAACGGTTTTCCTTATGACATTTTTCTCTTGATGAAGTTGGACACCCGTAATGTAATATTTTTGGTGATTGAATTTTTTCTCGTCCAAATAAAGAATATTGTCATCCACCAATAAATCAAATTCTGTACCGTTTTCCTGCGTTTTTGTGATCGTAAAGGTAAAACTCTTTTTGCCAGTCGTATCGTCCATCAGATCGACGGAAACGCCCGTTATTTCCACAACGCTCTTTCCGTCTTTCGTTGAGACATGCAACTGTGGAAAATCAACATCTGTCGGCAGATTCTGATTGAGTGTTATATCTTTCCCGTCATATTCCTTGCTTGGATACCCCGGGGTAGGATTCGGGTTTGTAGGCTCGTCAGGTCCATCTGGCACCCCATCCACAGTGTCATATTGTGTTAGATTGTAGGTTTGGATGAGGTTATTCAACTTTGTTGCATAGTTGGGATCGGAAGCATAACCAGCTTTAATAAGTGCTGCTGTTGCTTTTTTGTAGTCTTTTTCCCCGACCACAGCTTTATACTGATTCGGGTTCCAGCTCGTTCCGTTCACATACAAATTAGCTAGGTCTTGAATTGATTCAGTCCAAGATGGATATTTCCGAAACTTGGCTTGTACACGAGTTGGATTCTCGTTCTTATCATATTCAGTCGTCCACATAAGAACATATTGACCGTTATAAGTCCCCTTGATGCCGAATAAGTTTTTTCCTTTCTGCGCCAGCTCACTTGTACCCCATCCGCTCTCTAAACAGGCTTGAGCAATAATGAGAGACGCGAGAATATCATACTTTTTATAGACCCTTTGGGCGTCCGGTGCAATTTCCTTTATAAAATCTGTATTTGCCATATTGCATGCTCCTTACGCGTAGTAGAAACGGGTATCGAATATGATTTCAAAATCATTGGTATTCTGGATTTCAAAATCATTCATTCCTATATCGAGTCCCGGGAGCCTGCCGGATGTTTTGATAGGTGTTTTATTGATCACCGTGTATTGCTTGATAAAAGAAACGCGCTGTGATTTTTTTAATTCCTGTTCAATTTTCAGTTTCTCACCATTTGTATGGTTGATGATCGTCACATTTTTTCCGGCCGCCCATAAGGTCACATTATAGGCATGTTCCAGAGGATTGATATAGGCATCACCGGTGTTATAAACCTGAAACCTCTTTCGATTTTTGAACCTGTATTCCAGATCGTCACGCATGTGAATATTCATTCCCGGACTCCAATGTTCTCCATCAAAATTCTGCTTTGTCAAAGAAGTGAATTTGGATTCTGCCAGTCCAGTGATGTTGTTAAATTCAACTGTGAACGTTACAAAGTTTTTCTCCTTTTCTTTTGGAATACTAAATTTCCCATCACAAGTTACACGAAAACGGAGATTCGGCAATAAATCGGTCGAGATATAATAGGGAAACGGCTTGACTAAAAGCGCGTAAAGTTCCCGCCTAAATTGATAAAAGTTTTCAGCGATGACTGAATTCAAATAAAATTCAACGGTTATTTTTCGTTCTGTATATGTGACATCCCGAGGATGCTGCGGAAGGATAACTCCGTTTATTCTGGGTATGCTAACCGTTTCACGATCAATCCCAGGTGCTTCAGGTGTGAAGCTTAAAGGTTCAAAAAAAGGAAGCAGGCTTTTTAAACTCTGCTCCCCAAGTCCATTATCGTAATCTAGGAATAATTTCACTATCTCACCCCGTTTATGAATGAAGTTCGATTAAACCGATCACCGGCTGATTGGTCAATTTTCCTGCCATCAAGATATGTGTTGCTGTCTTTTAGTAAAAGCTGCTGCAAGAGCTGCACATTTTTATTTAGAAAATCAATCTGCTTTGCCATCATACTGATTTGTTTTTCTTGATTCTTTACAACACGGCTGATGTCTACAGAAAGATCATTAGGGGGTGGCAGCTCCTGTTCAGGCTTTGCCGAAACTTTTTGAAGCAGGAGAAGTGCTTTTGAAATCATCCCATCCTGCAAATCCGGAAGTACGCCAAGCTTGCTACCGATACGAGCCCATAGTCCAATATTACGCTCCCTGTATGAAGGGTCTTCCGTGATCGTTGTTTCATCATACCCTCGTTCATTTAAAATGGCCCATTTTGAACCGCCTTGACCAGGTGAGATACCGCCTTTTGCATAACCAACATAGCCGCCACCCCGGGCCATTGATTTTAAACCTGGATGATTGCTAATGTCGCCATATCTGCGCTTGATATAGTTAATTGCAGCCAACGTATTATCTATTGGATTCAAAATGTTATTATGTCCAGGAAACTTGTTGGCGTTAAAAGTACCCGGGATCGTCTGCATTAACCCCTGTGAGGGATGGCCTGCTTTCGCATTGGAATCCCATAAGTTGATAGCATTTGGATTTCCGCCGCTTTCCTTCATGGCGATGGTCACAAGCCCTGGAATCCATGAAAGAGGCACCCCCGCTATACCAACAGCCTCTGTAACCCATTGGTTTACGGCTTTCGTTCCGCCAGTCCCTTTAAATGTGGACGGCTCTGGCATGACTCCTTTCAAAAATTGAGCTGCACCATTTTTTAAAGTCTTGAGTATGCCGGTACCAAACGAATCAATGCCTTTTCCCGATTTATACGGGATCAGCCCACTAAACAGTTTTTTAATTAATTTTCCTGGGCCGTTGATTATCAAATCCATAGCGCTTGAACTAACATCCCCGACTTTATCAACGACACCTTTTCCGAACGAAATAGCTCCGTTGACCATTTTCTTAGAGCCTTCAGCGGCTTTTTTAAAAAAGTCTCCGACACCGCCGGCATATCCAGGAAGACCTGAAGCCGCTAACTCTTTTGATTGATCATGGGGGAGCACAGATGTGCCACGCGGCAGATCCCAAACTTGCGGGCCGCCCATCCCGACAACATACGTTCCGATGCCTGGTGTATGGGCCAGTTCCCATCCTTCTTCACCAACAAGCGCTTTTCCTCCAGGGTGAAAGTCTGTACCTTTCGCATATGCAGCTCCTGGCGCCATTTGCATTTTTTCAGACCGGCCATTGTAACCTTTAGGCTTCCACTCTGGAATGGTTGGGATATGCATAAATTCAAGAACCGTGTTAATTCCACCGGTAATCTTATTAACAACACCAGCTAAATCGAGAACAAAAATATCCCATTTTCCAAGGACTTCGCCTGTCTCAAAATCAACTTGATCAAGATGTCCATAAGCTTGAAGCTTTGCCTCCTTGACTACACCTTGATGCGTCTTTTCTGCTTGTTTGATTGTTTTTTTGGCTTGGCTTTTTGCTTTTCCAACAGTGTCATCGTGCTCTTCCTTTGAAATTGTGCCTTTTACATAATACTGATCATCAGCAGCAGCAATAACGGAATCGCGTTGCTTTTCGGCTGCTTTTATTGTTTTTTCTTTTGCTTTATTACTATTTTTCACAACAGCAGCAGCCTGTTTAGCAGATAAGTTAGAGGATTCTTCCTTCAGCTTCCTTGAAATTTTAATTTGTTCGTCCTTGCTTCGAGTAAGAGCCGTCTCCATTTGAGCCAACATTTTCCCCTGTATCTCTGCTATTTCTCTGTTTTCCTTCGCTGTTGTTTTTCGATTTTCTTCAGCCGCGGTTCTGTAAATTTCATTTACCCGATCCACATAACCTTGTATTTCCTTCTGTTTCTTATCATTTCCACTTTTGATTTTATTGAGGATTTTAGCTGCTTCTTTATCTGAGGTTTTATCATTTGAAGCATAAAAATCCTGTAACACTTTGGTGGCTGAATCGGCACTTGTTTGAAATCCCTTTTTCAACGAGTCTCCCATTTCAGTGAACTGTTTTGTCACATCATTAGCAATATCCTTGGTGATCTTTGTATTTGTCGCTCGAAGGGTATTGAGCTTTGCCGTAACTTTGATATTCATATCTTCATAAGCATTCACAGCTTTTGCCGTTGACTTCGATACGCCCTCACCAAAGTCAATAGTCGATGGAAGAACCCTTTTCTTCAGATTGTCATAATACTTTGTACCGGCTTCCGTTAAAAGTGTCACTCCTGTCACGGCAAGACCAACAGGACCACCTAACAAGCTCAATCCGCCACGTAAAAGGCCGACGACTCCTGCTCCTTTTTTGAGAATGTTGAATAGACCAAAACCGCTTTTTGCTAATTTCATAAAGCCGCCAGCGCCTTTAATTGCATTGGCTCCAACCTTTAAAATATTCCCACCGAATTTTAAGAGCTCAGGAGCAAATGAAAGAATTAGCCCGGCAATTGAACCAACTGGCCCACCAAACAATCCAAGACCAACGCCGGCAACACGTGAAGCACCGCCTAGACCTCGCATGGCTTTAGCACTTCTGCTGGATGATTGTTCAAGCCTCCCGACTCTGGTTGTTGCCAGATTGGCTGACTGATGAAAACGCCCCATTCGTGTGGATGCTGCTGCCGCTGCCGCAGATGTTGTTGTCATTCCTGCAGCCGCTGTCCTGGAAGCTGCGCCCGCTGCAATGGCTTCCGTAGAATAAACGCCAAGACTGACCGATGCTTGATTTACATTCCGCGTTAAATAGCCGCCCGCGGTCCGAAGCATATTCCAGCCTGCTGCTACTTTTGGCAAAGAGCCCAACAACAGTAAGAACGCGCCGCCTAAGAGGGAAAATACAGTGACTGCACCGCCAGTAATCGCAATGGTACTCGCCACAGAAGGGGGCAATGAATCAAACCAGGTTACAAGCTTTGTTAGTCCGTCAGCTGTAGCCCGGATAACAGGCAAGAACTGATTTCCAAAAGTGATAACAGCATTGTTTGTAGCAGATTTTAGATACTCAATAGATCCAGCCAGGTTGTCCATTTGCTTTTTGGCTACTCTTTCAGCTGTACCGCCGCTTCCTTCAACTTCTTTTGTGAATTCTTGAAGCTTATCTTTCCCGGCGTGCATTAAGGTAATAAACCCGGAAAGCGCATGTTGCCCCGCCAGCTGTTTGGCAATACGAATTTGCTCAGTTTCGGTATAATCTTTTGTTTTCTCATTGATTTGTCCGATAATATCAGCAAGCGGACGCATTCTACCGGTTGAATCTGTAACTTTTAGACCCAACTCTTCAATCGCTGATGCAGCTGGTTTTGGTGGTGCAGAGAGTCGCGTCAAGGTAGACCTTAAAGCCGTTCCTGCCATATCGGCTTTAATCCCGCTGTTTGCCATGATACCGGTTGCCGCCGCCAATTCCTCCATACTGACTCCCGCTGTTTTTGCGGCCGGCGCTGCATATTTCATTGTTTGCCCGATTTCTTGCAGGGTGGCGTTTGAATTCGTAAAAGTATATGTCATTGCATCCGCAACACGGTTTGTATCTTCAGCCTTGATATGAAATTCAGTCAAAATGTCAGAAACGATATCGGCCGTAACTCCAAGGTCTGTTTGACCAGCTGCGGCAGTCGCGAGAAGGCCAGGCATAGCCCCGATAATTTGATTTGTTTTATATCCGGCCATCGCAAGGTACTGCATACCTTCTGCTACTTGCCCATCTGTATATTGAGTTGTTGCACCCAAATGACGGGCTGTTTTTGTAAGCTCACCCATTTGATCATTTGTCGCATTTGCCAAAGCACCGACACGGCTCATCGCTTTCTCAAAATCAGCGGCAGCTTTAACAGTCATTCCAATCCCAAACGATCCCGCTGCACCGATTGCAGAAAGAGCCTTTCCGGCGGTTGTGGCTGATTGATACACCGCGTTTAGCTCTTTAGATACTTCTCCTGAATTGCGCTTAAACACAGAAAAAACACCCGCTGCTCGCCGGGTGCTGTTTGTGGTATTTTCAAATAGTTTTGTTACTCGTTGCAGTTCATTTCCAAGGCTTTGATGAACGGCAATGGCATCATTCAGCCGGCGACCTTGTATCTGCGTTTCTCGGTTGTCCAGCCCTTTTTCTCTGACTAACTTATTGTATTTTGTTCGATGCTCATCTACTAAACGGCCTTGTATGCGGTATTTGTTATTGAGTCCTTCTACTTGCGATTGAAGAAACTTTGACTGATTTCCCGCAGCTTTATAAACTGCACCGGATGCTTTCATTTCCGAATTCGCTAAACGCATTTGCCGCTTTAAACCTTCGATTCCACGATTAAAGCCGGTATCATCAAGGCCTACTTTAACAATCATATTTCCGATAGGTTGCGCCATATGTATCCACCCCGCTTCCCTGGCATAAACTCAACGAAAAAAGACCGGCGATAAAGCCAGTCTTAGAAAAACACTTGATCAATTGGAACAACTTTTGGTTTATTTTCATGAGCCAAAACTTCTAAGTAATGGTAAATATCCATCTCGTCAATTTCTGTCATGGTCCATCCCTGTTTTAAAAGGGCCGCATATATATCATTGAGCTGTTCTATTCCTTTTTCTGCTGAAAGGCTTCCGCTTCCGCTGCCGACAAAAAATCTTCTTCCTCCTTAACTTCCTCATAACCCATAATTTCGCCCATGATTCGCCTTACTTCGTCTGAAACTTCAAAGGACTGTAGGCCTTCTTGAAATTCCTCTAAAGTAAATTGATTATGGAATACACGCACAATGAATTTCATACGATCTTCAAGGCTTTTAAGCACTGCCTTAATACTGTTGGTATTTTTAGCGGCTGCCTCATCTAGCTCCAGAGCTTCATACAAAGTTTTTGTATTTGTACGAGGTGCAATAAACGTTTTATATTTTTCTTCTTTTTCAAACCACAATTTTACCGATATATGTTTTTGAGCCATGTTGACTCCTCCTTTATTTTTCTAGATTTAAAAAGGAAGCACGGAGCTTCCCTTTATACCGTCTTTCCAATGTCTACGCTGGATTTATTATCAGAGCCTGAGTCCGGATTTTTATAAGCATTGCCAAACACTTTTTCATAAAACTTGTCCAAATTGAAATTCGGTGCGTCCTCATCAGCCAATACTTTATAGGCGTTGTCTTGTTCGCGCTCCATAAATTCAGCAGAAAGTTTGACCGTCTGAAAATCTGTCTTTTCTTCTTTTGTTTTCCATTCATCATCCGGCAAAGAAAAACGCCCTTTTACAAGTCCCACATGACGATTCTTACCGTTTGCCTTTGGCCCAAAGAAGGACATAGCAACCCACGGCGGAATTATATTTTTCTTAAATAAATAGAGGCCGTCTGTTTCCTCAATTCCTAACAGTTCGGCCAAGATTTCCATAGGTAAATCTCGCATTTCAAGCTCCAACTTTGTGGAACCTGTTGTGACGGCCATATCAACTAATTTGTTGTCTGCATATTGTTTTTCGGTTGATGTTTCCGTATTAACCTTCGCGTTGATTGCATAGGGATATTCAATAATTTTTGAAGCTACATAAAGACCATTCACCTTTTTTAAAGGCGCAAATCTAACGCCTTCCAACCCGGTAACGGAACTAAATTCAGGCATTCTAAAACCTCCAATTATAGTAAAATATTGGACTCAAACCGGTAGCCTTTCCGGATAAGGCCCTCATCTTTTAAAAAGTCATTGATTAAAATTCCTGTTTGAAAATCTAATCGATTCATGACCCCAACTACTGCAGCCAAAATCTGATCGCAGGAAGAAGCGTTGTATACATCGATTTGATATACAGCACTGTCCTTGATCGGCTTTCCATCAGCCCATTTGGTTGTTCTGTAGTCCAATTCCTGTACGACAATATAAGGCGGTTTGCTTTTGATACCAATCGGTACCGCAAGTTCAAAAATGTTTGCAGGATCAGCCAATAATAAAAGCGCCGGATCAGTTTCCAGCGCTTCAAATACTCTGTTTTTTAGTTGTAATGCTCTCTCTGCCACATTCATAGCTTGTACCCTTTCCTGATAACGGCTACCATCGCTTCAAGCATTCGATCATTTGCACTTTTCATACTCTGCTGAATAAACGGGTTAGCCGGTTGATGGATCGTACCGAACTCCGGTAAGTGGACACGGTATTTTGTATCTTTTGTGGGGCCGACCACTGCATATATCTCACCATCGGGGTCCTTTCTCGTACGATTACCGACTATGATATCTTCATCAATGTGAGGATGGCTCCCCCCAATATTGGAACGGGGAGCATTCTTGTTAATTTCCTTCGCAAGAATCGCGCCGCCGGCTTTCACAGTGGCTTTATTTATTTTTTCGTCCTTTCTTGCAAGTGAAGATAAATATGAATCTAATTCTTTAAAGCCCTGCATTTCCATTTCGATTTTCATTATTCCACCGCCTTTGCCCTGATTGTGGTGAAATTTCTTCGGGAATAGTTCGGAAGAATTGATTCGATCTCATATGATTGGTTCTGAAACAGAATCCGCATATGTTTGTCGATATCCTCTCGGTGTCGGATCGTAAATTTTACTGTATGTTCTTTTTGTACAGCCGCCGCTGCATAGTATTCCCGTCCTTTTAATCCTTCAGCTTTTGCCCAGCATTCAACGATAGTTTCATATTCACCTTCCACAGGGAGACGGCCGCCTTCTTTTTTCTTTTGAAACTTGATTCGATATCGCATGTCATTCAGCATCGGCATCAGTCTCCGGAACTGTGTATTTTAATTGATTGATCAACGTTGTCAAAACTCCATCAAGGTTTGAAGTTGTGCCAGCTATTTCACGGTTTTCATACCAGTGAGTTACAAAAGCCTTTACACACAGGTCCGCGCGAGCTGAATTATTAGGGAATTTCAGGCCAGTTGCGGTCGTAATGTATTCTTTTGCAGATGCAATAAAGCTAAGAATTAAATCATCCTCCAGATCGCCATCGATCCGGAGGAATTTTTTTGCTTCTTCAAGCTCTTTTTGTTCGGTTTCAGTCATTTGACAGCACCATCTTATGAAAAATGCGTGATAACGAGGCTCTTAATGCTCACATCAGCATCTCCGCTGTTTGTGAGCATGATACGCGGTGATGAAGAGAGAACATCTACCTTTTTAAGACCCCGATCATTGTTTTCAAGTGTCAAAACGTCTTCATATTCTTTAATTGTGAAATTGCTTGTTCCAGGAATAATATAAGTGAGCTTGACTGTAAGGTTGCCCTTTTCATTAGTATAAATGCCGATCCCTAGGCCGCTCCCTTTGGCGTCTAAATTCAAATAAACCGATTCTCCAGCTTTTACAGTTGTATTTTCAAGGTAGGTTTCTGAAATAACCCGGGGAGGAATGAGGCCTCCAGCCATGCCTGCAAGAAAAACATCTGTAATAGGTTCACCTTGTCCATTGTCTCTTGAGGAAGTAAATATTCCGTCATCTTCGTTCAGATATTGTTTTGTCATTTTTCATCATCCTTTACTATTTTTTATTTTCCTACGTCAACTGATTTATCTTCTGTGTCGCCAGTACTTGGAGTTTCATTGTCGGGAACAGCGTCTTTAATAGATGTAAATTCCGCGTAAACCACCGCATCCGTGTCCCAAAGTACAACGTCCTCACGTTCAATGATTCGCACATCTGTAGAGTTACGGTAGAATGCTTTACCACCGACATTTGTCGTTAAAATGGAATACTGCTGGCGGTCAAACAGTTTAACGGCTTCTTTAAGGTCTCCGATGATCAACGGATGTTTTGGAGTTTTTGTGCCGCTGCTCGGCAAATATTTATCAGAAATCACAGAAACCGGCTTTCCAAACAACAACTTTTTCGTCGGGTCTGTATGATTCGGCTGAAGTAGGTAGCGGCCGAACGCGTCTTTCAGTTTATCCAACATATTAAAGCCGGATTGGTTTGTGACAACTTTAGTTGTCGCATTAATAGCTGGATCGAGTTTGACATTAAGAATGTCTTTAATGTCGTCCTGTTTTGAAACCGTTGTTTTTGCAAGGGTTCCTAATTGATTAAGAATCAACGTATTGCGGGTTACGGCTGATTTTTTCGCCAACCAAGTCGTTAGATACTGCAAGAGCGCTTCCTTTGTATCTGCAAGCAAATCGTTTGAAAGAACCAAAATCCCGGCATAGTCTTTGATGTTATATTTAATGTTTTCAAATTTAGGGTTCTCTAACTCTTCAATATTTTCTAATTCCTCAAGATTTGCCAACGGGGTGATATCTGATAATTTTTCAAGAACCCGTGAACCTTTGTTTGTTGATACCGGAATGACATCGACGAGATTTGCCAGGGTATCAAATTGGCGACGTTTTTCATTAATTTTCGTGGAGATATCCTGCGGTACAATAAGCCCACCATCCTCATCCACACCTTCTTTCATCGCGGCAAGAGGCTGCGGTACTTTGCCTGTTCTAAGAGCGTGAGCAAAAAGTTGAACATGATTCTTCACTTCTGTTTCAGCGATATCATCCGTTGCCTGTTGCGGTGTCTTTGTCTCTGGATCATGCTGCGGCTCTTCTTGTGCATATGAAACCTGCATGTTTCGTAAATCCTCATATGTTTGAATTTGATCTTTAATTTGTTGAGCCTCAGCAAGCAGTTTTTTGGCTTCGTCCATTTTCCCTTCATCGGTCAGCGCTTCAATTTTTGTACGTTTTTCCGCCAAGGTCTGGCGCAATTCTCGTTCTTTTTTGGACATCCCGCCCCCGGCAAAAAATTGAATATCAAGTCTCAATAACTTTTTCTGTTTCAAATGCTTGTCCTCCTTAAAAATGGCATAAAAAAAGAACCCTTAAAGATTTAAGAGTTCAAGTTTCATATTGATCTTTTGTTTTAATAATTCATCCGGTTTAGTTTCTTCAGCCGGACTTCCAGCAGCGGATTGAGCAACAATTTTGCCTGGAACATGTTTAAAATGTGCCAGTACCTGATGATCAATGCAGGCTGCTACATCCTTTGATTCTGAAACCATATCGATCAAGCCATAATTTAAAGCTTCATCGGCGGTGAGCCAGGTTTCCTCATCCAGAAGCTGGCGTAAAGTCCCGTCGTCCAGTTTGTCTCCTGCTTTCGCAAGATATGTGGAAACGATACTTTCAGTAATTTTGTCCAGATCATCGGCAGCCTTCCGGAATTCCGCGGCATTCCCGACCATCCCCATGTATGGGTTGTGAATCATCATCATGGCGTTACTTGGCATGGTAATTTTATCGCCGGCCATTGCAATGACAGAAGCAATACTTCCAGCCAGTGCATCCACATAGACATTGATTTTTGCCTTGTGACGCTGAAGCATCGAATGAATAGCCTGCCCCTCAAAAACATCCCCACCAGGCGAATTGATGTACAAATCAATAAAGCTCACATCACCTAAACTTTTCAATTCAGACTGAAAGGCTTTAGATGAACTTTCACTGAACCAGCCTTCGCCAGTTATCGAACCGTAAAGCGTGATTTCAGCGGACGAATCATCCAGAACCTTCATGTTCCAATACTTGTTTTTCTTCTTCTGTTCCGTTGCCATCACCCCCTTTCAGGCGATTTGAAGACCGTTTGACCTTGCTAAGTTGATACTCTTTCATAATTGAAAGGGGAACAAGGTTTAAGTTTCCATAATGCTCATCGCCGATCTCCCCGATACCTGTCATGTCCTCTTTTTGAAGAATAGTATTGACGCTAAAGGCGCCTACGCTTTGCATCGTTTTATAAAATTCAGCACGTGATTTACTATCCCCACGCAGCTCTGATTCCAGGTTAAATTTAAAGTAATAGCCAGCTCCCCGCTGCTTCTCTGTCAAAACCTTATCGTTTAACTCTTGTTCAATATTTGTGACGATTGGCTGTAAAGTGGTTTTGACATAATCTAAGGATTGTTGCTCTATATTTGAAAATGTCGCCCGATCAAGTTCCCCTATTTTATGAGGTGGCACCTTGTAAATCGATGCAATCTGTTGGCGGTTCCATTTCATTGACTCAATAAACTGTGCATCTTTCATGGGCATTGTTACTTGTGAATAATCAAGTCCGGCGTCTAAAACTGCAATAGACTGCCCCGCATTCACCCGCTCCCAATCTTCCCTAAGAATTTGTTTACTTTTTCGGTCTAAAAGGGTCGGCGCTTTTACAACGCCAAACGGTGCGCCGCCATTCTTGTAAAATTTCGCGTTAAACTTTGTGGCAGCTCTATTTGACCCTATATTGTCCCGAATAACTGAAATCGGGGTTTGACCTACAAATCCGTCAAGAGACAGGTTTTTAAAATGCAGTACCTCTTCGTAAAAAAATTCACGGTACTTGCCGTCAAGTGTGGTTGAATACCATACCCGGCCGTTATTTGGATCAATATTCGTATTTGTCGCTTCAGGATCTAATGGTCTGATCCCAGCCACATTCCCGTCTTTATCAAAAAGCAAAAGATTATAGCTGTTTCCCCATGTGCAAAGTCTCGTAACCAACAACCGTTTCCACACAAAGCTTGTCATGTAGTCATTGACTTTGTTCAGAATAATGTCGCTTACTTCATTTTGAATCTGTTGTATGTTTCCGTTTTGATTCTGAAAAAGTTTAATCGGTAGTTTCGCAATATCATCAGCCAAAACAATCACGCAAGCATATACATCCGGATGCAAAACGGCCGTTTTTGTTGATACTCTTTCACCAGATGAACTCTCTGTCCCAGCAAAAATATTTCTAAACCAATTGGCCGGATGGAGAAGGGATCCGCTATCCTCTTCAGCAATTTCATTTTTTATTCCGCTCTTTAAACTGCTTAATAGCATCTATTTCCCTCCCTCATCCTTATTTTTTTGACGAACAAATCCTGCCAAGCTGGCAAGAGAAAATAAAAAAACACCGGTTGCAATTAAACCCGCGTTTACGTTCATCCGATATATGGCTATTGAAATGAATACCATGCCTGCGATGAGCAAGATATCCTCTAAAATCAACTGCAAGAATCTTAAAAACTTCAGCATTCCCACCCCCTACAGGCTGAACGATCCGGATTGTATATAAGCGTTTAAGTCAACGGCCGTATCAATTTGAGATGCCCGCACGTGTGCATTGATAAGCGCAGCCGCCGGGTCAATCCGTTGTGTTGACTTTGACTTGTCCAGCATTATGTTTTCTTGGGCATCTACTTTTGTAACGGCATTCCCCATGGCCCATGTCAGCAGATCATTTTTATTGTGAATGATCTTTTTCGCTTTTACTTTTTCACGGAAGTCTTTCGTTGGTTCAGATAATGTGGCAACACCCTGCCGAATTTCAATCATGACATATCCGTCCGCCTCCATCTGTTGGGCAAATTGAGTAGCATTATACGGATCGTAACCAATTTCTTTGATTCGCCACCCTTTCTCTTTCTCCATTTTTTTAATGTAGGTTCTGATATAGTCATAATCGACAACAGCGCCATCGGTGACGGTTAACCAATTCTTTTTCCTCCACAAATCATAAGGTACATTATCTGTCTTCATGCGCTCATAAAATGTATCTTCTGGCATAAAACCGTGACTCTCTACAGCAAAGCTCCCGTTATCCAACGGAAAAATAAAGGATACAGCTGTCAGGTCAATTCGTTTTGATAAGTCAATCCCAACATAACACTCGCGGCCGGTTAGATTAGGGAATTGATCAGATCCGCAATCTTTCCAGGCCTGCATATCCATATAGCCGTTTTCGCGCATATTGACCCAGATATTCATATTTTTAGTGAGGAAATTACGCATTTTTTCAGGAACCGCGAGAGCTACTTCAAGCTCGCCGCGCAAATACTCTAACCCGTGTTCATTAGCAGCCACAATAGGGTTTGCTTTTATCCAGTTACGCTCATCCTTGATGTCATCGCCCTTATCCAGTTCATTGATCATCACAAAATACTGTTCATTGGTTTCTACTTTGTTTGGGTCTAAAATCCGAGAGACGTAATCATATTCCACCCGGTAAGCTGGATTGTTTAACTCAAAGCCAGCAGTCGTGATAATAATCATCAATGGCTGGTTTCTTGCTCCCATTCCAGAAGCAAGGACGTCATAAATTTCGGATGTTTTATGCGCGTGATATTCGTCAATAATGCCACATTGAGGGTTGAAACCGTCCCCTGTTTTACCAGCATCCTTAGATAAAGCTTTGATAATTGAATTTGTTTTTGGGTGCTCAATGGTACTGTATGCAATCCTGTATTTTTGCTCCGGTTTGTTTAAAAGTTCGCACCCTTCTATCTGGGCTTTTATCTCCTTCCAACATATTTGAGCCTGTTCAGTTTTTGTGGCTCCAATGTATACCTCTGACATGTTTTCACCGCTTGCCATAGCCTCATATGAAGCGACACAGGCCAAACTCTGAGTTTTTGCATTTTTACGGCCAACCTGCCAATACACTTTCCTGAAACGGCGGAATCCCGTATCTTTGTGAACCCATCCGTAAACATTACCGAAAATAAAAATCTGTATTGGTTCAGGTACAATATTTTGTCCTTGTAACGGCCCCTTGGTATGTTTAAATTGAGTCATCCAAAAGAGAAAACGTCGAGCCTTCTCGTCATCGAATACGTAGGGAAATTCTCTTGTCCCTTCCCTTTTGATGTCTTTTAAGAATCGCTCACAAGCCCAAATATGCTTTTGACACGCAACAATCTCGCCCGATACCACATCGCGCGAGTAGTCAATCATAAACTGTTTAATTGTATTCATACATTATTGAACTCCTTTTCCGCTGCTGTTTTTTCGCGTTCTTCTTGGGTCTTGGTAATCGCGAGCTTGGCACGTGCAGACGGTGTGAGTCCGAAATCATTAGCAGCCGATTTCATTTGATCATAGAAGTTTTTCTGCCGTTTCAGGAGGGGATGTTCTTCTCCAATCAACTTGACCGGCTCCCCGTTTTCACCTTGACCCTCTGTATGAATCATGATGCCGTCTTCTTCAATAATTTTGGTAATAGAGATGTACTGAGAATAGGCGTTACAATAGGCGGCTAACATGCTGATATCCGCCTCCGTCATAATTTCCACCTCAGATAATAAAGCAGCAATCCGCTTAAATTCTTTTTTAGCCACCTTATCCAGCCAGGTAGGCGGTTTGATATTTTCAGAGCGCATTTTCAACTTTTTTTCATGTTTGGCCCTGGCTGCAAGCTCTTTCGTATTCTTTTTATTTGGATTGCCCTGTATTAATTGAAGGGCTGCGGATTTTGCAGGTCTCGGCATGTTTTCTCACCTCATTTCTTTAAAAGAATTGCAATTTTGTGCTTGTTTTTTCTCAGTCTCATGCTATGATGAAAGCAACAACAAAACCAGTCATATCAAGCCCTCTCGGCGAATTTGCCGGGAGGGTTCTTTTTGTTTTCGGGAACTTTGAAAAGCGGTGTTTGTTTGCAGAAGAGGGGGCGCCGTTCCCGCGGCGGTTGCTTTCCAAAGATTTTCATAGGGGGGTATCCCTACTTGATCGGCTCACTCCGGTTGCCGTGAACCTTGTTATGGCAAGCATTGCAAAGACTTTCGAGATTAGAAAGGTCTAAACGCTTGGACCAGTCCTGTTTTACTTCCACAATATGATGGACCATGTCGGCCGGCGTGAATCGATGTTCTCTCAAGCATCGCTGGCAAAGACGATTGTCTCGAAGCAAAACAAGTTCTCTTGTTCGTTTCCATTCAGTTGATTTATAAAAACTTGTTATTGTTTTGTTTCTTGAATGTTTGTTGTAATGTTTCGTTTCCTCCTGCTTGACGTGCTTATGGTCAGGGCAGTAGCCCTCTCGGGTAAGAGCCTTACACCCGTGGGCCTTACACTCCCTTAATGGCTTAGGCGGCATTATAATCCTCCTTCAGTGCCAAACACTTATTGGTTCAGCTCTTCATTTGCTTGCTCTACTAAAGGCTGCATAAGTAGACCTATACGCTCTTTTAAATTGAAATACTCTGTCAAAAGGCGCTCGGATTTCTTTAGCCTCTTGGCTTTCGCATATTGGTTCTTTACACCTCTAATACGCTTTTGTAGGACTCTAATTTGTGGGGTAGTCACAGAAAACACGGCCCTATGCTGGCAGGCGGGGCATTGAACATACCCAATTTCAACGCCATTCTCCCTTTTCTCCTCCCGCAATAAAACCCCGTGAACCTCGCCGCAATGCTCGCATTTTGATTCCATCTGATTCATCTCCTGAAAATAAAAAAGTCCCACTGATAATTACGGGGGACTTTTAAATAGTTTATTTTTAACATTTCATGTATTTTGGCTTTTCTTTTCCAATTGTTCTAATTGCTCTAAAATTTTTTCATCATTTAATGCTTCAAGCAATTGACGATGTTTTTTTCCTTTCGAATCTATATAAGTATTTCCTTGTTTAACAGCTCGTCTAATCGAATATTTCATTTTAATAAATTTAAAAGGATTTAAAAAAGGGTTAATAGGTCGAACAGGTTTATCAAATTCTATGAGATGTTGATTGTTAATTTTTTTATTCGATTTCAGCTTTACATAGTAATATCCACCAGAAAAATCTTGTGAAATTATAAAACCAGATAATTCTCTCAAATTTACCTTCGCTGTATTAAAGATAATACGTATTACTCTCTCTTCATCAGTTGCAATTGTAACCTCAGGTTTTGATAAAAAACTAGTTGTTTTAAACAAACCTTCTTTAAATTCAAGAACCAAAAAAGTCTTCACAGCTATACCTTTTCCGTAATTCTTAATATTGCATTCAAAAATTGGGTCTTTACCTCTTGACCAGATATGTTTTATTTTTTTCACTACAATTCTTGGTGTGTTAGTAGCAAGATATGTTTTTCTTGCATATAACACCGTACAAAGTGAAAGTAAAACCAAAGCAAAGTTTTTAGATTCACTAAGAATGAAGTTTTTTACCTCACCTAGAATAGATTCAAACAAAACACCAATAAACCTCCCTTCTTTTTTGCAACACGTTATTATCAAGGAAAATGATAGAACACATTACGAATTTTGTCGAACAATTAAAAATATATTCTTTCTAAACCGGACCCACACTCAGAGGCTCTCATTAGCCGCCAATCGTTTATTCTGAGATTTACTGGACCCGGTTTACAGAGAACATAAAAAAGCACCCTTCATTTGGGTGCTATATATGATGCACTGTAAACTATACAGACATTGTTTAATCCCACTAGTTACAACATGGTTTACCACAATGAGTATGAGAGTGTGTAACAGGATCGTAACTAGAATAAGTGTGTGGATATTGATGCACATGCTGGAAATGCTTATGATGCACATTTGTTATATGCTGCGGATGAATATGCGGCACAATTGTTTTTGAAAAAGTATGAGTTTGACAACAATTAGTCGGGTGTACAATTGGCGACATCACATTTGGTTTGCAATGAAACATGACTAAGCTCCCCTTTCATTCATTTATCATATTCATTATCAAACTATGATAAACAGTGTATACATGTACCATTACAATCACCCATATTTGTCCGATCACGTACTATCCACAGCCTAAAACCAAAAAAAGTATCCTCAAAATTTTTTTAAGGATACTTAAACTGAAAGGAGAGAAGTAAATATATTTATTATTATGATTTCGATCCATATTTGCAGCTTGTCTATTCGAATTCATTCAAAAAAACAAGAAGCATCCTTCAGGATACCTCTTGAAAAAAGGGGTAATTCTCGATGTATTTTATTTTATGCAATAAATCACAAAAAATAAACTTGTCTACTCGCTTAATACCATAATACTCGATCTAAACAAAAACAGAGTGCCAACGTTGCGCCAAAATTGTGCCAAAATCATTTTGCTGTCATGCCTCTGCTTTGTCTCCTCTGCAAATTCTCTTTTAATTCGCCCCATGTCAAATTCATGACCTGATGATCAGCAAGTTTCAATTCCTTTTTTAAACCTGAATAAAGCTTGTACTGGCTGCCTGAAAGCTGAATTTTTCTAATAGAATCCATTTCTTTTTCAGTTAAGAAGTCAGACATATTTGATTGGCTCCTTTGTTTTTTTCTACATTATACCATGCAAAAGTTTTTATTTATCCACATTATCCACGAATTAACCATATCTTATATTGTGTCCAATTCACATAATCGCTGAACCCTTTGTCCTGCATAGTTTTAAGCCATTTTGTCAAAATGAGTTGGACACTTTCTCGTTATGGTTAGTTCGTTAAAATAGGTAGAAAAAGACTCATCCGTTTTGAAGACAGATGAGCTTATAAGCTGAATGCGTCCATTGTTTGATCCATTGTGTCTTGAGTGATCCCGATATATCGAAGCGTGACGTCAGGGCTGGAATGGTTGAATATCTCTTGCAGCAGAGCCACATCTTTAAATTTTTTATAATGCCAGTAACCAAACGTTTTCCTCATGGTGTGGGTACCGATACCATCAAGCCCGACGTATTCCGCCGCCTCTTTCAATATGTTGTATGCCGTGCTTCTGCTGATTGGTTTGTTAAGCCCTTCACGGCTCTTAAACAAAAATTCCTGGTCATCCTTGTCTTTAATGTAATCAGCCAGGGCTTTTTTTAGGGCCTTATTTATTTTGATCCGTTTCTGCTTGCCGGTTTTCTTCTCGCGTAAATCGATGTACATTCGTTTGGCGTCGCGGACTCTTAAACGAAGTAAATCGGATATACGCAAGCCTGAGTTTATACCGGTGACGAAAAGCAGATAGTTTCTTTCACTCCGTTCTCTCAGGAATTTCTTTATATAATAAATCTGGTCCATATCCCGGATAGGCTGCACAAAATTCATTATGAAGCACTTCCCTTCACATACACTTCTTCTTTCAATGCAAAAGCCAGATTGTAAAAAGCGCGCGATTTTATCCGGAAGTATGTGCGCGGGCTTAACCCGATTTCGTTGTAAACCTCATAATCAAAACGGTGATCCTGTGACATATACCTCATGATGATGATCTGCCGTTCATTGGCCGGCAATCGATTCACAGCCTTTTGAATTTTTAAAAGAAAGGCATGTCGTTCCTGTTCCATTTCAATTCTTTTGATGGCCGTATCCTCGGTAGATGAATGAAACGCGTTTGTATTTGACGGCGGGACGAGATTAAATCCTGCCGTAACCTTTGGCAGCAGATCATCCGGGACTTGCAAGAGAACCACCCTGTAATTGTCCAGTATGGCTTCAATTTTCTTTTTCGTCGCTTCTCTATCGATTTCGGGTAATTGAAACAGCATAGTTTATTCCTCCTTTTATTTTCGCTTATAAGCGCCGCCTTTGCCTCGTTTAAGAATCTGCTTGTTTTGCCCCATAATCTCTCGCCAAAAACGCTCAGAGTACTCCTGCGCTTTTTCACGGAGTTTTCTTTTAGTAGGTTTCATGTCTATTTCTCCTTTCGCTAGACTGCAGCCGGGACAAATAAAAAACGGACACCAAACCAACAGCGTAAAAGCTGTAAGTTCAGTGTCCGCAGGTATTCCATCTAGGACATATTCAGTTATTTTTCTTCCCAACTGCTATAATCATGCCAAAGCCCCGTCAATTATTAGCCAATCATTTTCTCTTTTGTTAAAGTCTCTCACAAGCTTGTCGACACTTAGTTCAGGCTTATTTTTTAAAGCTAAATCCCCAACGCATCCAAGCGCATATTGTCGACTGACTTCTTTGATGCTATCTTTTAATGTTCCATCATCATCGGCGACCACTTCAACATATACCTCCAACGCCTTCTTCTCCTCCTCTGCCGCAAGCAACGCGTAATATGGTTCATGGATTTCATAGTATTTCATCGTTTATTCCCCTTTCTTTATTTCCGTCCGCCGACGGTTTTCATCAAATTGTCTTGCAGCCAGAACATGAGGTATAATCTGCCGTTCTCCCCATACTTTCGATCAAAAATATCAATGGCTTGCTGCAAAACAGCCTTGTAATCCTGTTTCATAGCGTTTCCCCCTTCCTGGCGCCGACCAATCATATTTTTTCGGTTGCAAAATAAAACACACTATAAAAATCAACTTTAAAAGGCTTTTTGCAACTTTCGCATTTCATTTCAAACTCTCCGGCCTCATCGCCAACCTCTAAATAATCGTGAATGTTTAATATTTTCCATTTGCAGTGAGGGCATTCTATTACATCTGCCATGTGGTTAATCATTCCGCCGTCTCCCCCCTCTGCTCTTCCCTTATGTGGTAAACAACTTCCCCTGCTTCTTGTTTAACGACTTCTTCCGCATGGCGGAAAGTCCAGGTATCCCTAAGAGACTTCGCATAATCAGAATCACTAAAGTTGATCAGATCAAGTAACTTGATAAGAGCATTTCTTGATTTATTTTGAAGTCCGTCTTCTGTGAATTTTTTAAGCATGTATATCTCCTTCCCGGCTCCGGCCGCTGTTTTAATTAGTGATTGGCTCATACACCATATTCAGTATTTCGTTATACCAATATTCGTTATCAAAATCTGTTGATAAATGAGTTGCTACTGGTTCTTCTGATAACGGTTCATATACAAAGAAGTGCCCGTTTGTTGTGTTATAAGCAATTTGTCTAGGCATGCCGTCATTACTTTCGACTTGACCATACATATCTCTTAAATAAATCCAATCGCTTCCCGTTTTATCAAACTTTTCTGTATCGACTACCCATCCTTGCATTTTTGCCTTTAATACAACATCATCTAGTTTTTTATTACCACCGAATTTTTTCATCCTTCATTCTCCTTGCGGCGCCCGTCGCGCCTATAAATTTTAATTTATCAACTGCGGCAGGATAACAATTGCAAAGAACAGCCCGACAACCCCAAGCATCGGCAGCAGGAAGGGCTGTTTCGGTACATAGGCAACGTTGCCCTTAATCGCCAGCCCTTCAGTGCGCTCTATAATTGATCTCACGTAATCCGGGTGAAGTTCGTACTTCTCTGCCAGCTCTTCAATGGTCATCATATTGTCCCGCTGTGCCTTGATTGTGTGAAGAAAAGTAGATTGCAAAAGTGTCATTCCGCCGCCTCCCATTTATTCCGCTCTTTCATGACGTTGTATTGCGCTTCGGTCAGGTCGATATGAACAGACTCATAATGTTCTTTGATGTCCATAGCATCTACCCAATCTAAAAACTGCAGCATATGAAAAAAGCTATCTACGTCATCATCTGTCGGCCTTTCTTTGTCTTTTCTCACCAAACATAAGGCGTCCTCTATGTTTGTAACGTCCAAGTTTTCATCTGACCAGTCGCCGCAATCTGGCCCATCACACAAATACCTTTTTTCTTTGCCTTTCGCTTTAAATGCTATCACTGGAATTGTTTTCATTATTTGATTTCCTCCTTTTTGACAATCTCAAGTAGATAAATTATCTCGGGTTCGCCCGTATTACGTTCTGAACGGCCTTTTTACCTCTCTCGTAGTCTCGTTTTGCTGCTTCTTCATCTTTGTAAAACTCCATTTCGTTCCAGACTGTGTCGAATACTGCATATTTAAAGCCGCTCATCCCTATACCTCCTGAATGGATTTTTTGATAGATCGCAACGCTTGATCTGCGATTTTTTTGACGTCCACTTTCCGGTAACAATCCCTTTCGTCGGTATCGCACAACGGAATTTTTATATTCATGTTTGCTTGCTCATAGGTTTTATAAGTCCCTGTTTTTCGGTTACACATAGCACATGGCTTTCTGTCCGTTGAAGAAGTATGCCATACTTTCATTTCGCATCACCGCTCGTCTGTTCCCAATGGATGACAACATCGTTTGAATAAATCCGTAAGAAATCCCCTGAATCAAAGCGGACCTCAAAACCGCCCTCGTTATGTGAAAAAGTATTCCGATTATCTACAATATTTGTGACAGTCGCCATCCTTGTGAAGCCTGGCGGCTTATATTTTTGACCAAGCATATAAGTTTCAGAATTAAAGGTTATTGACTTTGCTTTAAACATTCCGTTCCTCCTCCGCAGGGGAAAGCCCCTGCAAATTAATTGAATTTGTGTGATGATTCAAGATTAATCCGTGAAAATTCACCTTTAAATGTTTCGATGATCGTTCTGCCGTGTTCCGGGGCCTGTGCTTCATAAGCCTTTCCATTTAGGCCATCTAAAACAATGACAGTGACCTTCCCGTCTTGAATTTTGCTTAATAAATCTTGTTTGTCTTTGATTTCTTTAGGACTGTTCACCAGCCGCACCCCCGTGTTAAAATAAAAATGTCGAGTTTTTATTTCCGGGGCTTTTAATAGCTCTGGTTTTTTTATGCAAAGATTTCATCCGTCTGCCTGAGCATGGCCAGGTTATAAAGCTTTTCAATTTCTTCATCACTTTTGCTTTTAAGCGACTCCTTCCCGTATCTTTCAATCAAATTGATCCATTCGATTTTTTCCATTCGCTCTTGTTCTGTCATAAAGATTTCACCTCTTTAAAAGATTTTTCAAAGCGGCATTTTTGTAACGCTTTGGACAATGTTCAAACCTGATAATCACTAAAAGCTGCTGTAAGGATGCTTTTTCAAACGATAATCTTGAACCGCCTTTTTTCTTGTTCAGATGCTTCCTCACCTAAAAGTCCCCCATTTCGTGGCTGAATCATTCCCTTGTTTCCCTGATCAATGACGAGAAATAATAATTCTTCTATTTCTCTTTTGAAGGATTTTGCGATTTTGATAATGGACTGACCCCGATTCCACAAATCTTTAAACTTATAAAGCTCCTGCTCATACCAAATAAAATTATTTTCAAGGAACGGGATATAAACAGGGCTTTCACAGAATAGCTGTCTTACTCCGTTCTTTTTAGTAGTCATCCTTTGGGGACCGATCCATATTCTCGGATTCGCGGCTATACCGTAAGGCCTGTGAGGCAGAATCCTTCTTTTTGCAAGGTCCACAATCAGAATCAAAAGCTCGTCCGGTTTTCTTCTCAGAAGATCGGCAGCGTCATATAACGATTTGCCGTCATACCAGTAATCTATCAATTTACAAAGCTGGACATATGACCATTCATAATTCAAGTTATCCAGGGCAATTTCTAAACGATCAGTGCGGACAGCCATTTTCACGCCCAACACTCCCGCACGGTCCCGGTATGACGGTGAACAACTACTAATCTTTTTTCATGCTGTAGATTCTTTGATATAAGCCAGTTCTCAGGGTTTAAACCGTTCTTTTTGATGATTTTCTTTTGCGCGCGTGTTGGCCGCTTTCCGTGTTTCATGCTTTATCCCTCCGTACATTTGACCAATAGGCCAGTAGATTTTCGAGCTTTGTTTCAAGCTCCTTCAATCCTTGTTTAAGTTCCTCTGGTGTTTTGTTGGTTTCAAGATGCCCCCACACCCCAGGCATGATCGGTTTTAATTCCTTACCATCCACTTGTCGCCACCTCCAAACGATTATCTGGTCCTTGAATTTTAATGACTTTGGCGCCGGTTAAAGAGCGTGAAACAATTCGCCCGCCGTGCTGCCCATACTTATTTTTTAAATCCTGGCTGTTGTAGTTGGTTGTGATGATCGTCGGCGCGTGTTCCCGTGATTCCACAATAGACAGCATCAGATCAGCACCCCAGGATTCCTCGCCGCCTTTGTCCTTTTTGACATACTCCGCGCCCAAATCATCAATGACGAGAAAATCCGCTTTTTCAATGTTTTGCAAAATGCCTTCCTCTGTTTCTTTTGATCGTTCGCCGTAAGCGTTTCGTATCCGGCGCAGCAGCATTTTCGTATTGATGAATGCCACCTTTTTACCGAGAGATTTTATATGCATGGCAGCGCTGTGGGCTAAATGGCTTTTGCCGACTCCGTAAGACCCCTGTAGCATGAGAGAATCAAAGCCCTCCCATTGTCCAAAATTCTCCGCATACCATTTGATTTTAGAAAAGGCGGCAATTTGTGATTCCGTAGCAGTTTTTAAAGGGTAATTTTCGAATGTTTTATCTCTTGTGTCCGGCGGGATTAGACTGTTATTCCAGAAGAAAGCTTCCGCCTCGGATTGCCGCTTGAACTCATTCATTTCTTTTTCAAGCCCTTTGTTATCACAGGTCAAACAATGGCTGATTTCTTTTTCTCCCTTGCGGTAAATAGGAACTTCAGTCCCGCAATCAGGGCATATGCGCGTGCCGATCTTCTCGGGAATAAAATGAGCCAGGCTTTTAAACTTAGGGCTAATCGTTTTAAAAGAGGCCCGAGTATTGGTCTTCTGTTCTTGGATCAATGCGGCTTCCCCCTTTTGGCTTTTGATTACGATAGTTCTCAAACTTAGTACCGAACAGCGTTTCAGGTCTTAAATACTTGTCCAGATCAGTACCGCGCCATTCTTCGCATTTGACTAGAATGACATGTTTGAAATCATCAAATCTAAAACCTTCGTTCCATCGCGCCTTTATTAAGGTCTTGGTTTTTGGTGTAGTATGACGGTACTTTGTTCCAGCGACTTTGTTTAAAAGGTCAATGATTAGTTTGTAAGGAATTTCATCGGTATCTTTTTTAGAAGCTGCATCGTCGGGCTTGCCGGACAATATATTATTTTCTTTATCTATATCTTTATCTAATTCTTTATCTATATCTGTACCGTCACGTGACGTCACGCTAACGTCACTTTCGTTTTGTGGAGAAGAAAGCTGCAATTGCTTTTTTCTTTCTCTGTATCTCTTGTTTCGTTCGGCGTTGAGTTTTCGCACCCGGTCCATGCCTTCGACATTTTGATGCTTTTCCCAGTTCAAAATACTAATGAAATTGTGTTCATCTATCTCAATCATGCCGAACCGCTGAAATGTCTGTAAGGCCATTCTTACGATCGGTAACGGCCGATTGAAAATCGTCGCCAGCATTTCATCCGTATACGGGATATTTTGACTCAGGTAGATATAGCCTGAGGCATTCGTTTTACCGGCCTGTGCCAGCAACTTGACCCATATAATTAAAATGGTGTCGGCCTCCGGCATCTGCTCGATCAGTTTAATTTTCTCGTCTTCAAACATCTGGGTACTTAGCTTAATCCACTTAACCTCAGCCATTTGCTTTCAGCCCTTCCGACTTAGTCAAAGGCCAAACTGATTTTTTTCCGTTCACGATCACAGAGCCGAAAACATTGTTTTTGCATTCACCTTTAATGATTGCTCCGCCCTGCTGTTTTAGTTTGTTCAAAGCCTGATTGTGTGTCTTGACAGATTCACTGATTACAGCATGAATTTGGTTATGTAGCCATACATAGCTGACAAAAAACATGCTTGTCCCTCCTTTTTGGTATAATGTTCCTATCATCTAAGATAGGAGTGTATTCATTTGGAGATCTCAACAATTCTTTCAATATTTGCAGTAGTCATTTCCTTATTTACATTGGCTGTTCACTTACTAAAATACTTCTCTACTTTTCCGAAACTAGAAATAAATGTGTTAGATGCTTTTTTATTTAAAGTCATCAAAGGTAACGACCGCTATGGGAAACCTTACAGATTAATACTTGAACTTAGTCTCGTGAATAAAAGTGAACAACCTATATCCATTTACGAATACCAATTTACCTCTTCAGAATTTGAGAACCCTGTCTTTTACAAAGGACATCATAGACCGGGAGAAAAATATATTATTTCTCAAATTGGTGATGAAGAAGCATCAATTGAAATAGCTGAGTTTAAAAATTTAAAACCACCTGTAAATTTGAGCCCTTACTCTTCTGAATATGGACTAATAATCTTTTTAACCATTCCTTACTTGAGTAATACAACGAACGAAATTGATGGAGAATTAACAATTAAAACATCAAGAAAAGACTATACAATTCCTGTAAAAGCGAGAAGAAGCGATTTTATAAAAGCGACAGAATTAATGCTGTAACAGACAGAATGACACAAATGATGCTAAGGATTATTCCAATTAAATGAAATTTTCTATCGTTCATAGGATCACCTCCGAACTTTTTCAACCTCTGTTGCAGCAGAGGTTGAGTTATTTTGTTTTCCATTTTATTACCTCCCATGAGTGTCCAGTTTTATCGACTTCCTTTCCCCGCCTTTGGGGAATCCGCGGCACTTATGCCGATTGACTTCCGTTAAAAATCGGTCTCCATCCTTCAATGAAGCTCATCGCTTCTTCAAAGTCTTTTTGCAGAATGTTCGGATAGGCATTGACTCTGTACGCATCTTTTAGGTTCTTCCATAATGCTGCATAAACTCTTCTGGTCGTTTCATAGAATGTTTTGTCGACCTTATTTTCATTCCAGAGCTTATGCACACGTTTGTTCACTGCGTTCCTCATAGCTTGCTGCTGAGAGTAATCGAGCGTTAATTTTTTATCAAGATCATGCCGAAGTTGCTTTATGTCTTCTTTCATTTCGCCAACATCTTCGTTGAGCTGGATGGTTAGTTTCATATTAGCGATAATGCTTTCTTTTGCGTTCATCGCTTTTGGTTGCTGCTGTTTCTGGATGTATTCTTTCATCCTCTTAAATTCTTGAATGAATTTAATTTTGGTTTGAACAGCTTCTTTCGTGTTGTAACCGAACACAACCAATGTGAATGCCTCTTCGGTTAGGTCATATTTTGGATATTGTTTACCACGTACTTCATAATTTGACGGCGCAAAATTGCGCTGTGAAAACTCTTCACCTGCATAGTCCATTTGAATACGGATATCTCTCAAAACGTCTTTATGCTGTTTATCAAACGTTTCAGCGATTATCAAACTGTCTGTGACAGCAATATTTTCTTTATTGAAAACTAATTGGTTTTCCATTGGTAAGACCTCCAATTTTCACTTGTTAAAAATATCAGCAAAGTGCTTATCTAAGAAGTCAGCCATCTTCGTTGCTTGAAAGCTCCATGTTTGCCCTTTGCATTTTGGATAAAATACAAACCCGCCATTTTCAGTATCAAGCAGCCTACGGAAACGGCTTGGATACAAGATATTTTCTTTTATCCACTCGCTCTTTTTTGCTATCTTCTCTTCCAAGTCTTTCATGCTCCAGTAAACGCCCTTTAGTTCATTCGCTTTTAATTCCTCCAATTCCACTTTATGAACAAGAACCATATTTTCCGGAACTGGAATACTCAAGCTAACATTGAGTTGTTGCACTTTGATTCCTCCCTTATCAAAGTTTATAAGGTTTCTTTTTAGAAACCCCAGGATATAAAAAATAATCATCTGCACTAATATTGAAATTTCTACACAATACTCTTAATTCGTCTAAAGAGAAATCTCCACCCGTTCCATTTAAATTCTGATTTAATGCAGATACTGATTTACCTAGCATTTCAGCCACTTCTCTTTGATGGATATTGTTTTCAACAAGGAAAGCTTTGAACTTAGAATACGGCGTGTGTCTACGTTTGATGTCTTTCACAGCTTTTCACCTTCTTTTTGTGGTTTCGTTTTTGAAACTTAACTTCAGTATAGCACCTTAGGTTTCAAAGTCAATAACATTTTGTTAGAAATTCATAAAAAAGTTGCGAAATAGAAACCAATAGGTTAGAATTTAGTCATATCTAAAATATAATCGGAGGAAAAAAAGATGGGTAAAGGAATAGGAAAAAAAATAAGAGAGCTGAGAGATAAGGAAAAACTTTCGCAATCCGAACTAGCCGAAAGAATGAACAAAAAATTTAAAACTAATTTAAATAAAGGGATGATTTCAAAATGGGAAAACGAGTTAGGTGACCCTAGCCTTGAATCTGCTCGTTACCTTGCTTTATTTTTTAATGTTTCTCTTGATTATTTAATTGGTCATGAAGTTAAACAAGAACCTATCACAATTGCAGCACACCATGATGATGAAGATTGGACAGAAGAAGAACTTAAGGACATAGAAAAATTTAAAGCCTATGTAAGATCAATTAGAAATAAGGAGAAGTGATTAATGTACGAGGCTCTTCTTAATGAATGCAACAGAGAGAGAATCATTGTAGAAGAAAAATTTATAAAAGGGTCAATAAAGGGCCTCTATTCAAATAATGTGATATGGATTAACAAAAGGCTAAGAAATCAGGCTGAAAAAAGCTGTATTTTAGCTGAAGAACTAGGACACCACCATACTACCTTCGGAGACATATTGGATCAATCTGATCTTCCCAAGAAAAAACAAGAATTAAGGGCACGCTGGTGGGCTTATGAACGGCTTGTTCCCCTAAATAAAATAGTACAAGCACAAAGAGAAGGAATAACAAACCGGTTTGAACTTGCTGAATATCTTGGGGTTACAGAGGATTTTCTTCAAAATGCTCTTGAGCGTTATAAAGAGAAGTATGGAATTTACACTTTCGTTAATGGATACCGCTTATTTTTTGACCCCCTTCGTGTTGGATAAGGAGAGAAAGTTTTATGGCAAGTTTCCAAAAGAGAGGAAAGACATGGCAGTATTGTGTAAGTGCAAAACCGAAACCAATCCGTAAAGGCGGATTTGCAACAAAAAAAGAAGCTATGATAGCTGCTGCTGAGGTTGAGGCTAAATTAAGCAAAGGCGACAATTCCACTGTTAAAAAAGCAATTCCATTTGATGAATACTTTGAAAAATGGGTAAATCTCTATAGATCACACTTAAAAGGTCCTACGCTATCACATTACGGCTACACCCTACAAGAAATTAGAGACTATTTCGGGAGTAAGCCGATACAGGAAATAAAGCGGCATGATTATCAGGAATTTTTGAATAATTATGGATCGACAAAAGGACAAGAAAGCGTTGAAAAACTACATTCGCACATTAAAGCCTGTGTTGAGGATGCCATTGAAGAAGGCATTATAAAAATAAACTTTACACGAAAAGCTGTAAAGACATGGACTGTCCCAGCCAAAAAAGATGAAGAAAAATATTTGAATTATTCAGATTCAATAAGACTAACCAGGGAATTATATAAAAGATTAGACAGCGGCCTGGGCTATTACCTTTTATTATTAGGATTAACCTCAGGCCTTCGCTTCGGGGAGTTGGTCGGCCTCACAAGAAAAGATTTTAATTTTTTTAATAACACAATTACTGTCAATAAGACATGGGGCTATGCGAAAAGGCATCAATCAGGATTCGGACCAACTAAGAATGAACAATCAAACCGAGTAATAAAAATGGACAAGCATACAATGATGGCTTTTCGCAATTTATTCGAAAAAACGCCAAACAATATCCATGGACTCGTTTTTTACAGTCCCTCATCAAAATATAAAATCATCAGCAATACAAATGTAAATAAGCTACTTAAAAAAGTTTTAACTGAATTGAATATTCAACCGATTACAGTTCATGGATTAAGGCACACTCATGCAAGCGTGCTGCTTTATCGAAAGGTGTCAATTTATTATGTAAGTGCAAGGTTAGGACACGCTGATATAGAAACCACCTCAAGCACATATGCTCACTTAATTAAAGAGCTTCGGGAAAGAGATGAAAATGAGACTGTAAACATTTTTGAGGAAATGGCTATCGAGGAAGCTGAAATTGCATAGGAAATTGAGGAGGTGCTTGTGCAAAATTTGTGCAAAAAAGTTTCAAAACGTACCGTTTTCTATCCAGTTCTTATAAAACACAAAACGCCCATAAATGTTGATATATCAACGTTTATGAGCGTTTCGAAAAATCTTATCGGCTCTTAAAAAGAGCTAAGGATACCGGTGGTCGGGGTCGAACCGACACTCCCGAAGGAACACGATTTTGAGTCGTGCGCGTCTGCCAATTCCGCCACACCGGCATGTGTGTGATCAATGGTGCCGAGGGCCGGACTTGAACCGGCACGGTAGTCACCTACCGCAGGATTTTAAGTCCTGTGTGTCTGCCAATTCCACCACCCCGGCACGAGGCAAATAAGGCGACACCCGGATTCGAACCGGGGATAAAGGTTTTGCAGACCTCTGCCTTACCACTTGGCTATGCCGCCATCATTTTAAGAATTGGAGCGGAAGACGGGATTCGAACCCGCGACCCCCACCTTGGCAAGGTGGTGTTCTACCACTGAACTACTTCCGCATTTTAACTAATATTCATCTTATCATATGCAGGATGATAAAGAAAGATGAAAACTGGGCTAGCTGGATTCGAACCAGCGCATGACGGAGTCAAAGTCCGTTGCCTTACCGCTTGGCTATAGCCCAATATGAAGGGCGATTGATGGGAATCGAACCCACGAGTGCCAGAGCCACAATCTGGTGCGTTAACCACTTCGCCACAACCGCCATAAATTGTGAATTGAAATTGGCAGGGGCAGTAGGAATCGAACCCACACCGGAGGTTTTGGAGACCTCTGTTCTACCGTTAAACTATGCCCCTAAAAACATGGTGGAGGGGGACGGATTCGAACCGCCGAACCCTGAGGGAGCGGATTTACAGTCCGCCGCGTTTAGCCACTTCGCTACCCCTCCAAAACAGTGCCGGCCAGAGGACTTGAACCCCCAACCTACTGATTACAAGTCAGTTGCTCTACCAATTGAGCTAGACCGGCAAATGGTGGCTCGGGACGGAATCGAACCGCCGACACACGGATTTTCAGTCCGTTGCTCTACCAACTGAGCTACCGAGCCTTTATTAAATGGCGGTCCGGACGGGACTCGAACCCGCGACCTCCTGCGTGACAGGCAGGCATTCTAACCAACTGAACTACCGGACCATTTTGGCAATGAATTTAAATTTGGTTGCGGGGGCAGGATTTGAACCTGCGACCTTCGGGTTATGAGCCCGACGAGCTACCGAACTGCTCCACCCCGCGATAATATGATTTTCATAGAAATGGTGGAGGATGACGGGATCGAACCGCCGACCCTCTGCTTGTAAGGCAGATGCTCTCCCAGCTGAGCTAATCCTCCGAAGTACAGGACGTACAAGTGCATGCGTTGCAACAGGACGTTGCGATCTTAGCATGCCTTCCTTTAAAAAGCTTCGGTGTAAACCTGATGCTTTTTAGCGTGCTGTCCAAAAAGAATGGTGACCCGTACGGGATTCGAACCCGTGTTACCGCCGTGAAAGGGCGGTGTCTTAACCACTTGACCAACGGGCCAGATGTATTTAAAGTGGCGGAGAGCAAGGGATTCGAACCCTTGAGACGGCGTTGGCCGCCTACACGATTTCCAATCGTGCTCCTTCGACCACTCGGACAGCTCTCCAATAAATGGCTCCGCAGGCAGGATTCGAACCTGCGACCGATCGGTTAACAGCCGATAGCTCTACCACTGAGCTACTGCGGAATAATGCCTGCCTGGCGATGTCCTACTCTCGCAGGGGGAATCCCCCAACTACCATCGGCGCTGAAGAGCTTAACTTCCGTGTTCGGCATGGGAACGGGTGTGACCTCTTCGCCATCATCACCAGACAATTTAGTGACAAAGATCATTATACTATGTATTTGAAAAAATGCAAGAGCATTTTTCGAGAAATTATTCTCTCAAAACTAGATAACGGTCAGACGATTCACAAAAGTATTTAGGTTAAGCCCTCGATCGATTAGTATCTGTCAGCTCCATGTGTCGCCACACTTCCACCTCAGACCTATCAACCTGATCATCTTTCAGGGATCTTACTTCCTTGCGGAATGGGAAATCTCATCTTGAGGGGGGCTTC
>NZ_BORF01000012.1:0-168697 GCF_018333035.1 Bacillus sp. J41TS8
CACCTAGCGAAGCTAGGCTAGGGGTGTGGGAGGACTTTTTCTATTTCTTTTATAAAGATGACAAAACACATCAAAACCATTTAAAACAAAAAAGCTTGTAGAAAAACATAGGTTTCTCTACAAGCTGGCTGTCCTGTAAAGGACAGCCATTTTGTATATTACAAACTCTCGCCATTCGTTTCGATCACTTTTTTATACCAGTAAAAGCTTTTCTTTCTCGTTCTTGCAAACGTGCCGTTTCCTTCATTGTCACGGTCGACATAAATATAGCCGTAGCGTTTTTTCATTTCGGCGGTGGACGCGCTGACCAGGTCGATCGGGCCCCATGATGTGTAGCCGATTAAGTCGACGCCGTCTGCGATCGCTTCTCTTACTTCTTTTATATGATCGCGCAAATAGTTGATTCTGTAGTCATCTTGAATCGAACCGTCTTCTTCGACGACATCGACGGCCCCGAGCCCGTTTTCAACAATGAAAAGCGGCTTTTGATAGCGGTCGTACAATGTATTCAGTGTAATCCGGATTCCTTTAGGATCGATCTGCCAGCCCCATTCGGACGATTCAAGGTACGGGTTTTTAACTCCTCCGAGTAAGTTGCCTCCCGTTTTTGCCAAGTCTTCCGGATTCGTGCTCGCAACCATTGACATGTAGTAGCTGAAACCGATATAGTCGACGGTGTTTTCCTTCAGTATGTCTTCATCACCTTCAGCCATTTCAATCGCAATTCCGTTTTCCTTAAAGTAGCGCTTCATATAGCCCGGATAAACTCCGCGTGCCTGTACGTCCGAGAAAAACAGCGTTCTTCTCTCATTCTCCATCGCGGCGAGCACATCTTCCGGTTTTGGCGTCATCGGATATGTCGTCGTTGCGGCAATCATACAGCCGATTTTAGCGTCCGGAATGATGTCGTGCCCAGCTTTAACGGCAAGGGCGCTTGCGACAAATAGATGATGCGCCGCTTGGTACATCGCGTTTAACTTGTTTTCGCCTTCTTCAAATACAAGGCCACCGCCTGTAAACGGCGCATGCAGGACCATGTTGATTTCATTGAACGTCATCCAATATTTCACTTTGTCTTTATAGCGGGTGAAAACCGTTTTCGCATAATGTTCATAACACTCGATCACTTTCCGGTTTTTCCAGCCGCCGTATTTTTTAATCAGACCGAGCGGCATTTCGTAGTGGGAAATCGTCACGACTGGCTCAATATTGTATTTTAATAGCTCATCAAAGAGGCGATCATAAAATTCGAGTCCCTCTTCATTCGGTTCAGCTTCATCGCCGTTAGGAAAAATCCGCGTCCAGGCAATCGATGTCCGAAACGCTTTAAATCCCATTTCGGCGAAAAGAGCGATATCTTCTTTGTAGCGGTGGTAAAAATCGATGCCTTCGTGATACAGGTTCAATGACTCCATCGACTCATCGAATGGATACATGACGCCGTTCGGCGACACATCGGCTGTCGAGAGCCCCTTGCCGCCGACATGATAGGCGCCTTCCACTTGGTTTGCGGCAACTGCTCCGCCCCATAAAAAACCATCAGGAAATTTTTTCGTTTGTTCAGTCATATCATTTCACCTCATCCAAATTTGTCGAGCTTTCCTCTCTCTACGCCAGCGCGATCAGCGCTTCCTCAATGTCAACGCTTTCATCTGATTTCAAAGGCTTGATCGACTGGTACCGGTCCGTATTCGTGATGATAACCGGCGTGATCAACTGATAGCCCGCATCCTTAATCGCATCCATATCAAATGAGACAAGCTGGTCTCCCGGCTTTACAGCGTCGCCTTTATTGACATGCACGGTAAAGTGCTCGCCGTTTAATTTCACCGTGTCAATTCCGATATGGATAATAATTTCCGCCCCATTGTCGCTTGTGATGCCGAGGGCGTGCTTCGTTTGAAAAACGGTTGTGATCGTGCCTGATACAGGCGACACCACTTTACCTTCTTCTGGCTCGATGGCGACGCCTTTTCCCATGACTTCTCCTGAAAATGTCGCATCATCCACTTCACTCAATGCTTTGACTTCGCCTTTCAGCGGGCTTTGAATAATTTCTCCCGCGCCCGCTTCAGATGGAGATGGAGCGGCCGCCGGTTCATCGGCTTCATCTGAAGGAATGTCTTCAAATCCCAATACAAAAGCAAACGCTGTTGCGGCAAAGAACGCGATGACGACTCCGATCACGGCCTGTATAAAAGTCGGGCCGATAAACGTCGTAATTCCCGGCAAACCGACGTTTCCGCCAATAATATATGCTGCTACGCCGGTGATGCCGTAGAATGCACCTCCGACAGCGGCGCCGAGAAGCGCAGAGACAAACGGCTTTTTCAGCCTCATGTTGACACCGTACATCGCCGGCTCTGTAATCCCCATCAAAGCCGTGATGCTTGTCGTCAGTGACAATGATTTGAATTTCTTATTTCTGGATCGCAGGAATACGGCAAATGACGCGCCAGCCTGCCCCATATTCGCCAAGAACATCGCAGGTATCAAATAATCGTAGCCGTTTTGCGTAATGTTGTTGAACATAACCGGAATGAAAGCATAGTGCATTCCTGTCATGACGATCAAAGAAAACGTTCCGGCTAAAAGAACCATCATGATTAAACCGGCATTTTCAAATAAACCGTTTACACCGACAGACAGATAGTTCCCTGCAATCGCACCGAGCGGACCGACTGTAATTAATGTGACAGGCACGACAATCAGCAGCGTCAGTGTCGGTACAAAAATCAGCTTCAACGAAGTCGGGGTGACTCTGTCAATCCATTTCTCAACGTAAGATGCAATCCAAATCGCGAGCAGGATCGGAATGACAGTTGACGAATAAGTGGCAGCGGTTACAGGCAATCCGACAAAGGAAATGCTTTTCCCTGAACCGAGAAGCGCTGTCAGATCGGGATGCAGAATCGCCGCTCCGATCGCCGCCGCAACATAAGGATTGCTGCCGAATTTTCTCGCTGCGCTGACCGCCAGCAAAATCGGCAGGAAGTAAAATGCTCCGTCGCCGATGGCCGATAAAATGGTGTGGACCTGGCTGTTTTCACTCATCCAGCCGAACGTGACGGCGATCGCAATGATCCCCTTGATCATACCAGCTCCGGCGATCGCCGGGAGAATCGGCGTAAATACGCCTGATATCACATCAAAGATGGCGGACAGCACGTTTTTCTTTTTGCCGGCTTGCTGCTCGCCCGCTTTTTCATCGCTGAGTCCGCTGTTGGCAATGATCGCTTTGTACACCTTAGGGACATCATTTCCAATGATGATTTGAAACTGCTGGCCGCTGATGTTGGTGCCCATTACAGCCGGCAGACTTTCCAGTTTCGCGCGGTCTGCCTTCGCATTGTCATAAAGGTTGAAACGCAGTCTTGTCATGCAGTGAATCACGCTCTGTACGTTCTCTTCACCGCCCACGAGTTGTAAAATGTCCTTCGATACTTTATTATAATCCATATGAGTACCTCCTCTTTTGGGGGAATCTGCCGGACTGAAGGTGGCCGCCTTCACCCGGCTTTTTTATTGACTTGCTGCCGCAATGAATCCTCGGAATCTCACATCACCTCCTCATTTTGGGTATAAAAAAAACCTAAATTACGCCGGCTTGACCGGGACGATGTCCCTGAAAGCTGTACGCAACTTAGGTTTTGCCTGCAAAAGCAGTAACAATCCTTAAGAAACTTGCTGATATTAGTTTGTAACTATACTGTAGCACCTGTTTTTGTTCATGTCAACGCTTTCATTACAAATGTCTCATAAAAACCAGAATACATGAAAACTAAAAACTAAGACTTTATACCTTTATTTCTATGTTTTCTAGCTTTCGCCGCCTTTTTCATAAGCAATGCGGGGTTTCGCCTTGCTTTCCTTCGCGCTGCCGGCTCTGCAACTGCGTCTTTCGGTTCTTGCTGCTTATGAAGAATGAATCCGGCAGCCATGAACGGAATCCCTGATAAGTTTGTGAAAATGTTTTTAATGCCCATCGCTAAAATAAAAGATCCCCATGGGGAAAACGGATCTTTTTTGATTTTCACGTAAGCGGTGATTTCCAGGGCAATAAAAATGACCGACTGTGCTAATATCACAATCAACAAGCCCAAAATGAACAAGAGGCCCAAATTAAATAATGTGCCTGAGTAGATCATCAATTTCAGCGTGGCTACGAAAGTTCCAGCCTCCATATATCCGTCCGTGACATTTGGATTCCAAACGGCATAAGCGTCAAGCTGATGTTTGAAATGAAAAAACAAAAATAATATAAACAACCAATAGATGCTATGTAAGCTAATGCCTAATAAAATGAGTCTGTTTGCTGCTTTGTTTTGCAATGTTGTTCCTTCTTTCGTTTATGGTTGAAGAGAATGAACCGTCTCTTCCTGCTTTGGCTGAAACGCCTTTAATTCGTTGCTGTCCAGGTCTTCCTGTAATAAGCAAACTTTTTGAATCTGCCTGTTTTGATAATGGTGAAAATAGTAGCTGCACGTCTCGCTGCACACCACCGCCGTATATTGGGTGTAATCGTCTTCGCCATTGTCGGTCATGACAATCCCTTTGGGAATATTCATATTGGAGAGAATATGAAACGCGGCAGAGACGCCTTCTGTTTCGTCAGACACGGGCTTCATGTGCTCTTTCAAAACTGCTGCCCTGACAAAACGGGATGGCGGTGTAAAGTCTCCCGGCAATCCGGACAGCCCGGAACCTTGGCCAAAAGCCGACAGCGTCAGGTCTCCCATCTTTTTCGCGGCAAACTGTCCCGGCTGAAGACCGATAAAGTTGCGCAAATTGGTCAAATGCCAAGGGAAATCCGGACTGTTCGTCAGCACGCCGACCGGATTATCATGAATTTGAATGCCGCCTGCCGCCGGTTCAACAACGATGCTCGCACCGGAGCGGTCCGTTAATAGCCAATGAAGCGGCGTCACTGTACTGAGCAAGCTGACCTCTCTCTCAACAATGTTGACGGAAACAGCCGCTTTTTTCACTTCCTCCAAATCGCCGCATTCCGACAGCACCCATGTCACAAATTCGTGCGGCGCAAGATTGCGGCAGTGCTCTTTAGTCTCGCTTTCATACACAGCATAACCCGGGAAATAAAGCGCCGCGCAAGACAATCCTTTTTCATTCACACCATCGGCAAACAGCGCATTCTTGAGCCTTCTGCCCATCCCGATAAACGCATACCGGCCGGCATGCTCGCTGCCGTCTGCTTCACTTTTCCATTTGTAGCGACGCGGATGCAACAGCACTTCCCCGTTAAGCTCAAAATCAAAATCCATCGTCCTCGCCAATAAATGCTCCCGACCCGCAGTCGTCAACGTGATACTTGTACACATTGCGTCTCATCCTTTTTGTTTGATATTACACTTCGTGAACTATTTTTATGTTATCGAATTGGAAAAGATTCGTCAAAATGAAAGGGGTTATGATAAAAATGACCTCCAAAACAGAGGTCACTTTTAATCACATCATTTACTCCCCCAAACCGCATCTCCCTCACGAGACAACGCACTAAACGTCATCACCTTCCGCTCAGAAGCCGCATCCCACTGGCGCAAAAATACACCGTCATATGTTTTTCCGTCGAGCTTGAGTTCGATTTTGTTGTCTCCCGTGTTCTTCCACGTTCCGTCTACTGCGCCGGTTATTTTGCCATTTTGATTTAAGCGAATTTCTTTCGATTCTTTAATATCTGCGGAGATGTCTTTGCCATGACGCACCAATTCGTAGGCGCCAATCACATCTGATGTTTTCACCTTGTCGAGCTTCTCTCCGGCATAGCGGTGAGGGGCGGCAACCGGCCAGCCTTGTTTGTTCATCAACAGTTGGTGGACGCGGACTTCGTGCTCCTCGCCCCGTCCCGGGAAGCGGGTGTGAAAGATTAAATAGGATTTGCCGCTTTTTTCATCGTAAAGGGCCGAGTTATGGCCCGGCGACACATAGCCGTTTTGATTGCTAAATGAGAAATTTCCCATCAGTTTGACACCGTACGGTTCGATTGAACGATCGTCAAAAAACGTTCCTTCTTTGCCGCGGACGTCAATCATCGCATGGCCTTCTGCGTCGTAATAAGGGCCGTCAGGATTTTTTGAGCGTGCGACGCGAATGTTGTACTCGCCGTCAGTGGCAAGCCCTCCGAAGGACATGTACAGGTAGTAATACTGTGTTTCAGGATTGTAGAGAATGTATGCGCCTTCAATCCGGCTGTGATTGCCGCCGATCAGCTTTTTGCCGTACCCCTGTCCCGGAAGCGGAAATCCGGTTTTCTTGTCCATTTCTAAAATAAAAATTCCCCCGGAATAGGAGCCATACACCATCCACAGCTTTCCGTTTTGATCAAAGAATGTGTGGGGATCGACGACATTTGGGTGCTTTGTCGCGTCATAAGGCGTCCCGTCATTGCTGATCCCGTCCATTCCCGACTTCAGGAAAATGCCTTTATTTTTGTACGGTCCTTCAATGTCGTCCGCGACAGCAAGCCCGAGGGCAGATCTCGGAGAATCCCCGCGGCAGGCATTGTAATACATATAAAACTTGCCGTCCTCAAGCTGGGTGACATCAGGCGCCCACAACGTATCAGATTCAGCCCATTCAAAGGTTTCTTTTAATTCTTCATATACGTTCGGAATCAAAGGATTCCCGTTATGGACACTCGAGGAAATTTGCGTCCATTTCATGAGGTCCGTCGATTTGGCCGAAGCTAAATGGGAGCCGAAGACATAGTATGTGCCATTCGCTTTAATAATCGATGGATCATGAACCGTCACTTCTGAAAATACAGGTTTTTGAGTTTGTGCGGAAGCTTGGTTTGGAGTGAAACAGGCAGCCATGATGAAAAGCAATGCAAGGACTTGGATGAAACACTTTTTCATATTCATTTGTTCTCCTTTCTTTTAAAACGCTTTCATTTTTTGACAGTCCATCATATGCTGCTTATCCAAGGTTTATTACGAACAAAAAAGCTCCCGACAAAGTCGGCAGCCTGAGTTTATTACCTCGCTTTATGCACTTTCAGCAATTTCCCTTTCACAGTCGTGTTCTTCATCGCCTCTAAGACGAGCGGACCTTTGCCGTTTAAAATTTCAACGAATGAACCTTGCTCTTGTATCGTGATAATCCCAATATCCTCAGCGGAGACGCCGTCAATTTTAGCAATCGTTCCGACGAAATCAACGGCTCTCAGTTTCTTCTTTTTTCCTCCGTTAAAGTAGAGCCTCATGATTTCTTTATTTAATGGTTCGCTCTTGTCCTGTTTAAGCTCCGGCTTCCTATTGATTTTCTTTTGAAACGCCGCTTTTGCCCGTGCAATTTCTCCTTTTGACGGCGCCTCAATCATAGGAATGGAAAAACCGATATAGTCTTCAATGTCAGCGATCATCCTTTTTTCACGCGGACTGGCAAGCGTAATCGCTTTTCCCCGGCTGCCGGCTCGGCCTGTTCTGCCGGTACGATGCACATAGCTTTCTTGATCTAATGGCAGCTCATAGTTGATGACATGTGTGATGTTCTCAATGTCGATGCCCCTTGCCGCCACATCTGTCGCGATTAAATAGCGAAACGCTCCCCGTCTAAAGCGGTTCATCACGGCAAAACGGTCCTCCTGAGGCATACCTCCGTGAATTTTCGAGCACGGATAACCCAAACCGGCTAAGCGCCGCTGCAACTCATTCACTTGCTCCTGTGTGCGGCAAAAGACGATGCAGCTGTCCGGGTTTTCAACAATGATCAGATCCACTAAAAGCGAAAATGGATCATTTTGATTTACAATGATCAGTTGATGCTCGATGTCTGCAGTTGTCATACCGCCTGCTTTAATCTCGATTTTCAAAGGGTCTTTCATATACTGAAGAGATAGCTGCTCCACATCCTCCGGAAAAGTTGCGGAAAACAGCATCGTCAGCCGTTCTTCAGGCAAATGGCGGATGATTGCTCCCACTTGATCGATAAATCCCATATTCAGCATTTCATCGGCCTCATCGATGACAAGGTATTTCAGTTTTTCTAATGGAAAGGTTCCTTTTTCAATGTGATCCAATACGCGGCCCGGCGTCCCGACAACGATATGGCATTTTTGCTTGAGCTCCGTTTTTTGCCGTTCAAAGGACGACTTCCCGTAAACAGCCGCTGCTTTTATTCTTTTATAGCGGCCGATGTTCGTCAAATCCTCCTTTACCTGAGCGGCAAGCTCGCGCGTCGGTGTCAAAATCAAGGCTTGCGGTTTGTTCTCTTCCCATTCGGTCAACTCGCAAAGCGGAATTCCGAACGCGGCCGTCTTCCCGCTCCCCGTCCGCGATTTCACAACAACATCCCGCTTTTTAAGCGCCGCGGGAATCACCTCGCTCTGCACCTCGGTCGGGTGCTTATACCCTAAATGATCGAGCGCTTTCGTAATATCGCCGCTTAATGCATATTCTTTAAAACTGGCTTTGCTCATGTATGGACTCCTTTTGGTCATATGATTTCCAGTGAATGATGGTGTTATGAATGTGATTATACGCGAATCATGACTGATTTCAAAAAGACATGAAAAAGAGGCTGCAATCAGTGCAGCCCTAAGAAACACCCTACAGTATCAATTGTTTTCAAAAATTAATCCGATCATAGTAAGCTCCCACAGCAAAACAGCGATGAAAATGACGCCCAGTAGACGCTGTAATACAAAAGGGAGGCGGGCTAAAACGATTTGGACTTCGTAATTTAAAGAGGAAACCAGAATGGCTACATATCGAAAAAAGTCGGTGATCAGCCCATTTGATTCGTCATATACGTTGACTTCATATAGCTTAATGATTAATGTTGGTACAAACAAAGAAACAAATGCAAACACCATGTTAATTGTTAAATATATGATAAGCGCAGAATTCGGATACGGTATATCCCCTGACATCGCAAATCCAAAAAATAAACTAAAAATAGAAAAAACAAATATACCTATTGGGATATTGGTCTTTCTTATAGCCCTTGAAGGAGGGCGCGTAACTGTCTTTTTTGTTTGAAAACCATATACCAACGAAAGTAAAATGATAAACAGCTCGGCAGTGCAAACAAACATAAAGAACATAACATTGGCGTCTTTTTCCCAATAAGGTTTATTCAACAACAATAAAGCAGTTAACAACAAAAGAATAAAATTGCTTCTCAGCCAAAGGAATCGGCTTTTTTCAAAAGAGAATTTAAACAGAAACCCCTTGTCCTCTAAATCAAAAAATTCATTCATTGTATCCACTATTTTCTCAAAATATTCATTTACAGCAACAGGCTGAAGATAAAGTGAACCGTTTTTTTTAATATTTTCATAACCTAAATGCCAAATGAAATTATCGTTTCTTAATAAAAACACAACTTGATCTAATCTCGACTGTCTTGTAATCGAGTCACTTTCAAAAAACGAAATATTATCCAGCTCTTGATCATTTGCCAAAAAGTCAAAAGAAAATTGGCTACTAGTCGGATTTGTTTTCGGATCTTCCGCCATTCTCTTGATGACTTCAGCTTCCACCTCATGAAACTCATCAAACGAATCTTCATCCATTTGAAATATGTCACACTCTGGTTTTTTATTACTATATGAATGATAAAATGTTTTCAACATTTCTAAAAACGGCTCTCTGCTTTTTAAAATTGAGATGCTATGATTTTGTTTCTCGATTTCTTCTACAACCATTTCATCTTTTTGGACATGATGAATGATCATCTCCTTTTTTCGATGAGTACAACGAACTTTTCGTTTTGATTGTACAAGGAGATGAATTATGCTTTCTAATCCTTCTTTCAAGTTGGATTCTGTATCATCATCCCAATGTCCTTTTTGCTTTAAAAGGTTTTCGGCGTGAATAGAGAATGGTTCAATGTCTTTTTCATCTCGAATCAGCTGCTGTTCATGAATAATGTCCTCAGCAGCTTTTTCATATCTGCATAATAGCAATGCAGCAACGAGTTCTTGTGTTGTTAAAGTAATTTTAGAATCTAACATTGATCTCCCTTTTGGATCGGGTTCACCTCGTTTTTCAGAAAATAAACGTCTGCACGTTACTATTCGCTTATTCCACAGTATTTCGGTTAGGTATATTGTTGCTCTCCGATTGAATCTAACGTTCTTATAAATCAGACCTTTTTCATATTACAATATCATCCAAAATAGGTAAATAGGATAATGGGCTTGGTTTTCTTGGATTTTCTTGAATTGATCCATTCAAGCTTCTCACAATGTTCTTTGAGGTGCTTAGTTCAAATGACCTTCTTCAAATCTTGCCATTAAACAAACAGCACACACCCAAGGTTTTCTCAAAATATCCGTTTTTAAAAACCGCCGGATTTTCCGGCGGTTCCCTTTTAACTGCTCCATTTCTTGAATTTTTTGAAATATATACAAAAGGAAATGATTCCGCCAATTATGCCTGTCAAAATTGCCAATATGAATGAAATAAACAACAAACCCAAATACCCCCATCCCAGCGCTTCATCCTGGGAAGGTTCGCCCGTCACAAAAGATTGCATGTAAAAATGCGACAGTATGGCGTATAGGATAAATGAGCATATACCTATAAGGATAAAGATTAAAACACTAATACCAGAAGATACTAGAATACGTTTGGCCACGTTTAAAAAAACCTCCTATTTATCTATACCTTTCCGTCCATGTAAAAAGATGACACCTAAGACGTATTCATGCTACAAGAAAGATTAAAATAGGTAAATGAGAAAAAAAGCCCATAAAAACAGCACACACCCAAGGGTATGTGCTGTTTCTGCATGTTCTTCTATTCCGTAATCACCGTATGCACCAGCTTCGGCGCTTCGGCTTTCTCAGCGATTTGAATGTTGTCGTAGACTTTTGCGATGACGTCATCGACATTTTCGCGGTTTGCGTATAGGGTAACCAATGGTTCGCCTTTTTCGACTGCGTCGCCGACTTTTTTGCGAAGCATGATGCCGACGGCGAGGTCGATTTTATCTTCTTTTGTTGCGCGGCCGGCGCCCAGCAGCATGGCCGCGACGCCGATTTGATCGGCGACGATTTCAGATACGACGCCAGCTTCTTTGGCAGGAACGTCGATTTTGTAGGTAGCCTGAGGCAACTTTTCGGGGTTATCCGCGACAGAGCTGTCGCCGCCTTGGTTCTGAAGGAAATCCTTGAATTTTTGCAGCGCTTTTCCGTTTTTCATTACATCGATCAGTTTCTCTCTTGCTTCGTCAAGGGTCTCTGCCTTTTTGGCGAGAACGACCATTTGGCTGCCCAATGTTAAGACAAGCTCAGTCAAGTCTTCCGGACCTTCCCCTTTTAATGTATCGATCGCCTCTTTCACCTCAAGGGCATTTCCGATGGCAAACCCCAGCGGCTGGGACATGTCGGAGATGACAGCCATCGTTTGGCGGCCGACATTGTTTCCGATGCGGACCATCGCTTTCGCAAGGTTGACGGCGTCTTCATCGGTTTTCATAAAGGCGCCGGCGCCTGTTTTGACGTCAAGGACAATCGCGTCCGCCCCTGCGGCGATTTTCTTACTCATAATCGAGCTGGCAATCAGCGGGATCGAATTGACCGTGCCTGTCACATCGCGAAGGGCGTACAGTTTTTTGTCAGCAGGCGTCAAGTTTCCGCTTTGGCCGATGACAGCAACCTTGTCGCGGTTGACAAGTTCGATGAATTCGTCTTTAGAAAGTTCCACGTGAAACCCTTTGATCGCTTCGAGCTTGTCAATTGTTCCCCCTGTGTGTCCAAGGCCGCGGCCCGACATTTTGGCGACCGGGACGTCGAGAGCCGCAACAAGCGGCGCAAGTACGAGCGTCGTCGTGTCGCCGACGCCTCCTGTTGAGTGTTTGTCGACTTTGATACCTTCAATCGCGGAAAGGTCAATCGTTTCGCCAGAGTTTACCATTGCCATTGTAAGGTCGGCCCGTTCTCTGTCCGTCATGTCCTGAAAATAGATGGCCATCGCCAGAGCACTCGCCTGATAGTCTGGAATGCTTCCGTCTGTGTAGCCTTTAATGAAAAATTGAATTTCTTCTGTTGTCAATTCTTCTCCATTTTGTTTTTTAGTGATGATATCAACCATTCTCATTGTGATCACCAGTCCTTTTTTCAATGTTTATCAATAGATCAATCCTACAACGGTCGCTGTCAAGAAACTGACGAGCGTTGCGCCGTACAGCAATTTCAAGCCAAAGCGTGCGACGACGTTTCCTTGTTTCTCATTTAGTCCTTTAACAGCGCCGGCGATAATACCGATCGATGAGAAATTGGCGAATGAGACGAGGAAGACAGAAACAATCGCTTCGGTACGGCCGCTGAAATGGAAGCTGCCTTGTGCGAGAGACTGCATCGCGACAAATTCATTTGAGACCATCTTGGTTGCCATGATACTTCCAGCATTCACCGCTTCATGCCATGGAATACCCATCAGGAAGGCAAACGGCGCAAAAATAAATCCGAGCAGTTCCTGGAATGATATGCCTAGTGCGGCGCTGAAAATGCCGTTAATCATTGCGATGATCGCGACAAATCCGATTAGCATGGCGGCCACGACGACGGCGACTTTAAAGCCGTCCATAATATATTCGCCCAGCATTTCAAAGAAGGATTGTTTTTCCTCTTCTTGTACCTCTACCATATCATGTTCTCGATCGACTTCATAAGGATTGATAATCGAAGCGATAATAAATCCGCCGAATAAGTTTAAGACGAGCGCGGTGACAACGTATTCTGGCTTCAGCATCGTCATATAGGCGCCGACGATAGACATCGAGACGGTTGACATCGCTGAAGCGCACAGCGTGTAAAGTCTGTGCTTAGGCAGCAGGCCCAGCTGTTTTTTTAACGAAATGAATACTTCAGATTGCCCCAGTATCGCCGAGGCCACGGCATTGTATGACTCAAGTTTACCCATCCCGTTGATTTTGCTAAGCGCAAGACCAATATATTTTATAATAAACGGAAGGATTCTCCAATATTGCAGAATACCGATTAAAGCAGAAATAAAAACAATTGGCAGAAGCACGCTGATGAAGAATGTGGATTCATTCACATTCACCAGTCCGCCAAAGACAAAATTGACACCTTCTGCGGCATATTCAAGCAAATACCCGAAGCCTTTGGCAAACCCGCCGACGAGATAGTTTCCGACGCCCGTGTTCAGCAAAACATATCCCAATGCGAATTGCAGCACGATCATGACAATAACCGGACGGTACTTCACTCTTTTCTTTCCGCTGCTGACCAGCCATGCAAGCCCTAAGACGACAAATAAACCAATGAGCCCGATAAGATATTTCATGTTTTGATCCTCCTGGGGATGTATTCGCTTACATTTTTGTGTCTGCGCACAGGAAGCTTCCGCTTCCCGCCGCACTGGATCTTAGTAGTTATCTTCATTTTTTCCTTCTGCTCCGCTGACGATGGAAACGCCTGCGCTTGCACCGATCCGGGTCGCTCCGGCTGAGATCATGCTTTCAACATCCTCTTTTGTTCGAATGCCTCCGGATGCTTTGACACCGATGTCGGGTCCGACTGTTTTCCGCATGAGAGCGATGTCTTCCGCTGTCGCTCCGCCGGTTGAGAACCCGGTTGAAGTTTTGACAAAGTCGGCACCGGCAGCAACAGCCAAGCGGCAAGCCCGCTCTTTTTCTTCGTCTGTCAACAGACACGTTTCAATGATGACTTTAACAAGCGCTTTACCTTTTGCGGCTTCAACGACACCGCGGATGTCCGCCTTGACAAAGTCATCGTCTCCGTCTTTTAATGCGGCGATGTTGATGACCATGTCCACCTCTGTCGCGCCTTTTCCGATAGCGTCTTTTGTTTCAAACGCTTTTGTCTCTGTCGTGTTGGCGCCCAGCGGAAAACCGATGACTGTGCAAACATCGATTTCCGTTCCTTTCAGCTCTTTGGCGGCGAATTCAACCCATGTCGGGTTGACGCAAACTGAAGCGAATTGGTGTGTTTTCGCTTCTTCTATTAATTTCTTAATCTCGGATTTTTGTGTATGCGGTTTCAATGCTGTATGATCAATGAGATTTGCAATCGTCATATACTAGCACTTCCTTTATATAAGATAGTTTCAGCATAACCGATTTTTGAACAAATGTAAATTATCATATGAAATTTTGTTCAATAGAAAATAAAGTAAAATCCAGGCTGTTTTTCCTGGACACTTTAATCATCTAGCAGTTCTTTCGCCGTATGCTGATCAATAATCAGCACATTGGCATACTTGCCTTTTAGTACTCCATGAATAGCGGCTTTTTTCCGGCTGCCGCCCGCTACGAGAATCGACCGTTCTTTTTCCCTCAAGTCAGCCAATTCAATGCCGATCGTCCGCGAGTCGATAGCATGGCTGCAAATGTTTCCCTCCGCATCAAAAAAGCGCGAACAAATATCGCCGACTCCACGTTCTTTCAGAAGGGCTTTTTCCTCTTCATGAAAATATCCCAGCCTGAACAGCAGGGCTTCATCACGGACCGTGCCGACTGTGAATAACGCAATGTTCGCCTGTTTGCCCATTTCTATGATCCGCTTAATGTGCCTGTCCCGCTCAACCATCTGTTTGACTTCCGGATTGTCAAACACGACCGGAAGCGGCAAATACCTCGGCATCGTTTGAAAGGCTTCGGCAAACAGCTGAATCGTTTCAGACGAATAGGTGTTGACACTGGAGTGGCTGATTCCGCCTTTCAGTTGGACGACCTCTGCGCCCTTCACCTGTTTGGGCTGCATATTTTGGGCGATTTGGTACATTGTCGTCCCCCAACTGACGCCGACAATGTCGCCGTCCTTGACTGCGCCGTGCATGTATTCGGCCCCGAAACGGCTGAGATAATGCGTGATGGTCGTATAATCCGCAGTCGGCGAAAAGACAACATGCGCTTCAAGGAGCCCGTATTTTTCCTCAAGCATCGCACCGAGCGCATCCATATCTTCAAACGGATCCATGACGCGAATTTGGACATACCCCTTTTCCTTGGCGAACTGCAGCAGCCTTGATACCGTCGGTCTTGAAATCTGCAGCTGTTCGGCGATTTGCTGCTGGCTGTAGTCAGACTGATAATAGAGCCTCGCAGCTTCAATGCTCAATTGCTGTTTTTCCTTGTCCATCACGTTCCTCCCCTTTAGTAACGCTTTAACCCATATTATATAGGTTCATGCTCCATCTCATCCAGCTGAATTGCAAAAAGACGGCCAGTATGCCGGCCCATGCGCCACTATATGTGTTCATATCATATCTTTATCCTTTATATATACATCTTTTTCTGCTGTCAGTTCTTCAGTTGCGCCTGTCCGCCGGTAAAACACGGTTTCATCTCATAGCTGAATCAATACCTCACCAAGATTTTTTCTGGTCGCTCTGGTCTCACACAGGCTATCCATTCACGTCCTCCGTTTATTTCTTTTGGTATTTCTCGTGAAAATCAATACAAAAATCCTACTATTGCTGGAAAAACATTTTATTATTGGACTTAAGACCTCTTTTTGGATAGTCCAAAAAGATCAAAAAATCTAGCAATCTCCATTTTTTCATTTATAATAAATAAGTCAAAATCATTCTCAAAAAAACATTCGGGGTGATCTATTGTGAAAGCACCCATGAGGTATATATGGATTGGTATGATCCTGTGCTTTTTATCCGTCAGTCTGGCCGTCGGTTGTATCAAAGCTGAAGATCAGTCAGATGGTGACAAAAATGATGAAGCGCTGCAGCCTGCCGAACACTTCGTTTACCATCATTTAATGAGCGATCAGGGGCTGATCAAAACCAGCTTTTCTGACCAGCCTGTTTACTTGTCGGAATCGCTTGGTTTGTGGATGGCGTTTTTGATCAGCAAAAAAGACGGCGAGCATTTTCATGAGCAATATCAGCACCTGACCGAATCCTTCCTGATAAAAAACAACCTGGTCTCATGGCAAATCCAAAACGGCCAGGCAAGCGGGGTAAACGCCTTGATCGACGATCTCAGAATCATGGTAAGCCTCGATCAAGCGGCAGCTCTATGGGGAAACAGCGAGTATAAACAAACCGCTCTGAACATCGGTTCCGCATTAAAAACGCACAACATGAACAACGGGATATTGACGGACTTTTACGACTCCGCCTCTCAATCCGCATCAAAGGATATCACGCTTTCCTATATCATGCCAGATGCGCTATCCGTCTTGAAAAAAAACGGAGTGATAGATAAGGAAACTGAAAGGCGGAACGCCAACATTCTTTACCGCGCCCCTTTGAAAAACGGTTTTCTCCCGAAAGTGTACAGTACAGAAACGAAAGCATACACCTATGACCATGAAGTTAATCTCATTGATCAGCTTTACACAGCTTGGCATTTACCGCCGAAGGATCAAAAAGCCGCTGTATTAGCGGATTGGCTCAAACAGACGTTTCAAACCGGCGGCAAACTGTATGGCCGGTACTCGATCGATACAAAAAAGCCGGCGGTTCAATACGAGTCTCCATCCGTCTACGCGTTGGCGATATTATTTTTCATCAACCAAAACGAAGATCAAGCCGTCATCAAAGCGCTGTATGATCGAATGAATGATTTTGAAATTCTTGATTCGTCCGCGACGTATTATGGGGGATATATGAGCGGAAATGATACGCATTCTTTTGATAATCTGCTGCCCCTATTAGCCGAAAGGAAGCTTTTAAATGAAAATATCATTCAATGATTCGCAAAAAATGTTCGCTTATATGACGGGGCTTGCAGCAGCTCTTGCGTTGTTCATCCATTATGTCTCAGCCCCGCAGTCCGAATCCATTCTCATCATTTGCATCACACTTGCCATCATCGCAGCGGGAATATGGCTCGGATCGATTTACGCACTGGCTGGGACGATCATCGTCCTGTTTGTTCTAGGAACTTTGATGATGTTTCTTCACACAGACGCTTCGTCAGAAACGGAATTGCAAACCCTCGTCATCTGGGGAATAGCGCTTTTGCTGTTCTCCTTCATGTCAGGGAGAATCCATGACATCGCGATCGGACTCCACCGCTCTGTCAAACACCTTCAAGACGAGATCAATAGCTTCGTTGCAATTGACAGGGTGACAGGCTTTGATAATAAACAGAGGATGAAGCTGGAGCTCTCGGAAGAAATCAAGCGGGCGGAGCGGTATGGCAACTCGTTTGTTTTTTTACTGCTTCAAATGCATTATTTCAAAGAGTTCAAATCCCTGTACGGAGAAAACGAAACCGACCGTCTCTTTCAATTTGTCAGCAGTCAAATCAGATCAAGTGTCCGGGAAACGGATAAAAAATTCCGTCCCGCCGAAGAGCGGTTCGGCATCCTGCTGACACACACGCCTGTTGAACATATGCCTGCCGTCCTTGAAAAACTGAAGAAACAGCTGGACACATACCAGCTGAAAAACGGCAAGTATGTCACCTTAACCTTCCACGTGTGCCACTTATCATATCAAAACGATTTAAAGACTGCTGAGCAATTTTTAGAAGAACTAGAAAACGAGATGATGATGAATGAACTGTAAGCGGATATTACTTCTATACGCAGCTGTACTTATCCTGGCTGCGGCTTTTCATGTTCCCGACACCGCCGAGGCAAAGCAGCAGGAGCGCGGCATTCTCATCGTCTATTCAACATTGGATGGCAAAAAATCAGCCGATGTGAAAATGCTCGACCTTATCGCCGGTCATTTTACATCCCATGTGACCGTTGTAAATGATGCGGATGTCAAAGCTGCCGATCTGGCAGGAAAAGACCGCGTCATCTATTACGGACAAACGAAAAGAAAGCTGAACAAGAAGCTCGCGCAGCTGATCAGCTCCTTCCAAAAACCTGTGACAGCGATCGGCTTTAACGCCGGGCAGTTCAGCCAATTTGCAGATCTTTCGCTGAAAAGCGAAGACAATGTGTATCAGATTCGCAGCATAAATGAGGAAAACGATACCTCTTTAGAAAGCGGAATTCGTGTCCTCGAGGTATCAGGATTGAAGGGAAAAGCGTTGTACACATACAAAGCTGACGACGGAAAAGCTCACCCTTTCGTATGGAAAACCGGCAAAAGTAACGTGTACATCGGTTTAACCGATTTGCTCAACAACAACCTCCTCGCCGCTAAGCAGCTCAGACAGGCATTTGGTGAAACCCCGGACAGCACGCTGTTATATTTGCGGCTTGAGGATATCAGCCCAATGTCGGATGAAAAACTGCTGCTTCAAGCCGGGGCTTATCTTCATAAACGAAATATTCCTTTTATCCTTTCTGTGATTCCGGTATATGTCAATCCTGAAACGGGCGACAAAGTCTATATGTCTGAAAAACCGAAGCTGGTCAAAGTGCTGAGGAAGCTGCAGGATATGGGTGGCAGTGTAATTGTTCACGGGTATACCCATACATACCGCTACAGCGAAACCGGTGAAGGATTCGAGTTTTGGGATGCTAAAGCCGATCAGCCGATCACATCGCAAAATGCGCAAGAGCCCGCGACCCTTTTGCAAAAGGAACAGAACTTTCCGAATGAAGAAGCATATCAAAACTATTTGAAGCCGTTCAGAAAAAATGAGGAAACGTACACGCGGCAGAAGCTGACGAACGCTATTGAAGATCTCACCGCGGAAGGGCTGTATCCGCTCGCGTTTGAAGCGCCGCACTATACGATGTCAGAGCACGGCTATCAGATCGCCTCACAGTATTTCACAAGCTTGTTCGGCCAGGTTCAGCTTAGCGATACAACATGGAAAACGTCAGGCGCCGGGCCTTTTGTTACGAATCCGGCTATGCTCCATGGGATGACGCTCTATCCTGAGACCATCGGCTATGTTGATCAATCGGAGCAAAATCCGCTCGGCAAAGTCGAGGAACGCATCTCTCAAATGATCGATTTTGAAGGCGGAGTAGCCGGCGCATTTTATCATCCTTACCTTGGAATGAAATATCTCCCTGAGCTGGTTGATCAAATGGAACGCATTCCGAACAGCGAATGGCTCGATATTAAAAAGACAAAGCAAACCGTGAAAACAGATAAAGTGGAAATTCACACAAGCGGAGATGGAACGATTCAAGTTAAAAGCAAAGTCAGCGCCATTGAAACGTTTTTCGATCATCACCAGCAAAGCCCCCTGGAAAAGGCGCTTTGGATTCTCTCCCTTATTGTGCTCTTGTTTGTTGTCATGTTTGTGAGCTATACCCTTTACTTGAGAGCCACATTAAAAAAACGAATCTTTAAGGAGAGAAAAAACCGTGGGTAATGTTCTGTTCCTAGTCTCGTTAAGCTTAATATGGGTCATGCTTCTGTATCACATGTTTCTGATGCAGGGCGGATTCCGCCACTATATGACATTCGAACGGAACATTCCGAAGTGGAAAGAGAACGTGAAGGATCTCCCGAAGGTCAGCGTTCTGATTCCGGCGCATAACGAAGAGGTCGTGATTCGGCAGACGCTGAAGGCGATGGTGAATCTTTATTATCCGAAGGACCTGCTGGAGATTATCGTTATCAACGACAATTCATCCGACCGGACGGGCGACATCGTAGATGAGTTTTCCAGACAATACGACTTTATTAAAATGGTCGTGACCAAACCCCCGCATGCCGGAAAGGGAAAATCGACGGCGCTCAATTGCGGTTTTGCCGAATCAAGCGGAGATGTCATTTGTGTATATGACGCCGACAACACGCCGGAAAAAATGGCGGTTTATTACCTTGTCCTCGGGCTCATGAATGATCAGAAAGCCGGAGCCGTGGTGGGAAAATTCCGCGTCATCAATGCGGCGAAAACATTGCTCACAAAATTTATCAATATCGAAACGATTTGTTTCCAATGGATGGCACAGGGCGGAAGATGGAAATGGTTCAAAATCGCCACGATCCCCGGCACCAATTTCGCCATCAGGAGAAGCATTATCGAACAGCTGGGCGGCTGGGACGATCAGGCGCTGGCCGAAGATACCGAGCTTACGATCCGGGTCTACAACCTCGGCTACCACATCCGCTTCTTCCCGGCGGCCGTCACTTGGGAACAGGAGCCGGAAACGTGGAAAGTCTGGTGGCGTCAACGGACAAGATGGGCGCGCGGCAACCAGTATGTCGTTCTGAAATTTTTGGCTCAATTTTTTAAGCTGAAGAGAAAACGGATTATTTTTGATTTGTTTTATTTCTTTTTTACGTATTTTTTGTTTTTCTTTGGCGTCATCATGTCAAATGCGCTTTTTGTGATCAATTTATTTTATAATCTGCATCTTTCATTCGGTTTTTTGTCTATCATCTTATGGGTTTTGGCTTTCTTTCTATTTATGACGGAGGTCATGATTACACTGAGCATCGAAAAAACAGAAATGAACAGGCAGAACTTTTTCATCGTTTTTCTGATGTACTTTACATACTCGCAGGCTTGGATTGCGCTCGTGATTTATTCTTTATTCGTAGAAATCAAGCACCGCCTGTTCAAGCAAGAGGTTAAATGGTACAAAACAGAACGATACAATCAAAAGAAAAGCGGGTGACTTTTTTGAAATATATCATCATATGTCTGGCAAGCCTTATGCTGATCACGGCGACGGGACAAGCTGCGGCGGCCAAAGACATTACAGTGGACGGCTCGATCCTCGGGGAAAACAGCCGGGAACAAGCCAAACAGCAAGTTCTCACAAACGATCTCTTGACCTTGTACGGGGCAAAAGACAGCGCCGAGCTGACGTATCAAATTCCAGCAGGCGCCTCCTCTGCCCATCAGCAGCTCACACTTGAATACGAGGCTTCAGACCTTTTAATTTCACCGTCTTCTTTAACAGCCGAGATTGATGGCGAACCGGTCAAAACGGTTAAGCTTGCAGGGAATGCCGGGAAGAAAACGCTGAAGCTCGCGCTAAACAAAAGCCAGTCGTCTCAAGGGTTTCACAGCTTATCACTGAAGTTCTACGGTGTGGTTCATGAAGGCGTCTGCGTCAGACAGGACTCTTCCGGGAACTGGATCAAAATTTACCCGGACAGCCGTCTGAATATCGGGGAAAAGAACGAATCTAAAGGAGTGGCGCTCGAACATTATCCTTATCCGTTCGCCCAGTCCGGCAGCTCCGTGGAAAAAACGGCAATCATCATTCCGGACCATCCAAGTTCGGCTGAAATCGAAGCTGCAGTTAAAACAGAAGCCTACCTCAAAACGGTTGACAATAGTATCAGTACGAAGATTTTGGGCGAATCTGACCTGACGAAAATCGACAGGCCGACGATTGTGATCGGCGTCCAGCATCACTGGAGCGGCAAAGTGAAAAAGCTGTTGAAACAAGCGAAGCTCGACGCAAAAGAAGACAAACTTTTGCTTGCGGAACGGATGCTCAAAGCAAAGGATAAGCAACAGCCTGTATTGTTTGCGGCTGCATCATCTGATGATGTTCTTTCTGAAAAAATCAGCGTCATCACCGACAAAACGTATGCCGCCCAGCTCAGCGGCGACACGCTGGCAATCGGCAAACTTCAGCAGCATAATAAACGGGACGGCGGCAAGCTGACACTCGAGGATTTCGGGACGGGGGATTTGACAATCGGTTCCGGACAGACATCTTCCGAGCACTTTTATTATCCAGCACCGGCGCTATTAGACAAGAATCAACCTGCAAAGCTGTCACTTACAATGAAAAAAGCGGAAACGATCCAAAAGCAGGCCCGTCAAAGCGACTTAGCTGCGAAACAGGCGGAGCTGAAGGTCATGATCAATGGTCAGCCTCATTCCGTCGGACTTGACGATTTAGGAAAAGAAGACAAAAACGGCTTTTACCATGTTTCTGTAAAAGTCGATCCGAAACTTTTGCAAAAAAATCGTTACATCGATATTCAATTTGTCACTTCAGGCTTGAAAGAGAACAACCCCTGCTATGCGGCAAACGATGACAAATGGATTTTTATCGATAAACAGAGTGCATTGTCTTACCATGTCAGCGACACGTCAGCTTCAGCCAACTTTCAAGAGTGGCCGCTTCCCTACGCGGGCGATCAGGACAACAAAACGCTGATGATCCTGCCCGACCACGCGGATCAGTCAAAGCTTCATGAACTTTCGCTTGTGGTCGGCTCCTTCGGCAGCGAAGCCAGGCAGGCATTCACAGTGAAAACATCCTCTGAAGTCAAACCGGATGACATGAAAGGAAGAAACATCATCTTCATCGGAAGTGTCGATCAATTCTCTCTGCTGAAGGAAAAAACATCCGAATTGGCTGTTCCGACGGCGAAAAACGGGGCATTTGATGTGTCATCTTTTCAAATGCTGAATGAAACGACGAAACAAATCGCGTTTACTCAAACATCGCTTTGGGATTCAAATTACTCGATGGCTGTTTTCGCGCCGTTTAAAGGGCAAGGCACAGCTGTCACAAAAGAAATGATCAACTTTTTAAACAGCAATGATTTCGCAGCAACCGTCGTTAATGAAACGGACAGCCATCAGCTGTTTACAAACCATCAACAGCTGACAGCAAAATCCGCTGAAACCAAAACGAATGATAAACAGGAAAGCAATCAGCAGCATGTGCTGTACATTGCGATCCTGATTGTGATCATAGCGGCAGCGGTTATTTTGATTTTGACAACGGCAAGGCGCAGAAAAAGAAAGGCCAATGCCGGCGGAAAGATTGACGAATAAACAGGGGCTTGCTTTAGCCCCTGTTTTTTTATAAGTATTCAACGTGCTTTTCATATACATCCTTCACAATTTTAGCTAAAACATCGATTCCCTTTATGATATCTTCATCCGCCGCGGTTAAGCTGATTCGTATACACTGGTGTGAATGCGCTATGTACCGGGATTGATGGTGAAAGAAAGATGAGCCGGGAACGATGATGACTCCGTCGGCTTTCATATACTCATACAGCGCCGCATCAGTCACCGGCAAGTCTTCAAACCACAGCCATCCGAAAAGCGCCCCTTCCCCTTGGTGCAAATACCATTTGATGTCTTCGGGCATCTTGCCTAAAAGCGTTTCCTTGAGCAGCTTGAATTTATTGCGGTAATACGGCCTGACTTCATTTAGCGACACGTCGGCGAGGCGCCCGTCATTCAATACAGATGCCGCCATATACTGCCCCAGCCTTGAAGAATGGATCGCCGCATTCGACTGAAAAGCTTCCATTGCCTGAATATACCGGGACGGCCCGATGGCGATTCCGATCCTTTCGCCAGGCAGGCCTGCTTTTGAAAGGCTCATACAGTGGATAATCTGATCGTTGAAAATCGGTTCCATGTCGATAAAATGAATCGCCGGAAAAGGCGGAGCATATGCGGAATCAATGAACAGCGGAACATTCGTTTCTCGGCAGGCGTCTGAAATGAATGCTACATGTTCACCAGGCAAGATGTTTCCGCAAGGATTGTTCGGCCGTGAAAGCAAGACAGCGCCAATGCACGGATCGGTCCGCATCCTCTCTAAAAACGCCTCACGGTCGAGCTCATATCGAAACGTATGTTCATCCAATACCGAAATGAGCGGAGGTATCCCCTCAATCATCTCCCGCTCCAACGCCGCTCCGCTGTATCCCGAATAGTCGGGAAGCATCGGTATCAAGGCTTTTTTCATCACAGACCCGCTTCCCATTCCGCAAAACGAATTAATCGCCAGAAAAAACAGCTGCTGGCTTCCGGCTGTAATCAGCACATTCTCTTTTCGAATGTCGGCGCGATACCGCTCTGAAAAGAAGCGGACAACACTTTCAATCAGTTCATCGGTACCATAGCTCGATCCGTATTGGCCGATTACCGAAGAAAACCTGTCATCGTCAAGCAGATTGGCAAGAGCCGACTTCCACATGGCTGACACGCCGGGCAGTATCATTGGATTGCCCGCACTTAAATTAATGTATGACCGCTCTCCGCCGGCCAGGACTTCCTGAATATCGTTCATCACAGCCCTGACCCCTGTCTTCTCATTCATTTTTTCTCCGATTTTGCTTAATGCCGGCTTCACGCTTCCAGTCTCTCCCGCTCAAACTGAAGACGGGCGGTGTCGATTTTCTTATTGATCTCGTCAATGAAATATTGTTCCGGAACGCTGAACCGCTCGCCTTCCCGCCCGGGAGGCAGGTATTGTCTGACATAGCGTTCCGCCGCCTCTTTGTACGCCGAGTCATCCTCGATCTCTTCCAGCTGTTCGATTTCAGCCACAAGCTTTTTTAAATCGTCCATGCATCGGGAAAGGTCAAGCGACACGGGTTTCTCTTCTCCTTTTTGAATGGAACGGCCATTTTCAATGATCCAGCTGAACAAAAAATAGCCTGTCCCGGAATCAAAGTTCTGCGTTGCATTATGCTGGCTCGGATAGCGCAGCAGCCGTTCATACAAAACAAATTCGATAATTTCCTCCCAGCCGTCATATTGCCGCTCCCACAAGGTGAGGATCGCTTGGCAATCGACCTTGACTTCTTCTAAAATACCTGCGAAAAAATTCATTTTCGCCTGAATATGCAGATGAAAAGGTTTTTGTCCGCAATGATGAAAATAGTCATGAAGGTAGCCCCACAGCACCCTTGCTTCATATGTGCGGTCGGGAGAAAGCAGAGCAGACTTGAAAGGCGCATGTTCAAAAATGGCCCTCGCTCTTTTCAGCGTGTCCTCATGGTAAATGTGATAAAACTTATTAAAATAGAAAATCGCGAATGTCTGTGATGTAATGTTCTCTTTTGTTTTCACATTTTCCGGGAAGAATACGATACATTTTTCTTCCGTGAACCCCTTTGTTCCGGCGAGAAGCTTGAGCGATTGACAGCCGTTTTCAGGATGGGGCAGCTCCTCTTCTATCGGCCGCATCATCGCAGGTTCTTCACGAACGGCCAAAAAGGCTTCAAAATAACAGCCTTTCGCATGCGGCCCATTCGGCGTCACGATCGGCGCCGCAAAAAAGGTCGTCTCCTGATCATTCGGAGCCCGGTAAGCCGTCAATAACCGGTCAAAATACGGCGTCTCCCCTAATCCGCGTCCGATCCAATCCAAGACGTCCTGTTTAAACGCCTCTTTTGCAGCTGTTAGGTGAACCGCTTCATAAATGGTTCCAGCGTCTTCTATCAATTGCAGCAGAAGTTGTTCCGCCCTTTCGTGATGCTCTGTAATCTGTCCTTTATCATTTTGGTACGTCTGCAATTCATGAATGTTCGGTACAATCTGCTCGTTGACCAAGTTTACAATGTCCCCTGTCAATGTCGTCATCGGCTTCCTCCTTCGATTGATTTAAGCCCGTGAATCGTAAAACACATCGGCACTTCCCCAAAATCTTGAATGACTTTCAAACCGTGTTCATCAGCTGCTTTAATCGTCGTGATACAGCCGTCAGCCGCGTTTGAAGCGCAGGCCAGGGCCGCTTGTGCATTGCTGGTGACAAATTGGACTTGGCTGCTGAACAGCTTCGCCAGATGGGCGGGAGCGGGGTGTGAAGCGACGGTTTGAATGTCTGATGCCATCGTGTGCTGTTTTGCGGCAAAAACCATGTTGTATGTCGGCATCACAAAACTGTCTATAATCTTTAAATCAGCGAGATTCTCAAATACGATTTGATGCAAAAACGGGTAAACGGCGCAGCCTAAAAGGACTGAATTTTCTGTCGATTTAACATGTGGCAGCGCTTCTTCCAGCGTTTCATAAAGCCTGACTTCCCCGCGGACCCCTTTGTTTTTGAGCCAAAGCAGGCCGGCTTTTTCGCAGTTCGTGCCTTTGGGACCGAGCGTATGGACAATCATCACGGCTTGCTCTTCCTGCACTTTAGTCGAGATCATCTTAACCTCCTATTGTACCCGTCAAATTATTTTGATATATGATATGAAGCTCATCATCCAGTTCCCGGTAGAAAGCTGCGCATTCTTCATATGAATGATGGCTTGTTAATATAAAACCGGGATAACCGGAAAAATGCGGGTACGGCAGAATTTTCGCGCCTCTTCTCATAAATTGAAACACCCGCTTTACCTCCGGCCTCTGTTTGACTTCTTCCAGTCCGTCGATTTTTTCAAAAGTGCCGGAGCCCTGTACAGGAATGATATAATTGCCAGCCGTCTTTACAGGCCGGATCTCTTCTTTAAACTCGCTGCTCTCCAGTGGCTTTATTGCGTTTTGCAAGACAAGCTGCATAAAGTTGATGCCCGTGCTCTCTTTGACGATGTAATGTGAAACCCCGGAACCGCCGATTCTGGCGCCCACCTCGATAACATAAGGTGTTCCGTCCTTGTCCAGCCTCAGCTCTGTATGAGCCGGCCCCTGATGAATGCCCAGCGCTGAGACGGCGCCTGTCACTTCCCTGACAATCGCAAGGCGCGCCTCTTCTTTCAATTGAGCCGGAGCAATATAAACACCTTCTTCAAAAAACGGACCTTTGCTGTTCCCTTTGTATCCAATCGAAAGAACATGTACGTTTCCTTGGATCGACAGCGTTTCAATCACAAATTCCGGCCCATCGATAAATTGCTCGGCTACGATGCCCGTTTTGCCGTGTACGAATCGATTAAGGTCCCTCTCGTTGACGGCCTCGACTTTCCGGACGGCCTCCTCAAGCTCCTTCCGATCATCAACACGGACGACGCCCTGGCTTGAAAAGCCGTTGACCGGCTTAACGACTAATGGATAAGTCAGTTTCCTGTCTTCCAGGTCAGCGAGCGTATGGAACTCGTGGAAAACCGGCGTATTCAGGCCGTTTTGCTGAAGGATGCTGCGGGTTTTATTTTTATTGCGGCAGTTTTCCATTGTTGTGAAAGGAAGCCCTGGCAGACTCAAAGCTTCAGCGGCTTTTGCCGTGAAAGGCAATGCCGGCTCAAACAGTGTCATAACGCCGTCAAACGGAAATTCGACAAATGTCTGTTTGACGATTTCCAACGCCGCTTCCTCATCTTCAAATAACGGCAGCGGCACACAGCGTTCCACAGCCGGAAGATTGCCCGGGAAATCTTCGGCTGAATTGTAAAAGAACGTGACCTTCAATCCTAAATGCTCAGCTTCTTCAAAAATAAATGGCAAGTGCTTATTTTGACAAATGATGGCCAAGTTTTTGTTTCGTATCGTCAATTTTCGCGATCCTCTCTTCTTTTTTTAAGTTGATGAACATCACACCGAATATGACAAACAGCGTTCCTAAATAAATATTCGCGTTCAGTTTTTCATCAAGAAACAGAAATCCGATATAAAGCGCAATGACAGGGGAGATAAACAAGTGGGAAGTCGCTTTTGAGATGTGCCATTTTTTAAGCAGATAAATGTTGATCCAAAAACCTAATATCGAGCCGACAACCGCTAAATAAAGCAGCGCATAAAGGCTCACGCCGGAAAACGTTCTTGTCCCGCTTTCAAAGATGAGGCTGCTGATGAGCAATACCGCTCCGCCGCTCAGCATTGAAAGGGAGTTAAAGCTTAAGATCGGAAGCGAACGAATTCTTTGCTGTACTTTGATTTGAATAAAAGCCGAGCCAAACATCGCGCACAAAATCACAATCATGGCGACGATTTCAATAACATCGACTTTGATCAACAGCTGATTGCCAAACACGATTGTAATGCCGAGCAAAGCAAGGCATATCCCCCATTTTTGCAATTTCGTCGCCGGTGTCCCCTTAACGAGGCGGTTGATCATCAGGGCAAAGACTGAAATGCTTGCCGCTAATATAGACACCAACCCGCTCGGCAAATAAAGAGAGGCCCAATAAACAGATCCGAACGGAACGGAAAAATACATGATACCGTTCAAAAACGACAGCACCAGCAGTTCCTTTGACAGCACAAACTGCCTCCGTATCAAAAGAAACGCCGCGATCAAAATGCTTGCGATCATAAATCGCATGCCGGCGGACCAAAATGGAAGGCTGTCACTCAACCCGGCTTTTTGAAAAGCCCATGTCGTCCCGCCGATCAAACATAACACGATAAATAAAATATGAACCCGATACTTTAAAACGTTTGTCCGCATAGCATTCACCTGATTTTGTTATTGTCTTGCTGTCATTTATTTTCAGAAAATAAAATCTTTTCTGATCAAAATGTATTATGAGGGAAATTATAACTATTATATCAATTACAGTCAATCATTCTTTTGAACCTTTAGAATATCTTTACAAATACTGCCCACAAAAAAACACTCACTTCGATAAGTGAGTGGAGGCGATATTGATCTAGATTATATTTCTATCTTTTGGATGCATACCGCTTTTCCGGATGACCCGAATTCTCTCATTTTATGTTTGACCGTTTCTTTGACTGCGCTGATCCCTGGCGTCATATAGGCGCGGGGTTCATATAAATCGGGATTGTCTTTAAACATGCTGCGCGTTTTCTCGGTCCAGGCCACCATGCATTCGGTATTAATGTTGATTTTCGCATGGCCCAGACGGATCGTTTTAGCGATTTGATCAGCCGGGATGCCCGAAGCTCCATGAAGAACAAGCGGAATGTCCGTTACCCGTGAGATTTCTTCCATTTCCTTAAATCCTAAATTAGGCTCGCCTTGATATTTTCCATGAACAGAGCCAAGCGCGGCTGCCAAAGCATCGATACCGGTTTCTTTGACAATGCGTTCGCATTCACCGATGTCGGCATACTGCACCCCGCCGATGAGCCCGTCTTCCATGCCCCCTACGGTGCCAACCTCTGCTTCAACCGAAACATTGCGAATTCTGGCGTATGACACGACCTCTTTTGTCATGGCGATATTTTCATCGATTGGTGAATGCGAGCCGTCGATCATGACTGAGCTAAAACCGGCGTCTATCGCTTGCTTGCAGCGCTCCGGATTTTTGCCATGGTCAAGGTGAAGCACGACGGGAACGGAGATCGACATTTCCTCAATCAAAGCCGCAACCATTGCGGAAACCGTCTTAAATCCGCCCAAATAATCGATGAGCCGGTCTGAGGCGGCTGCGATGACAGGTGACCGTTCTTCTTCCGCTGCCTGTAGAATCGCTTTTGTCCATTGAAGGCCGTTAATATTAAATTGACCGATTGCATAATGTTGTTCCTTTGCTTCTTGAAGAAGTTCTTTCATGGAAACGAAAGCCACGTTCACCCCTCCTATCCCGTATTAAATCTTGAAGTATTTTGAAACAACTTCAACTGTTGTTTCTTTGGCCGTTCGAATCGTTTCTTCCGCGCTCAGCTTATAGTATTCAGGTCTGAACAATTCAACTGATACGACATCCGAAAAACCGATGTCTTTCAAAGTTGATAAATGGGCATCCAAGTCGATGGCCCCCTGTCCCGGCCAAACACGGTCTTCATCTCTTAAAAAGCCGATTGGAAAGTCTTCCGTATCATCGATATGATAGATGAAAATCTTCTTGCCGTCCGCTTTTTTCAAATCCTCAATATCCGAACCCATTGCATGGAAGTGGAAGCTGTCAAAAACAAGGCCGACATTATCGCGGTTCACGGTCATGACGATGTCATAGGCCTGGCTGAACGTATTGACTGTGCACTCCGGATGACCGACAAACTCGACAGCGATCTTTACACCGTACGGCTCAGCGATGTCTGACAGCTCTGTCAGCACTTCGACGGAGCTTGCTTTAATATCTTCTTTTAAGATTTTTTGTTCGGTGACAAGCGGTACCGCGACCACATATTTCACACCAAGCGTTTTGCATGTTTCCATCATGCCTTTAAATTCTTCGATGATTTCACGGTGCCCTTTTTCATCGCGGTTGTTGAAAAAGACAAGGGCATTCAAGGCCAGCGGCTTAATATGATGCGTTTGAAAATACTCGGCTAACTCTGAGAGAGAATGGTCTTTTACATACTCAGGAAGCTTATCCATCGTCCGGATTTCGATATAATCGTATCCGTGCTTCTCACAGTATTCGAGGTCTTTTGCTAGGTTTGAATTTTCCAACGTCGTTGCTTCGTTAAAGCATAGCTTCATATTAGATTCTCCTTATCTAAATATCCTTGTGAAGAGCGAGTTCGGCAGGGCGCCGAACTCAGGGGCTTATCCTAGTAATTCCTGTTTCAATTTTTCAAGCATGAATCTGCTTGATTCATCCGCTCTTTCGTCAACCCAGGCAAAAACGGCGTTCGTCGCAATTCCATCGAACTTCATTTCTCTCAACTTTCTGAAAATCGTATCAAAATCGACCTCGCCTTGACCAATGTCCAAATGCTGGTGAACCGTTACTTTTGCGTCAGGCGGATTGACGATGTAGCGAAGGCCATGAGCCGCTTTATGATTATAAGTATCTGCGAATAAAACGTGTGTGAGGCGATCGCCGGCTTCGTGAAACATGGTCTCGATGTCGCCTTTTCCGTCGTCATAGAAGAATGTGTGCGCAGTCGAGTAGACAAGATTGATCCAGTCCTTGTCAAGCGCGCGGATCATATCCATCGCACCTTTGTGTGTTTCGATAAAATCGTATGGATGAGCTTGAAGATTGAGTTTAATGCCTTCTTTTTCAAAGACTGGCAAAAGCTCATCCATGGATTTAATAAATTTTTCTTCACTTGTTAAAGGATCGTATTTTGAACCGCTGAATTCGCTGTTCATCAAATCGACTTCAAGCTCAACCGCAATTTCGATCGCCCTTTTCCAATTGCGCACTGCTGCCTGACGGCGATCTTCATCAGGACCGGCCCAGTGGTAAAGCGGAAGGAGCGATGAAAGCTTAACACCGGTATCTCTTAAAAGCCGCTTTAATTGTTTGATTTTAGCTGAATCGACTTTCGGATATTTATAGAATGGACAAAAATCTTCGCGCGGCGATAGTTCGATATATTCGTAGCCAAGCTCCGCCGTTTTATAGACCGTTTCCTCCAAAGTTAAATCATCGCGATACATCGATGGATCCAATGCTAATTTCATACTTTTCACTCCTTGGGAAATTTTTATTTTTGAACAGTTGTAAATGTTTGATAGAATTCCGGTTTCTCTTGAAGCGCCACAGGTTCTTTCTGTCCGGATTCCTGAGCTTTTACACAGGCGTCCGTCGTCACGGCGGCGATATAGCCGTCCCATGCAGTCGGCCCGCTGACCTCGCCTTTCTGTTGGATCGAGTCAATGAAATCTTGGATTTCTACATCGTAAGCGTCTACAAAACGGCGCTGCCAATCCATAAGGATATCCGTCGAGAATTTGCCGGCTTTTCTGAGAGAGATGCTTGACGGTTCAGGAAGCTTCACGATTCCGTCTTCGCCGACGATTTCACACTGGATATCGTAGCCGTATTTGCAGTTGACATAGATTTCCGCATTGATCACGACTCCGCCTTTCGTTTCGATGATGACGATTTGCGGATCACGCAAATGAGGAAGCGCGTTTTTCGATTTTTTCGGATAAATGACCTGAACGGATTCGTAGTCGTCATTGATCAGCCAGTGCAGGGCGTCTATTTCATGGACAAGCGTATCGACAACAGCCATATCTGTCGTATAGTTGTCGCCTACAACCGGGTTGCGGTGCGCACAATGGATCATGAGAGGCTCGCCGATGACCCGGTTGTCGATCGCTTCTTTCAGCTGTACGTAACCGCTGTCATAACGGCGCATAAAGCCGACTTGAACGAGACGTTTGCCCGCTTTAATTTCTTCATTGACGATCTTCATGCATCCTTCCGCAGTGGTCGCCAGAGGCTTTTCGCAAAATACGAATTTGTTCGCTTTAATCGCTTTCAAAACGCTTGATTCATGTGCCGGTCCCCAGCTTGTGACTAAGACTGCGTCTACATTTTCGGCTGCGATGAGACTGTCGTCATCCGGATAGACCTTGGCGTTCAGGCTGTAGTCTGTTACAACTTGCTGAGCTGCCTCCTGGTTTACATCGGTGACCGCGACAATTTCGCCGCCGGCTAATTTATTCGTGATGCGGTTGATGTGTTCTTTTCCGATTGCTCCTGTACCAATAACACCAATGCGTAATTTCATTGATAGCCACTCCTTCAAAATAGTTACATAATTTTTCTTGTTTGCACTTGCCCAGCTTGAGCCGGAGGAGTCCCGTACAGCTCTTCCTGAATTTGTTCAAGCGACTTACCGGATGTATTCGGTGCAAAAAAGAGCCCGATGAGCATGCTGGCCGTTACACATCCAAGGAGAATGGCCGCCATAAATGCAATTCCAAAATTCGAGATGATCATTGGAACGAAAAGGCTCCAAGCTCCGATTGAAATACGAACGAGGAAGAACATCAAGCCTTGTGCAGACGCGCGATATTCCGTCGGGAAAATTTCACTCGCCCATAACTGATAGTTGGCCTGTTGCCCGGCCCCATTGTTCATGCCGATCATCACGATAAAGAGGATGAGGATCGGCATGCCTTCTGCCGGAAGCAGAAACAATGACCAGCCGATCACCGCTGCAAATGCGGAGATCCCAAACACTGTCTTCCTGTATTTGTCTGCAAACGGCATGAAGATAAAAGCGACGCCAAGCCCGGTGAAAATAAACAGCCCCATCTGTAAAATGTTTGCCATGGTCACTGACACACCGCCGACCTGCTGATAAATGTAAGGCATGAAAAAGCCCATGACACCTGCGGCCAGATTCCAAATTAAGTACACGCCCATTAAAAATAAAATGCTTTTCAAATACTTAGGCTGAAGCAAATCGAGATAAGACGTCTTCGGCTTTCTGACGGCTTGAGCCGATTCGGATTGATCCTGCCAGGCATCGGATTCCGGCAGCCTTTTCCGCAGAACATAGGTGATCAATGCGATAACGAGCAAATGCCCAAACACGATTTTATTGCCCAATAAGCCTAAATCACCGAGCAGGACCGACAGCAGCAGGACCACAACCGCTCCCGCAGCCCATGCGACCTGTGCAACACCGCAATGACGGGCCCTGTTTTTCTTAGGTGCGTTCTCCGCGATGATCGTCCAGGAAGCTGTAATATCAGCTCCTACCGATAAACCGATAATCATGTAACCGCTTAACAAAAAGGGGAAGCTGGTGCCGAACAATACTAAACAAATCCCCAGTGCATAAACCAGCATACTGTTCGTATAGACAGCCTTTCGGCCAATTTTATCGGCCAAAAAGCCTCCGAGCAGCGCTCCGATTGCTGCCGAGATGGCGTTGGCGCTAAATGCGCCGAGCAGTCCGATCTGTGTATCAGAAAGCTTCAGGTAACTGACCCATAAAGATAATCCTGCCGATCCTGCGACAATGGAGCCTGCATCAATGTAATTTGCCAAAGCTGCTGCGACGGTTCGTTTATTGAATGGTGAGACTGCTGCACTTCCATTGCTCAATTTAGAGCCCCCCTAATTGGTTGCTGGGACATTCAACAAGTGACGATCGATATACTTTCTGGCGATCAATGCGTATTCAAGCGGGTTGGCAACATCGGGATCCTGCTCGGCTTCCACTACGATCCAGCCGGAATAGCCGTGCTTTAGAAGCGTTTGATAGACTTCTCTAAAATCGATGCAGCCGTCGCCTGGAACTGTGAACATCCCTTGCAAAAACGCCTGTTGAAACGATTTTCCTTCCTGCTTGCATTTCTCCATGATCTTGAGGCGCGCGTCTTTAAAATGAACGTGCCCAATCCGGTCCATATGCTTCTCTAATATGTTCATATAATTTCCATCTGAAATGTAGGCATGCCCAGTATCATACAGAAGGTGCACGAGTGCCGGGTCAGTTCCCGCCATGAGCCGGTCCACCTCTTCCTCTGTCTGCACGCCTGTGCCGAGGTGATGATGGTAGACAAGCTTCAGGCCGTACCGGCCGGCGATTTCCCCGAGGTGATTTAAACCTGCAAATAGCCGCTGCCATTCTTCATCGTTGAAATAAGGCTTTTCTTTAAACACGTTTTTATCCAAGCCCTGCACACTGTACGTCTGTTCTGATACGACCGCAACATCGGCATGGACGTCTTTCAAGTACTGGCAGTGAGCCGCGAATTCCTTGGCTGCTTCTTCAATGCCGTCCCGAATGATATAGCTGCTGAACCACTTGCCGGCAATCCTTAGGTTCCTCAGCTCGAGCTCTTTATTGAGAATGGCCGGTTCCGGAAAAAAGCCGCCCACTTCTGTGCCTTGAAAGCCTGCAACAACAATGTCGCTCAACAAATGCTGAAGTGTGTTTCCCGCGCCGATTTCCGGAATATCATCGTTCCGCCATCCTATGGGGGCGATGCCCCATAGAATTTGTGTCTTGCCCATCCTGGTGCCTCCTTTAATACTGCTTTGCAGATTTCAGCATTTTTTCTTTTGCTTCATACGCCTTTTGCACGCTTTCCTGTTCGGAAACCTCTGCAACACCTACGTGCCACCAGCTGTCATAGCCGTCCGTCATCGTCTTCGGCAACACCTTCATTTCGATCAATGTTGAGACATCTTGTTTTTTGGCATCTTCCAGCGCCGCTTTTAATTCTTCGATCGTGTTCGCTTTGTAGGTTTTCGCTCCATAGCCTTCGGCCACTTTCGCGTAGTCGACGTTGAGAATCTGATTGTCTGCTGTTCTGAATTCGCAGTAGTAGCTGCCGCTTCCGTGATCCATTTGCAGGTTGTTGATACAGCCGAATCCTGAGTTGTCAAAGAGCAGTACGTTGATTTTTTTATGATATTGGATTGCGGTGATGAGCTCTGAGTGAAGCATCAGGAAGCTTCCGTCTCCGACCAGTGAATAAACTTCTCTATCAGGATGAGCCAATTTCAAGCCGAGTGTTCCCGATACTTCATATCCCATGCAGGAATAGCCGTATTCCAGGTGGTACGTATTCGGTACGTTTGAATGCCACAGCCGCTGCAGATCCCCCGGTAATGAGCCTGCTGAACAAATGACGACGCTGTCCGGATCAACTGTTTCATTGATGGCGAGCAATGCCGTTGTTTGCGGGAGCTCGGTTTGCAGTACATCCGCGTATTCGTTGAGTATGTCTTGAGAAAAATGATCTTTAATTTCAGGTGTGAAGTTTTCGCGCTTAAATGTTACCTTGCTCAAACGGTCACGCTCAGCAAGCCACTCGTCTTTCAGCTCCTTGATGATCGAACCGAATTCGCTCTTATAGCCTTCCAATAAACCGTGCAGCTTGCCGAGCGTTACTTTTGCATCTGCAACGACTTGGAAAGCATCCAGTTTATATGCCTGCATTCTGTTGACATTGATGTTTAAAAACTTTGAGTTGTCAAAGTCAAAAGCGGTTTTTGATGATGTCGCAAAATCGGTATAGCGCGTGCCGATTCCGATGATCAGGTCAGCCTCGCGAGCCGCTTTGTTTGCCGCCAGCGTACCGGTGATGCCCATTCCGCCCAAGTTGTTGGCAAAATCAGCTTCAACTGTGGATTTCCCGGCCTGGGTTTCCACCAGCGGAATATTGTACGCTTCAGACATGGCGATCAGTTCGTCGCGCGCTCCGGAATATTTCGCTCCGCCGCCGACCAAGATGAGCGGTTTTTTGCTCGACTTGATCAGCTCTGCCGCTCCCTTCAATTCACGCTCACTCGGCTCTTTGCGGTCAATATAGTGAACGCGTTTCTCAAAAAAGCTTTCATCGAAATCATAGGCTTCCCCTTCAACATCTTGAGAAATGCAAACCGTTGCAGGACCCGCTTTTGCAGGATCTGTCATCACTTCAAAAGCGCGAATCAGACTGCTCATCAACTGTTCAGGGCGCGTAATCCGGTCCCAATACCTCGAAACAGGCTTCAAAGCATCGTTCGTCGTAATCGCCGCACTGTATTCCTGTTCTACTTGCTGAAGAACAGGATCAGGCTGTCTCGTTGCAAATGTATCAGCCGGAATCAAGAGAACCGGAATATTGTTCGCAAGCGCCGTACCTGCGGCGGCCACAAGGTTAGCTGCTCCCGGTCCGACTGATGTTGATACAGCATAGATCTTCCTCCTCAGCATCTGCTTGCTGTAAGCCATTGCCGCATGTGCCATTCCCTGCTCATTCTTGCCTTGAAACACCTTTAAATGGCCCGCATCCTGTTCAAGCGCCTGGCCGATGCCAACGACGTTCCCATGGCCGAAAATCGTAAAGATCCCCTCGACAAACGGTGTTTCTTCACCATCTACATGGATGTACTGCTGATTTAAGAATTTAATTAACGCTTGTGCTGTGGTTAAACGTATTTTCTTGCCCACAAACGATCCCACCTTTATTCATATTCTTCATTTAAGACTGAGCCGCGATAAGCTCTTCAATCTCGGCGACTGTCGGCATCGCTTCAGATGAGCTGTGCTTGGAAACAACAATGGATGCGGAAGCGCTTCCGTATTTCAGCGCAGTTTCAATATCTTTGCCTGAAACGAGTCCGTAGAGGAAAGCGGAAGCGTATGAATCCCCCGCTCCAAACGTTTTTAAGACCTTCGTTTTGTATGCTTTCGCCCGGAAGATGTCTCCGGATTTGCTGTATGCATATGAACCTTCGACACCGTGCTTGATAACGACAAGATCTGCGGAATGTGCAAACAAATGCTGAACAGATTCTTCATTGCTGCCGCCGCTCTTATTTTCCATTACATCAAACTCATCACGCGTTCCGATGACAATGTCTGATTGTTCGGCAACAAGCGTATAGTAAACGGACGTTTCCTCCGCAGATGTCCACGTATATGGACGATAGTCAAGCTCAAAGACCACTTTCACTTGATGCTTTTTCGCCAACTGCACGGCTTTCAGCACCGCTTCGCGGGAAGGGCTTTTAGCCAGCGCCGTACCTGACACAAGAAGCATCTTCGATTTTGCAATATAGTCTTCGTTCACTTCAGAAGGGGCAAGGTAAAGATCTGCAACATCATCCCTGTACATTAAAATGCTGCATTCTTCAGGGCTTAAAATTTCTGTGAAAGCAAGCCCCGCTTTATGTCCGTCTTTATCGACCGCCATTTGTGACGTATCGACACCCGTATTTCTCATATAGGTTTCGATGAATCTGCCGTGCTGGTCATCCGGAATCTTGCCGATAAAGCCAGTCTTCAATCCTAATTTGGAACTGCCGATTGCAATATTAGCCGGGGAGCCGCCGACATATTTTGAAAATGTCATCGTCTGCTCCATCGGTCTGTTGTATTCGACTGCGTTTAAATCGATGCATGCGCGGCCGATCGCTACAATGTCAAATTCTTTCTCTTCATTAAACGTATACCTCATCTTCAACAGCCTCTCCTTGCCTTATTGTTAGCGTTCCAAAATCCATTCATGGTCAGGGTCGTTATGAAACTTCCATTTCCGCGTCGGCCCTGCCATCACGTTTAAATAATAGGATGTGTATCCGTCAGGCACCCCGACAGGATGGTATCCGGCCGGCACGATGACAACGTTTCCATTTTCAACAGTCATCGTCTCGTCGATAGAACGGTCATCTGTGTAGACGCGCTGAAATACAAAGCCTTGCTGCGGGTCAAGTTCATGGTAGTATGTTTCTTCTAAAAAGGACTCTTCAGGCAGGTTGTCTTGATCATGCTTGTGCGGCGGATAGCTGGACCAGTTTCCGCTTTCAGTGTAGACTTCGACGACTAAAAGGCTGTTCGCTGAAGGATCTGAATCCGGAAGTATGTTATGAACGGTTCGTTTATTGCTGAATTTCCCGCGGTTTTCAATACCGTTGTCTTCAGCTTTGATCAGTTTCGTCGGCAGCTGATTTTCAGAAGGGGAATAGCACAGGGCAACTCTTGCCTCTGTAACCGCGGTAATGCCGAACTTGCGGTCATTTGACACATACACGCTGTCGGTCGGCTTTCTTTCGAAAACGCTTTCTCTCGTGCCGATATTTTCAAATGTCTGTTCATGATCGGTTACGGTAATCTTTCCGGTAAGCGCGACGATGCAGCATTCTTGTTTGCTCAGCGATTCTTCATAGCTGGATCCCGGTGCGAGATCAAGGACTTTAAACTCGACATAACTGAGATCCGAATTCGATTTTTTCACTTCGTGTACAAGCTTCACGCCTTGTGACAGCTCATTCGCCTGCGGCTTGCGCAACAAATGACTCATGGATAAAGCCTCCTTTTCAAACTTGAAACATGATCCGAACAGCGCGGGAACCGCGCCGCTCGGTTTTTTCACAATTAATTGAAGTCAGGCGCCGGATATCTTGCAGTGACGACCTTTTTACGCGTATAGAAATCGACGCTGTCTTTTCCGTTCGCATGCAATGTGCCAAAGAACGAAGACTTCCATCCTGAGAACGGGAAGAATGCCATCGGAGCCGGTACGCCCAAGTTGATACCGAGCATTCCCGCATCAATGTTTTCACGGAAATAGCGGATCGCATTCGAATTCGATGTGAACAAACATGCGCCGTTTGCAAATTCGGATTGGTTGGCGATGTCAACCGCTTCTTTCAAGTTCTTCACACGGATGACTGACAATACAGGAGCAAAAATCTCGTCTTTCCAGATCGTCATATCAGTTGTGACATTGTCAAAGATTGTCGGGCCGACGAAATAGCCTTCATCTGTCACATTTTCACGTCCGTCGCAGACAAGTCTCGCACCCTCTTCAACTCCTTTTTGTATATAGCCGAGTGTGCGTTTCTTGTTGTCTTCGCGAATGACAGGTCCGAGGAATACACCGTCGTCAAGTCCGTTTCCGATTTTGACTTCAGATGCTTTCTGAACCAATTTCTCCATGAATTCATCTGCGATCCCTTCCTCAACCGTCACTACTGCACATGCCATACAGCGTTCGCCGGCAGATCCGAAAGCAGCGCCGATAATATTTGTTACCGTGTCTTCAAGATTGGCATCGTTCAGAACGATGGTGTGGTTTTTAGCGCCTGTCAGCGATTGAACGCGTTTCAGGTTTTCGCTTCCTTTTTTATAGACATATTCTCCGACCGGTTTTGAACCGACGAATGAAATCGCTTTAATTTCCGGGTGTTCGAGAATGCCGTTTACTACATCATGCGCACCGTATACGACATTGAAGACCCCTTTAGGAAGTCCGGCTTTTTCAAACAGTTCAACAAGCTTTTCCGTCAGGAGCGGCGTCCGCTCGGAAGGTTTCAGAATAAATGTGTTTCCTAACGCAATGGCCATCGGGAACATCCAGCACGGTACCATCATCGGGAAGTTAAATGGGGCAATTCCGCCGACGACTCCGATCGGGTAACGGTAGTTCGCCGCTTCAACATCGGTTGCAATTGAAGCAAGTGAATCTCCCATCATCAGGGATGGCGCTCCAGCTGCAAACTCGACATTCTCGATGCCGCGTCCAACTTCCCCCAACGCTTCTTTCGTGTTTTTTCCGTTTTCAATCGTGATGAGGTGGGCGAGCTCCTCTTTATGCTGAGTCAAAAGCTGCTGAAAGTTAAATAGAATTCTTGCCCGGCGCGGAACGGCCACTTTTGACCATGTCTTAAACGCTTCAGCCGCTGTTTGCGCTGCGTATTCGATATCCTCGCGCGTCGAAATCGGCACCTGGCAAAGCACTTCTTTCGTCGCAGGATTGACTACATCTTCGTATTTGTCGGTTTTGCTTTCAACCCATTCTCCATTAATATAGTTTCTTAACTTTCTGATTTCTGCCATTCTTATAACCTCCTTGAATATTAAACATCTCCTGGTACAGATGGGGCAGGTTCCAGCCATTATGTATGAATGCCGAACGGCTCTTCAGTGCATAACGGATTTTCGCAAAAAACAGGAATTAAACGCTTACAAAAGAAATTAATGAATAGAACAATGATTTTATCAAAAGAACCGCAACGCAATAAAACGTTTACACTCAGAAATTTCTCAACTTTATCACGTTTTGGTCACTTCTTGGTTATATTCTAATCCGGTCTTACCCATAAGTCAATCAAAATCATTAAATTTTTCTTTTGTAAGATTTATAGAAAACCTTAAAATGATTTAGAAAAACATTGTATAATAAAAAGAAACAGGACAAATCTTGCAAAAAATAGCCACTAATGTTATCATTTTTTAAGCAATTATTGGTTAACTTTTGGGTTTATTATATATATTTAGCCAAATATACTAGAAGGAGATACTTGGTATGAAGTTAATGCGGATCAAAGAAATGGAAGAATATATTTTGACCAATGGCACCGTTTCGCTTGATGAGCTTTGCCAGGTCTTTAATGTTTCCAAAAACACGGTCAGACGCGACATTAACAAGCTGACCGAGAAAGGAGTCATAAAAAAAGTCTACGGCGGCGTAACGGCGATCGAAAAAACGGCCTTAATCCCATTTGAAAACAGAACCATTCAAAACAAGGATGCCAAGATGAAAATCGCGCACTACGCTTCACGCTTTATTGAAGACCATGACCTGATCTTTATCGATTCCGGCACAACGACCCAATCCATATTGGAAACTCTTGATCCAAATAAAAATGTAACCGTTTTAACGAACAGCCTCGACATTATCAACGCTGCTGCAGCGATGCAAAATATAAACTTGATCATCATCGGCAGCAACTATAAACGGAAAACGCAGTCTTTCGTCGGCATGGATGATCCGGGAACATTGGATAAATATAATATTAATAAAGCTTTCATGTCGGCAACAGGAGCAACACTTACCCATGGACTGACGAACTCCGATCTGCTTGAATATGAAATTAAAAAGAAAATATCCGAAAAAGCAAAACAAGTATACTTGCTGGCCGACCATTCCAAATTCGGGAAGTCGACCTTGCTGACGTACGCGCCGTTTGACAGATTGCACGCGATCGTCACATCTCAGGCGCTGGATGAGGAATATCACGAGTACTGTAAAGAGCGCAACATTGAAATCCATTTGGCAAAACATGTATAGTTGAAGTGGACACCCTTGACCGGCTGTATCCAAGCGGCCGGCCAAGTTTATTGATCAACATATCATTTCAGGAGGGGAATCCAATGAAAAAAGTTAAAGTTGGCAAATCAGATTTGCACGTATTCCCGATTGGTTTGGGAACCAATGCCGTCGGAGGACATAACCTTTATCCGAATCTCAATGAAGAAACGGGAAAAGAATTGGTGCGGGAAGCGATCAGAAACGGCGTCACATTTTTAGATACCGCCTACATATACGGCATCGGCCGTTCCGAAGAATTAATCGGCGAAGTCCTCAAAGAATTCAACCGCGAGGATGTCGTGATTGCGACAAAAGCCGCCCATAAGAAAGAAGGCGACGATTTTGTCTTTGACAACTCCCCTGCATTTTTGAAAAAGTCAGTTGAAGAAAGCCTGAAGCGTCTGCAAACTGACTATATCGACCTTTTCTATATCCATTTCCCTGATGAGAACACGCCGAAAGACGAAGCGGTTCAAGCGCTCCATGAACTGAAGCAGGAAGGCAAAATCAGAGCGATCGGGGTATCCAACTTTTCACTTGAGCAGCTGAAAGAAGCGAACAAAGACGGATTGGTGGATGTGCTCCAAGGCGAATACAACCTGCTGAACAGGGAAGCTGAGACGACATTCTTCCCGTATACACAAGAGCATAACATCTCATTTGTTCCTTACTTCCCGCTCGTCTCCGGATTGCTCGCCGGAAAATACAGCGAAGATACAACGTTCCCGGAAGGCGACCTGAGAAGAGACATGGAAAACTTCCAAGGCGAACGCTTCAAAGAAAACATTAGAAAAGTGAACCAGCTTGCGCCGATCGCGGAAAAACACAATGTTGACATCGCCCATATCGTGTTGGCCTGGTACTTGGCGCGACCTGAAATCGATGTATTGATTCCGGGCGCCAAACGCGCTGATCAGCTGATCGACAACCTCAAAACGGCAGAAGTCAATCTGTCTCAAGAGGACATTGATTTCATCGATCGGCTGTTCGCCCGCTAAATGATCAGGAAACCTATCTTAAAAGATAGGTTTCTTTATTTTTAAAATCATGTTGACAGCGCTTCCATTTTTGGTATGATAGGAAAGAAGTTAATACAAGTGACGGAGAATGGGAGATTCACAATAAGACCCTCTTGTGCCAGGGGTTTTTTGTGGATCTCTCTTTTTATTCGTCACATAAGGAGGCGAATAAAACCGGAATGAATGAACCGGCACCAACATTCAGCATAACGACTTGAAAGGGGAAATCATTTGATGAAAAAACTTGTCCGCAGCATCTTCTTTATAACGGCTGCAATCGCTGCCGCCGGTTTTGGACTCAGCGGGCATGCGGAGGCGGCAAGCCATTCCCAGCCGCAGCTCAATCCGAGTCAGGTATTAAATGTCGCGCACCGCGGGGCTTCGGGTCATGCTCCCGAACATACGCTTTTGGCTTATAAGCTCGGGCAAAAAATGAAAGGCGATTACATAGAAATCGATCTTCAAATGACAAAAGACGGACATTTGGTCGCCATGCACGATGAGACATTGGATCGCACGACCAATGGTACGGGTTTTGTCAAAGACTATACGCTGAAAGAAATCAAACAGCTTGATGCAGGCTCCTGGTTTAACGAAGCATATCCTGAGCGGGCAAAACCGGAGTACGTTGGGCTGAAAGTGCCTACCCTTGAAGAAATCATCCAAACATTCGGGAGAAGCGCGCGCTACTATATCGAAACAAAATCACCGGAAGACTATGATCATATGGAAGAAAAGCTCCTGGACATTCTGAAGCAATACAAACTGACCGGGGCAAACATTCATTCAAGCAAAGTTATCATTCAATCTTTTAGTCCTGAAAGCTTACAAATCATTCATAACGCTAATCCAAACATTCCGCTTGTGCAATTATTATGGTACGACAAACCGGCTGCCATTACTGACACCGAATTAAAACAATATCAATCTTACAGCGTCGGACTCGGCATGAACTTTGACCGCATTGACCGGGCATATGTGCAAAAAATTCGAAGCACCGGCATGCTGGTCCATCCTTATACCGTGAATGAAAAAGAAGACATGAAGCGGCTGCTCGATTGGGGAGCGACCGGAATGTTCACCAACTTTCCGGACCGGCTGCGCGATGTTTTGCGTGAAAAGAAGTAAATGAATAAAGAAGGGGTATACCATGTTAAAACTGTTTAAGCCAGCACCGCCGATTGAGCGGATGCCGGACGATCAAATTGATTCGGAATATAAGAAATTCAGACTGCAAGTTTTTCTAGGCATCTTTATCGGTTATGCGGCATACTATTTAATTCGCAAAAATTTCTCGCTTGCCATGCCTTATTTAATCGAAGAGGGATTTTCAAAGTCGGCGCTCGGCTTTGCCTTATCCGCTCTATCCATCTCTTACGGGCTGAGCAAGTTCGTGATGGCCACGATATCAGACCGGAGCAATCCGCGGATGTTCCTGCCCGCCGGTTTGATCCTTTCCGCTGTCATCAGCTTATTGATGGGGTTTGTTCCTTTCTTCACCTCATCGATCGCCATTATGTTTATCATGCTCTTCTTAAACGGCTGGTTCCAAGGCATGGGATGGCCGCCGTCAGGGCGCGTCCTTGTCCACTGGTTCAGCGTCAGCGAAAGGGGAAATAAAACGGCCATATGGAATGTCGCCCACAATGTCGGCGGGGGACTGATGGCGCCTATAGCCGTTGCCGGCGTCGCCATCTTCTCAGGCATGACGGGTTCTGCTACAGGCTATGAAGGCGTATTTATTTTGCCCGCCTTGGTCGCCATCGCCGTTGCCGTCATTTCTTACTGGCTGATCCGGGATACGCCGCAGTCTGTCGGACTGCCTCCAATCGAGGAATACCGCAACGATTATTCAAGCAAGTCGAAGAAAACATTTGAAACGGAATTATCAACGAAAGAAATCCTCTTTAAATATGTATTAAATAATAAATGGGTGTGGGCGATCGCACTTGCCAACATTTTCGTGTACTTCGTCCGCTACGGCGTTCTGGATTGGGCGCCAACCTATTTAAGCGAAGAAAAAGGCTTTGATATGAGCAAATCAAGTGTCGCTTATTTTCTGTATGAATGGGCGGGGATTCCGGGGACATTGCTTTGCGGCTGGATCTCTGACAAATGGTTTAAAGGGCGCCGCGGACCGGCAGGCTTTGTCTTTATGGTAGGTGTTTTGATCGCGGTGCTTGTATACTGGTTCAATCCAGCCGGCAATCCGATGATCGACATGGCATCATTGATCGCGATCGGATTCCTCATTTACGGTCCAGTTATGCTGATCGGTCTTCAGGCGCTTGACTTTGTTCCGAAAAAAGCGGCAGGTACGGCTGCAGGATTGACGGGTCTGTTCGGATACCTGGGCGGAACCTTGACGGCAAATGCGCTGATGGGTGTTATCGTCGATGCATCCGGCTGGAATGCGGGCTTTACGCTCTTAACCGCTTCATGTGCAATCGCAGCACTCATCTTTGCGATGACATGGAATGTGCGGGGACAGGAAGTTGTGAAACATTAACATCAAAAAAAGATACATCTCGCCTAAAGCTGAGATGTATCTTTTTTATTTTTATGCCATCACTTTGCATATATCATTCGTAAATTCGACGGGGTCTTCGATTGGCAAGCCTTCTATCAGCAGCGCCTGGTTGTACAGGATGCCGGTGTACAGCTTGAATTTATCTTTGTCGTTTTCAAAAGCATCCTGCAGTGTTTTGAAGACTTCGTGATTTGTATTGATTTCCAATGCTTTATCAGCCTTTACGTGCTGGTTGTCAGGCATTGCGTTTAAGATTTTCTCCATCTCGATGGTGACTTCTCCGTCAGCGGCTAGGCATACAGAATGTGTCTTCAGCCGTTTTGACGCCCTTACGCTTTTCACTTTTCCATCCAGGGTCTTTTTCATCTCTTCAAAAAGGTCTTTGTATTGGCTGTCGTCCCCGTCTGATTGATTTTGCTCATCATCGTTTTCGATTCCGAGGTCGCCGCTGGATACCGACTTGAATTCTTTTTCTTGATAATTCGCCAGCATTTTGATGGCGAACTCATCGATGTCCTCGGTGAAATAAAGGATTTCATACCCTTTTTCCGAAACCAGCTCGGTTTGAGGAAGCTTTTCAATTCGGTCATACGAGTCGCCTGACGCATAGTAAATGTATTTTTGATCTTCAGGCATTCTGGATACATATTCATCAAGGGTGACCAGCTTTTTCTCTTTTGATGAATAGAAAAGCAGCAGGTCTTTCAGCATATCTTTATGAGCTCCAAAATCATTGTATACCCCAAATTTAAGCTGTCTACCAAACGATTGATAAAAAGACTCGTATTTTTCTCTGTCATTTTTCAGCAAGCTTTTCAGCTCATTCTTGATTTTTTTGCTGATGTTTTTGGCAATCAGCTTCAGCTGCCTGTCATGCTGGAGCATCTCCCTCGAAATGTTGAGCGATAAGTCTTCTGAATCGACCATTCCTTTGACAAAGCTGAAGTGGTCAGGCAGCAGGTCCGGACACTTTTCCATGATCAGCACACCGTTCGAATACAGTTCAAGACCCTTCTCAAATTCCTTCGTGTAGTAGTTGAACGGAATATTTTCAGGGATGAATAAAATCGCATGATATCTCACTGCGCCGTCCACGCTTGTATGGACGTGAGCGAGCGGCTTGTCAAAACCGTAACGCTTTTCCGTATAAAACGCCTCGTAATCTTCATCTTTCAGTTCGCTTTTGTTTTTTCGCCAAATCGGCACCATGCTGTTGACTGTCTGTTCTTCCTGAACTTCTTCAAATTCATTTTCAGCGTCTTCTTTCGGCTTGTTAACGGTGACATCCATCTTGATCGGATAGCGGATGAAATCAGAATATGTTTTGATGATCGCTTTTAAGCGATGAACATCCAAGTATTCATCATAGTTTTCGTCGTCTGTATTTTCTTTCAGCTTCAAAATGACATCGGTTCCCGCTGATTCTTTCGCAGCCGGTTCGATCGTATAGCCGTCGGCCCCCGCTGATTCCCATTGATACGCTTCATCGCTGCCATGGGCTTTTGTCATGACGGTGACGGTGTCCGCAACCATAAAAGCGGCGTAGAAACCGACGCCGAACTGGCCGATAATATCGTGCCCGTCTTTTAATTCGTTTTCTTGTTTAAACGCAAGCGAGCCGCTCTTGGCAATGGTTCCAAGATGTTCTTCAAGCTCTTCTTTCGTCATGCCGATCCCGGTGTCCGCAATCGTCAGCGTTCTGTTTTCTTTGTCTGCGGAGATTTTTATGTAGTAATCATCTTTGTTAAACGTCAGTGAATCGTCTGTCAGTGCTTTGTAGTAGATTTTATCGATGGCATCGCTCGCATTGGATATCAGCTCCCTTAAAAAGACTTCCTTTTGGGAATAAATCGAGTTGATCATGATGTCCAGCAATCTCTTGGATTCTGCTTTAAATTCTTTTTTAGCCATCTGTCTCTCTCCTCTTTTGCTCATATGATATACATATATCGTTCGATTCTGTTCACAAATTAAATAACACACTGCCTGCACGATGTCAATTCATATGGCAGCGGTTTGACAACCGGCACTCCGCTTCATATAATGTGTTGTGAAGGTAAATTTGACCAAAACGAGGTGGAAAGGAATGAAAATCTTATCAACTGTTCTTAAAAGAGAATTGGCTTAAAGACGGGAGAAGTCTGCCCTTTTTAGACAAGCCATCTCGGGAACAGTTTGATATGATTTGACATCCTTTCTTGCTGTATTTTAAATATGTAGCGGGTAAGGTGTAGTTTGCCTTACCCGTTTTTTTTTGCCGGACAGGATAGCGAGGCTTCACGCTGTTCTCTTTTGATGGCTTGTTTTTTCAAAAAAAATAAGCCTGAAGGAGAGAATCACCATGAGTATTGTTCATGTCACGAATCTGACCCATATATATGGAGACCGTATTATCTTTCAAGACGCCGGGTTCCGCCTGCTGAAAGGCGAACACGCCGGCCTTGTCGGTGCAAACGGAGCCGGAAAATCGACATTGCTGCGGATTTTGACAGGCAGCCTTCTGCCCGATCACGGAAACATTGAATGGCAGCCAAACATTCGGGCCGGCTTTCTTGAACAGCATGCCAAGCTGACGAAAGGCACAACCATCCTTCAGTACATGGAGCAAGCGTACGACCGGCTGTTTGAAATCGAAAAGCAACTGAATCGGCTTGCCGAAAAAATGGCCGACGCCGAAGACAATTTGGAGGCCATTTTGAAAAGATACGGAGAGCTCCAATCCGAACTGGAGAGTTCAGGATTTTACCAAATCGGAACGAAAATTGAGGATGCCGCTCAAGGCCTCGGCTTTACGGAAATCGGGCTTGATCAGGATGTCGCGGCTTTAAGCGGCGGGCAGCGTACGAAGCTCCTGTTGGCCAAACTGCTGCTTGAAGAACCTGATGTGCTCCTGTTGGATGAGCCGACCAACTATTTGGATGCGGCCCATATTGAGTGGCTGACGGGGTATTTGAAAAACTATAAGCACGCCTTTCTCGTGATCTCACATGACGAACACTTCTTAAATGAGATCACGACGGTGACATTCCATCTGGAGCATCAAACGATCAAACGGTACTCCGGCAGCTATCAATATTTTCTGAAGGAATATGTGCAAAGCAGGGCACAGGCTGAAGCCGCATATGCCAAACAACACAGGGAAATTAAAAAGCTAGAGGCGTTTATCGACCGGAACAGGGTCCGAAAGGCGAAGCAGGCCAAAAGCAGGGAGAAAGCATTAAGCAAAATCAAGCGAATCGAAAAACCGACAGATTCTTATGTCCCCAGCTTTTCATTTAAAACGGGGCGAAATCCGGCGATGACCGTACTCAAAACGGAAAATCTTGAGGCGGGCTACACCGTTCCATTATTTAAGCCTCTTTCTCTGACCGTAAAACGGGGCGATAAAATCGCCATTACCGGAGAAAACGGCGCCGGAAAATCGACGCTCATTAAAACGCTGCTCGGTGATCTCAAGCCGCTAAGCGGCACCGTCACGGCAGGACAGCATTTACAGGCGGCCTATTTCAGGCAGGAAAGTCCGGTTTCTCATGATACGCCGCTTGAAAAATTGCGGGCGTTCTTTCCTGATCTATCGGAAAAAGACATCAGGCAGACGCTCGCGATATCCGGTTTGACGCCAAAGCATATCAGCCAGCCCCTTGCTACGCTCAGCGGCGGTGAACAGGCAAAGGTCCGGCTGGCGGAACTGATGCTTTCAAACAGCAATTTGCTTGTTCTTGATGAACCGACAAACCATCTTGACACATCGGCAAAGCGTGCGTTAAAGCAAGCGCTCTGCGACTACAAGGGAACGATTTTGCTCGTTTCCCATGAACCGTCTTTTTATGAAGACTGGGTGACTCATATCTGGCGGATTGAAGCATGGCGCCGCAAATAGGTAAAAGCCGGCCTTTCGAAAGGCCGGCTTTTTTTATTTGGACAATACAAGCTCATGAATGGCGTGGGCAACGCCGTTTTCGTTATTCGTACGCGTTTCATAATCGGCCGAAGCTTTTACCTCAGGGATCGCATTCCCCATGGCGACTCCGCATCCCGCCCATTCGATCATCGACATGTCGTTTCCGTTGTCTCCAATACAGATCACTTCTTCTTGTGCGATGCCTAATATGTCGGCAAGCTGCTGAACGGCATTTCCTTTACTTGCCGCAGGGTGAAGAATTTCATAAAAGAACGGCGAGCTTTTCACCATTGTATAACGTTCCTTGACGTCTTCCGGTATTGCGGCGATCGTCCGGTCCAGCTTTTCCGGTTCATCAATGTACATCGCCTTTGGCGCGAGAAGGTCCTTCGGGATTTCTTCGATCGTCCGGAACCGGAGCGGCACTTTGGTAACGTATGATTCGTAAACGGTATACGGGCTGATTTCCCGATTTGGCGTATACAAATAAGCAGAATCAAAAAAATGCATCGGCGTATCAAGCTTTTGGCTGAGCTCATATAACGATTTCACATCATCATAGCTCAGTGTCAGCTCTGACACGACTTCCTGAGTGTGCGTATTTTGAACGAGCGCTCCGTTATAGGCGATGACATAATCGCCGTCTTCATTTAGATTCAGTTCTTCCAGATAGCGGCTTACACCGCCGAGGGGACGGCCCGTGCAAAGAACGATTTTGACGCCTTGCTTTTTTGCAGCATGCAGGGCATTCCGTACTTCCTCTGTTACTTCATGAAGATCATTCAACAATGTTCCATCCATATCTATCGCGATTAGTTTGTACATTTTACACTCTCCCTGATCAGAATCGAGCCCTAACGTCGTACTTATGACCCATACCTTCTTTATTGTATCACAGCTTTTCCCCGTCATTTTCGTCAGATGCCCACGGAAAAAACGCCTTACAGCAAATAAGGCGTTTTTCGGGCCGCTTAGCCTACTTAAAATATTTCCTGCAGAATCGGATCTTCATTAAGGATGCGAAGCGCTTTTTCGCGATAGCCGGCTTCATGCAAGTACGTATAACGGTTGGGCTTGACAGTGTGCGACAAATTGATCGCTTCGCGAAACTCATCTTTGTTCAGATTCAGCGTTTTCACATATTGAAAAAAGCCTGTTCTCGTAAACACCTTTTCAATCCGCTTGGCCCGATGATCCTGTACATGAGCCATGATGTAGGTGGCTACCCCGACTTGAATGCCGTGCATCTGCGGTTTTTCCGCAATTTTGTCCAACGCATGGGAAATCAGGTGCTCAGAACCGCTGATCGGCGCGCTGTTTCCGCTGATTTCCGTGGCGATGCCGCCCATTGTCAAAGAACTGACAAGCTCTTTTAAAAAGATCGGCTGTTTAATATCCTGCATCGGCGTACGGACAAAGCTGTTGACCGCTTTTTTGCTGAGCATCGACGCAAACGCATTGACATCGCTGACCCCGTGCCGCTCTTCAAACTCCCAATCATAAAGAGCCGTAATATTGGACATCAAATCGCCGATCCCCGCCAAAATAAAGTGCTCCGGCGCTTTTTGAATAATACTCAAATCAGCTATGATTCCGTACGGTACCCTTGCCGGCACGGTTGTTTTTTTCCCTTCGACCTGAAGCGAGCAATTGCTGCTCGCAAACCCGTCATTGGATGCCGACGTCGGAATGCTGATGAACGGGGTCCGCTTGGAAAAGGCGATGTATTTTCCGCAATCGACAACATACCCGCCGCCCATGGCAATGATGACATCGTAATTCCCGATTGAAAATGCCTGCTTTAAAAGCTCCTGTATGTCCAGGTTGGACGGCAGCAAAACAGCTTCTACTTTGACATGTTGAAAGGCGGCTTTTAATGAATGCTCATACTGCTGATAGGAAAAATCGTCAAAAAACATGATCGCCTTATCAAACTGATGTTTTCTCAATATCTCATCCAACCGGCCAAGCACGCCTTCACTAATGTCCAAAACCGCGGGGATGGCTATGCTGGTAACCTGGCGCGGCATTAGACGATCCGCCCTTTTTCTTTAAGATACTGTTCAATGTCTTCAAATGTTTCAACGGCTACAAATGGCACCTCCTGCTGACGCAGCAAATCCTGGAGCGCATCCTTTGCAAACGTTACATCCGCAAATTTAGCCGGGTGGGAATCCGGTTCACTGTCGCCTGCAAAATAAATCGTCTCGTACTCTTCTTTCAGCTTTTGAATGACCTTTGATTTATCAATCCCATAGCGCTCAGAGTAATGCCAATGATTCTCATCAATGTCCATATGAACATTGTCTTCTTTAAAAAAGCCTTTATTTGAAAAGACCTCAACGTCTGTAATCCCGTATTTCTTTAAAATATAATGAATGTAATAATCCGTGCCGGCGCTTAAAATATAGAAATCGCCGCCGTTTTTCTGGACATGCTGAATGAAGTCTGGCACATATTCATCAATCGGTATGGAATGAATGTCATCAATGATTTTTTGCTCGCTTTGATGAATTGAAGCAAAAACGGTTCCCAAAAATTCGATATCTTTTAATTCTCCGGCCTTCCACTTCTTGAACAATTCACGGCCTTCCGGAAAATATTTATCAATGACCATCCAGTAAAAATCCTGTTTGGAAATCGTCCCGTCAAAGTCTGATACAAATGCCCATTTCTTCAAGCTGCATACCTCTTTTCTATGGTATTTTAAAAGATTAGATTCATTATACAAAAAGTTTGTGAAACATTGAACATAATATTATTTCTTTTTTGTGTACTTTCGTTCACAAGCTGAATCATCTGCCTCTCTGAAAAGAGACATATATGATCATTCTTGATCTGTACGCTGTTTACCTTTTTCCGTCACGGCAAATTTACGCTTCATCGTTTTAATGTTTTCCGCCTTGCGAAATCTGAGCGCAGACCAGTCTTCATCTATTGCAATTTGCCGAACCGGTTCATAGCCCTGGTCCGCAAGCAGCCCGGCTACTGTGTCGCGGCTGCAGTCCGATCCTTTGTAGACTTTCGATGATTTTTTCGGGTAGCAAAGCCAAAACAGGCCGTCTTCCGCCAGATGACGCTCAGCCTCCTTGGCTAAAGCCTGCAACTTTGCGTTGGTCGCTGCGAATACCTGAACAAAATTGTATCGGTCAGCTTCGGCCTGATGATCGACATGGCCTTGGAATTCAGCCATGATGGCGCTGTATGCCTCTGGCGGATTTACGATCAGTACAGGCTGTCCATTATCCTTGAACTGCAGTTTTTTGATCACCGGGTTCGTTTCTGCCATACCTCATCAATCCTTTTTCTGTTTATAGTAACAAATTAACCAAAACAGCACGAATCATACTTAGCAAAAAAGTGATAGACGAAAGAGGGACTCATCTGCTATATTTACAGTGATAATGCGAATCATTATCACTTAGAGAATTTCATATGCTTTATATCAACAGGAGGGTCAAGTGAAAAAGAACTTATTGATAATCGGTTTAGTTATGCTGTTGTGTATCGTGGTCAGCGCCTGCGGAAGCGGTAATTCGTCAAACGGCAACAAAGAAAAAGCGGCTGAAGAAACGACAAGAACATATCAATCAACGCGTGGAAAAGTGGACATTCCAACACATCCAAAGCGCATCGTGACAGACTTTTATGCCGGTGAACTGTTCACGGTCGGCGCCAATGTCGTCGGCTCCGGCTCGTGGTCTTTCTCCAATCCGTTTTTAAAAGACCGCATGAAAGATGTGACAGATTTAGGCGACCCGATTAATGTGGAAAAAGTCATGAAACTGAAGCCTGATTTAATTGTCGTGATGAACGATGAAAACTACGACAAACTGTCCAAAATCGCACCGACCGTTGTGATTCCTTATAATACGGCGAAAAATGTTCAGGAAACCGTTAAGATGTTTGGCGACATTGCAGGAGCTAAAGATGAAGCTGAACAATTCCTAGCCGATTTCGAACAGAAATCGAAATCAGCAAGGAAAAAAATCGCTCAAGTCGTCGACAAAAATGCTACTTTCGGTATTTATGAAAACACAGAAAAAGGACAATTCTGGGTGTTCAATGACAACGGCGGCCGCGGAGGCCAAGCCGTGTACAACGCGCTCGGCTTAAAAGCGCCTGAAAAGATTCAAAAGGACATCTTCAAAAAAGGCGACATCAAAGAACTATCCTTGGAAGTCGTACCTGAATATGCTGCCGACTACATGTTTGTAACAGACTATAACCCGAACGGCGACAGCAAGACGCTGGACAAGCTCAAGCAGTCTTCCATTTGGAAAAACCTTGACGCCGTCAAAAATAACCGTGTATTTATCAACGACTTTGACACGTTCTACCCGTACGATCCGATCTCTGTCAGCAAACAGGTTGATTTGATTACGGAGATGCTGGTGAAGCGTGAGAAAGAGAATAAGTAAAAAAGCTGGAATTTCCAGCTTTTTTTATTGTTTTCTTTCTTGTATGCTTGAAAGCTTAAAAGCAAATTGAAAGATAAAAAAGAAAGGAATGTAGAAAAGAAAAAACATCAATATTTGAAATAATAACCCTTTCAAAGTGAATGGATAAGAAATGTCATGAAACAGAAAAGATAATGCCCTCCAAACGACAAAGGCATACAACGCGGCTTTAAAGCCAAGTCCCCTCTTTTTTCTCAACAGACCTTTGCTCACAAGCCTAATCGAATAATAGCCGCTGCCAATGAAAAAAAGAATGATCAGTAACAGATTGCTCGGTATCTCATATGAGGTCGTGATAAAGATGGAAATAAAGATGAGTGAAAGAAGAAGCACAAACCCTTCATATCCAACTTTTCTTTCCTGCTCAGCCTTTTGATTTTCACTTATTACCTTCGCCCCCTTTCTACTATTTTCCATTTAAACCAACGGAAGCCATGTACCAATAAACATCCATGAAAACAATGATTTAACACGCATGCCGCCGCTGTTTCACGTGAAACAAAAAACACAGCGAAAAATAGATATTTTGGAATCAATTGTGCAAAATGAAAATAATGACAAAAAAGGGAGCGATCATGATGGGAATCGAAAAGGTTCGACAAATTAGGGTACCGGTTCAAGACCTGGAGCGGGCTGCGGCATTTTATCAGGATGTATTAGGCCTGTCCCTTTTATTTCAGACAGATCGCATGGCTTTCTTTGAGTGCGGCGGGCTGCGGCTTCTTCTCAATCTCCCGGAAAAAGAAGAATTTGCTCATGCAAGCTCCGTCATCTATTTTCAAGTTGAAGATTTGCCGACAGTTTATAATGAAATCGCAACAAAAGGCGTTTCTTTTCCAATTGAGCCGCATGTGGCGGCGAAAATCGAGCAAACGGAAACCTGGATGGCCTTCTTTAAAGATACCGAAGGAAATACCCTCGCTTTGATGAGCGAAGTGCAAGTCTAAAAAACAAAAACAGCTGAGCACCTCAGCTGTTTTTCACATCATCACAAGCCGACTGACACGTTCGATTTAATTCACAGGCGGCGCATTTTCCTTTCCGGCTTCGTTTGACAAATTTTATAAGCGTCCATGCCGCATAACCGAAGATGAGCGCTCCGATCGTGATATTAAACAGCATGCTGTCACATCCTTCCTATGATAACCCAAGCAATCGTCCGCCCTGATAAATCAAGAACGCGATCACATATGCAATGGCCAATCCGTAAACAATGGACAGGAACATCCACTTTTTCGAGTTTGTTTCTTTTTTAATCACCGCGACTGTCGCGAGACATGGCACGTATAAAAGAACGAAAGCCATAAATCCGTAAGCGGCCAGCGGTGTAAATTGCTCAGCCATCATGCCTTGCAGCTGGGCTTCGGGTACGAAATAGATGATGCTCATTGAAGCGACGACAACTTCCTTCGCGAGAAAACCTGTTAATAGTGATGCCGCTGCCTGCCATGTGCCGAACCCCAGCGGCATCAACAACGGTGCGAGCACTCCGCCGATCATTGCTAAAAAGCTGTCATCCATCTCAACGCCCGTTCCACCGGGCCCTGTATACGATAAAAGCCAAATGAGGACAGAACCGCCAAAAATGTAAGTCCCGGCTTTGCGGACGAAACCTTTGCCCTTTTCCCATGTTGCCCGCCACAATGTACGCGCTTGAGGCAAACGATAAGGCGGCAGTTCAATCACGAAAAACGACTTTTCTTCTTTGAGCTTGGATGAGGATAAAAACTTCGCCAGCACCAGCGCCGCAGCAATGCCCAGCACATACAAGGTCAGGACGACGAAAGCCTGATGAGCCGCAAAAAAAGCCCCTGCAAACAAAGCATAAACCGGAAGTCTTGCCGAACAGGACATAAATGGCGTCAGCATAATCGTCAAAAGTCTTTCCTTAGGCTGCTCTACAGTTCGTGCAGCCATGACGCCCGGAACATTGCAGCCGAAGCCGATGATCAGCGGTATAAAGGCTTTACCGTTTAAACCGATCGCCTCCATCAGACGGTCCATCACCATGGCCACACGCGCCATATACCCGGAATCTTCGAGCACCGAAATGAAGAAAAACAGAATAAAAATCTGCGGGACGAAAACGAGGACACCGCCGACACCGGCAATGATCCCATCGAGAATGAGCGCCTCGATAAACGGGCTGGCTCCCATTGCCGACAGTGCCGAAGCCGTCCATTCCGTCAGCGGTCCGCCGATGAAACCGTCCAGTGTATCAGACAATGGAACACCAAGCCAGTCAAACGTCAGCATGAACATGAGATACATGAACAACAAAAAAATCGGAATGCCAAGCACCGGATGCGTAACGATCTGATCCACGCGTTCAGTCAGCGTCTGTTTTCGGTCTGACTGATATTCAACAGAGGATGACATGATGCGGTCAATCCATCGTTCTCTCTCATTGTAAATATGCTGATGCAGCGATTTTGCGGATTGTTCCTGAAGAAGGCGTTTTTCTGTCTCCTCGTAAATTTCCTTTAACCGTTCGCTGTCGGCCGCGTCTTCCAGCTGCTCTTTCATTTTCGAGTTGCCTTCCAAATATTGAAGAGCCATCCACCGTTTTAAAACGCCGGGACGTTCCGGTATGATCGACTCGATCCGGCCAATCGCTTCTTCTACTGTGCTTCCGTAATTGATGACGAGCGGCTTTGTTCTCTTTTCTTTTTCAAGAAGCAAATGCCGGCTCAGTTCATCACACCCTTTGCCGCTGCGGGCAATCACAGGAATCACCGGAACATCTAGCGCTGCAGACAACTTTTGATGATCAATGAAGACGCCTCGCTGTCCTGCGACATCGATCATATTTAAACCGATTGTGAGCGGATGACCAAATTCGAGGAGCTGCACAGTTAAGTGCAAATTCCGCTTTAATTGGGATGCATCGACAATATTCAATATGTCTGAAAATGATTCGTTGAGCAGGAAGTCAGTGACGACCCCTTCATCGCGGGACAGCGGGCTCAATGTATAAACGCCGGGGAGATCGACCATCATTCCTTGTTTATGGCGGAGCAGTCCCACCTTTTTCTCAACGGTCACCCCACTCCAGTTGCCGACATACTCATAGGAGCCTGTCAGCGCGTTAAACAATGACGTTTTCCCCGTATTCGGATTTCCGAAAAGGGCAATCTGCCGGCTGTTCATAGCTTTTCAATCCTGATCTTTTTTGCTTCTTCAAGCCGTATGCCGAGGCACTGTCCGCCTGACTCAAACATGAACGGTCCGCCAAACGGCAATTTCCGCTGCACGCAAATTTCAGCTTCTTCTTTCATCCCGAGCTGTATGAGCCTGCGCTGAACAAGTTCATTCACTTCTGAAAAATCTATGATTCTTGCTCTCTCTTTTTGTTTTAATTCAGCTAAAACCATTGTTGAGGCCTCCACATTATGAAAATGATAATCGTTATCATAATATGATTATAGGCAATAAGCCACCTTCCATTTAAAAGAAGATGTGTCAAAACCGGAACATTTTTGCGAGAATATAAAAAAGCGAAAAGCTCCGGCGGTGCAACCTGCCGTTCTGGCTTTTCGCTCTATCAATCTAAGTCGTTAACCGGCATGATGGCTCACTTTTTGCTCGATTCTCCTCTTTTTCGGCACGTAAATTTTTCCGACAAACATATAGCCATACTTCAATTTATTGACGGCCCAAGATATGAAAACCGCAACGCCTGTAGAGATCGAAAACAAGAGCAAAACAGCCGAAACCGTACCGATGCTTTCAAAGCTCGTTAAAATGACCAACCCGAAAATCAGGATAAAAGCGTGCAATAAATAAATAGAAAAAGAATAGTTGCTGATCATCATGATCAGCTTCGGCACCGACTTCAGTTTTGAAAACAGGTGAAAGCATAAGAAAATGATGCTTGTTGAATAAAGCAGGATATCCGGACGCTTTGACGTCACTGCGATGTCTTGTCCGAAGTAGGAAACCGCTACAATGAAACATCCGGTCACAGCAGCCGCTGCATATACCGCATGCCTGTATCGTTCCAGCAATGCCAAAAAGCGCTCGTAATTTTTGCCGCAATAATAGGCCAAACAAAAATAAAAGAGCCAGCCGGGAAACGGCACCCATGAAAAAGGAAACGGCGCCTCTTCCTGTACAACCGGAGGTTGAATGAACGTGAAATAGCTCAAATAAGCCGCTGTGACCGCAAAAGAAATCGAAAGCACCCATTTAGGCGACGCCTTTTGCAAAAATGAATGGAAGCACATGTGCAACAAGTAAAATTGAAAAATGACGAGGATGAAATAACCGATGAAATTCCCCAGGAAAATATTCGCCAACAGTTTTTTTAAAATGACCGATGCATGAAATTGCTGCATCATCAGACCAGCGGTCATAAAAGCATCCAAAACAGCGATAAATAGAAAAGGGATGAAAATCGTTTTAAACCGCTTTTTTAAAAACCCTTCCGGAACGCCGCCAGGGTAAGCATGCGCGAGCAAAAATTCGGAAATAAAAATAAACGCAGGCGTACTGAACATCAGAAGCGTCCTGAAAGATTCAACAACCCGGAAAACCGTATCTCCAAGCATGTCCGCCCGCACCATGAGCACCATCGATATCGCATGAAGCAAAACAACGCTTAAGCAGGAAATAAAGCGAATAACAAATATTTCTTTTACCTGCAAATCGATCACTCCTCTTTCAAATTTGAAATAATATCAAATTAACATAATCAACCAAATGAAGAAAGAGGCAAAATACATAGGTATGTTTATCCCAAATTTGCCGGCTGCAAGTATAAAAAAAGCTTGCAGAAAAACATGGGTTTTTCTACAAGCTGGGTTAGACGCAGTCTAATCTTTTTTAAATCGCCGCTTTTATCTGTTTCGTATAGTAGAAGCGGACGATGAAGTAATATATGACCTGGATAGCGAAGAATACGCCGAGCACCATTGCGGATTCCTTGAACAGATTGTACTGAAAGGCATGCGATAAAGCGGTCAGCGCTACGGCTCCATGGATAAGGGCAACAACGATAGGCGCGAAGAACAGGATGCCGATCTGCCTGTTCAGCACTTTATGCAGTTCGCGGTCTGTTAAACCCATTTTGGCAATCGATTTGAATTTCTGCTTATCATCGTCCAAATCAGTGTACAACCGGAAATAGAGAAAGCTTCCTGCTGAAACGAAGAAGACGATTCCGATAAACAGTCCGACAAATAATATCGGGCCATACCCTTTGCTTAAATCATATACCTCATAATCTACAGCCCCGAAATACATGTAATCCAGTTTCTTATGCAAAACCTCCCCGGCTTTCACTAAAGACATGTTGTCAGCTTCTTTTGCCTGCCAGGCATAGAACCGGTTTTCGCTTTTCGGTTTTTTCAGCTGTGCAAAATCATCGTCTGTCACAATATAATAGTTGTTTTCAGATAACGCTTTTGAACGGACCGTTTTGTCAGCCTGCAGCTGTTTGCCGGTTGCAAGAGGGATTGACGAAGGGAGCGGCTGGTCGTTTTCTCCCTCGAGACCGATCTTGACATCATACTCGGCAGCTGCGGCTTTCCCTTCTTCAAGCTTGACGTGGTCGGCCCCGACGAGATCGGCAAACTTGTTATAATCAGATTCTTTCACAATCAGCATGTCATTGCCGTCGACATCGAAATATTGAAGGACAGCTGAAGCTTTATCTGTTTTGATATTTCGTTCATTCAGCGTGTCATTGATGAAAGCCACGTCTTTTTCGGTGTCTTTGTTTGTTTTCGGCGGTTTATACGAGAACGTATGCGGATTCATATCTTTAATTCCGTTTGTCAGCAGGGTTTGGAAACCGTACAGCGTGCCGATGGCGCTGAACGCCACAGTAGAGATAATCGCCACCATAAAAAACGTCCGCGCATTGTCTTTCATCCTGTAAGACAGATCAGAAAACAAAATCATATTCGTTTTCCGCCAAAACAGAGTTTCCCGTTTTTTGAGCCTGCGGATCACATAAACACTCAGCTGTGTAAACAGCAGATATGTGCCGATAATAACAACAATCGTCACCGGCACCATCGCCGCAAGAACGCCTATTCCTTTGACAATCAAAGCGGTGTAGTACCCTCCGGCAAGCAGCACAGCTGCAATGAGCGTAAGCAAGGCAGATGCTTTCGGCTCCCCTTTGGAGATTTTGTTCCCTTTTAGCAGAACAATCAGCTTCTCGCTCCTGAGCACAAATGACACAAGAAAAGAAATAAATAAGAACAGGCCGTTAAAAGAAATAAATGTCACAATCATCGCCATCAACGGAAAGTAAAAATCGAGCTTATTATCAATAATCAGCACATTTTCCGCTGTGAGCAATATCAATTTGGCGAAGACAAGACCGAGCACAATCCCGCCGATTGTCGCAAAAAAGCCAATCAGCATATTTTCAAGAAATACCATCATGCGAATTTGGCGCATGGACATCCCCTGGATCATTAAAACGCCGAATTCCTTTTTTCTCGATTGAAGAAATGAACTCATTGAGTACAGCACAAAGAAGAAAGAAAAGACGAAAATAATGCCGCCGGAGACTAACAGGCCAACGGAAGCGTGCTGCCCGATGCCGGAGGTCAAAGAATCACTGGTCATCACCGGGTGGAAAGCAAAGATCGCGAATGCGAAAAAAACCATCACCGTAAACATGCTGCTGAGAAAATAAGCGGCATACAGCCTTTTGTTGCGAATGACGTTGTTAAACGCGAACTGACGAAAGGTCATTTGCATCCCCTCCCAACAAGGACAGTGTATCGAGAATCTTTTGGAAAAACGCTTGGCGGTTATCGCCGCGGTTGATCTCCGAATACAGCTTTCCGTCCTTAATAAAGACGACACGGTTGCAATAGCTTGCCGCCTGAGGGTCATGCGTGACAAGCATCATGGTCGCTTTTTCGTTGCGGTTGATCGACTCAAGCATTTCCATCACATCTTTGGATGACTTTGAATCAAGATTGCCCGTCGGCTCATCGGCAAGCAAAAGCTTCGGCGAATGAATCATCGCTCTCGCTACAGCGGCACGTTGGGCCTGACCGCCCGATATTTCAAATGTGCGCTTTTTCATGATCTGGGTAATCCCGAGCTTTTCGGCTAAATCGTTTGCCCTCCGCTTCATTTCCTTGACCTTTTCGCCGTCAAGCGTCAAAGGCAGTACAATATTTTCTTCAACCGTTAATGTCGGCAGAAGATTAAAGTCCTGAAACACAAATCCCAGCTCTCTGCGGCGAAATTTCGCCAATTTTTCTTTTTTGAGAACATGCGGGTTTTGGCCGCTGATCAATATTTCGCCCGTCGTCGGTTCATCGATCGTTGCAATCATATTTAATAGGGTCGTTTTTCCGCTTCCGGACGGCCCCATAATGCCGACGAATTCACCTTTATCAATTGTTAGGTTAATATCTGTTAACGCGCGGTACGCAATTTTTCCTTCGTAAATCTTACTGGCTTGTTTGACCTGAAGCATCACAAGATCTCCTTTCACCTTTAACTTTTGATCTGTGATCAGTTTACCTGAATCCCTTATTGATGAACTATCGATTCTTCTTTCACTTTCATTACATCGATGTAAGGTTTTGCGTAGCCGTGAAAACCAGCCGGATTGTCGTGCCTTTCCCTTCTTGCGATTCAAGTTCGATCCGGTGGCCGAGCTGGTCAGCCGCCGCTTTTGCCAAGTAAAGACCCATTCCGGTCGATTCTCTGAAACGACGTCCGTTTTCTCCTGTGAAAAACGGGTCGAATACCCGCTTTTGATCTGTATCCGGGATGCCGGCACCGAAATCTGTCACTTCCAATACCGCTTCCGAATCGTTTTCACCAATAGAAATCATAACCGTATTGCTTTTTCCCGCCGAATATTTGACCGCATTGTTGACAAATTGGGAAATGATGAAAAACAGCCACTTTTCATCTGTTTCGACGGTGATGCCTTTTTTGACTTCCTTGAACTTAGGATAAACTTGACTGCGAATATAGAAACGCTTGTTTTCGCGATTGACCTCGTGAACGATATCCGCTAATGCGACCGGTTTTATACGGAAATCCTGCTCGATCGTCCGCAGTCTGGCCATATAGAGAATCGTATTGAGGCCCGTTTTCATCCGTTCGGTCTCCTCACGGATGCTAGATGATTCCGGTTCATCCAAATTTTGAGCCGTCAGTTCGATGACCGACAGCGGTGTCTTCATTTGGTGCACCCATTGTTCCATGAAGGTCAAATGCTCTTTTTGTCCAAGCTCCAGCTTCTTTAATTCTTGGCGGTATTGCCTGTACTGGCTTTTCAGCAGCTGTTCAAGCGCTTCTGACAGAGGGGATTGAGGCTGATTCGATTGCCTGAAGGTGTCATCCAATGAATCCAGCCCGCTCGTCATCCGTTTGTAAAACTTCCGGCGCGTATAGTAATGGTAGAAAAGATAGCAGCCAAGAAAGAAAAAGCCGAGAAAAACGGCATAAAAAGCCGGCCTGATGTGTTGATACCCATCAAGCCAGTACACCGACAGCATCGTGATAAACTGCAGCACTTGCACAGCAATCAACAAATAGTGTTCTTTGAAAAAAAGCTTCATTCCTCTCCCGCCTTCACCCAGGATACATTCAAGCGATAGCCCGCGCCCCGCACTGTTTCCACCGCATCTTCAATACCGAGCTCCTGAAACTTTTTTCTGACGCGTGTAATGTTGACATTAAGCGTGTTTTCATCCACATAGGCCTGATCATCCCACAGCTTGGCCAGCAAATCTTCGCGGCCGGAAATCCTCGGGTGGCGTTCCATTAAGCTTTCGATAATATCGGCTTCTTTTTTCGTCAAAGCAGCCGTTTGACCGCCGAATGTCAGTTCAAGTCTTTCCGGATACAGCCGCAGTCCTTCTTTTTCAAGAAGCCGTTCCTCCGCCTTCGCTGCATACTCTCCGTAAGCCCGGCGAAGCTGGCTGCGTATTTTTGCCATGACGATCTCGGCGTGAAACGGCTTGGTGATAAAGTCATCCCCGCCGTTTTCCAATGCCATGACCTGATCCATTTCGCCCGTCCGCGCCGAAATAAACAAGACAGGGCAAATCGATTCCTGGCGGATTTGCCGGCACCAGTAATAGCCGTCAAAGCTTGGCAAATTAATATCAAGCAGAACAAGATCAGGCGCCGTGCTTCTGAACTCATCGATGACACGGTCAAAGTCTTTCACTACATGAACGTTGTATCCGTATTTGACAATATGCGATTTTAACAAATCGGCAATCTTCGGGTCGTCTTCTACAATCATCACTTTTTGCATCTCGGTCTCTCCTTCTGTTTGGATATATTATGACACGAAGCGGTCTGATAAACAAAAGCCGCCGCGATTCGTCCTACCTTACAATCATGTAAGTGTACTGTAATATGAATCAATTTCTTCTCCCTGCGCCTTTTTTATAAAATAATACCATCCACAAACTGAATGAAAGAGGAGAAGGTATATGAAGACACGGGCAGGCGGCCTGATTGCCGCAGTTCTGATCGCCGTTGCCGGCGTTTTTATCCTGCAGAAAGCGACAGGGGGCCTTGTGCCCCTGGCCGATCATTTCATACAAGGCCAAGGAAAGCCTGAGGCCTATTATCTCAAAGCCGAAGATCATGCAGAAAAGCTGAATAACGGAAAGTACAACTACACATTAACCGGATATGACGCGAGCGGACACAAACAGCAGATTGAAGCAGAGGCGGACGAAAAACTGCGTCCCGGCGCTTTCATCAAAGTATGGGCGTACGGAACGAAAGCCGGAAGCTTGACTGAAGTACACGAAGAGGAAATCCCCGAGGGCGCTTTAGCCGCCATGAAAACCAATTAAAACCCCATCGCCTGATGGGGTTTTCTGCTTAATATTTAAATCGGTTGATGACGGTTTGCAGTTCTTCAGCCAATTGAGACAGCGATTCTGCTGCATAAGAGATTTCTTCCATCGAAGCCAGCTGCTCCTGAGTTGAGGAAGCAACCGCTTTTGTGCCAGCCGACGTTTCCTGTGATCCGGAAGCTAATGTTTGAATGGTGTTTTGAACCATTTCGACACCTGATGTCAGCTGCTGAGTAGAAGCTGCGACTTCTTGGATTTGAGAAGCAACCTGTTCTACCAAGATCAAAATTTCGGTGAAATTGCCGGTCGTCTCCTCGGACAGAGCGATTCCGGAGCTGACATTTTCTTGAACGACTTTAATGTTATTCACCGTTTCTACCGATTCATTTTGGATCGTTGTGACCAATGATTGAATATGGTTCGCCGACTTATTCGTTTCGTCCGCCAATTTCCGGACCTCTTCCGCCACGACGGCAAACCCTTTTCCTTGTTCTCCCGCTCTTGCTGCTTCAATTGCCGCGTTCAGCGCCAGCAAATTCGTCTGTTCCGAAATATCTGTGATGAGCGAAGAAATGTTGCTGATTTCCGCCGTGCTGGACACGAGCGCCTCCAGGCCGCTGCCGGCTGAGTCGACGGATTTATCAATGAAATTCATTTGCTCGAGCATTTTATGAACGGACTCGGAGCCGATTTCGGCTTTGTCTCTCATCGAAGACGACAGATCCGCTATGCTGCCTGTATTGGAGGCAACGGATGATAAGCGGTCCAGCAATTCATGAATCGATTCAGAGCTTTTTTCTGTCATTTCGCTTTGCGTCATATTGCTGTCGGCAATCGCCTGCATCTCTTCCGAAATCCGTTCGGAGGTCGATTTCGATTCCTCCGCGCTTGCCGACAACTGTTCAGAGGATGCGGCGACTTGCTCAGACGAACTGCTGATCTGCTTCACAATTTGCGTCAGCGACTGAACAAAAGCATTGAAAGAATTGGCAAGCTGGCCGAACTCGTCTTTATTTTTGACGATCACTTTCTTGGTTAAATCCGCCTCACCGTGGGCGATGTCCCCAAGCTGCTGATTCAGGCTTCTCAACGGCACCAGAATAGACTTCAAGAGCAGCAGACTCAAAACAATTCCCACGATGGCTGATACTCCTGTGACAGTGATGATGACCCATTCGCTCATCGTCCCATTGGCGCTGATCTCTGCTTTCAGATCTTCCACCTCTTCTTCAAGGCTTTCGACCAGCTTGTTGACAGACGGATCGAGGACTTCTTTTCTTAATGTTCTTTCCTCTCCGAAATGGATCGATTCGGCTTTTTTAGAACTTGAAGCGTAAGATTGGATAACTTGTTGATTTAAATTCCAATAAGCATTGAAATTTTCTTTAATTTCTTCGACGTTCGCTTTGTATGTGTCTTCCCGGATCAGTTTGCCGGCGCGGTCAAGACTCTTTAAAACATCGTCGGCCTTGTCCTTCATTCCTTCGCTGTATTCATTGTCTCTGGTCATAATAAGACCTCTTTCGTCATTCGACAAGCCGGTCAGACGATATTGAATATGCTTAATCTCTTTTTGAAATTCCATCTTGTCCTTGAGTTCTTCATTCTTTTTCACCGTAGAAGAAATCATAAAAACAGAGGAGGCTCCGATTCCAACGATGGAAACGACTAAAATTGATATGATTCCCAGCAGTTTTGTTTTCACTTTCATGATGGTGATCCTTTCTCCTTTATGTCATCAATGATGAAATGCAATTTTCAAATTAAAGATCTTCTTCATTTCATAGTATCGACATTTTTCGTCAAAATTTGAGATTTTGTATGATTGTAAACAAAGAAAAAGCTCTGCCGGGATGGCAGAGCTTCAGATCAGCATGATTGATTAATGAATTGGTTTACTTGGCGGACCCGCCGATTTGGTATGTTCATAGAAGTGATGAAAATAATCATTTGTCTCTGCTTTGATGACTTTCCAAAGCAGCAGGATGGCGATCAGGTTGGGAATCATCATCAGCGCATTCGCCATATCGGCAAACGCCCAGACGGTGACAAGGTTGGCGACCGTCCCGATGCCGCAGGCGAGGATGTAGACCAGCCTGTAGCCCGCAATTCCTTTGGAACCGGCCAAATACTCGAAGCATTTTTCTCCGTAAACATACCAGCCGACAATTGTAGAGAACCCAAAGAAAATGACCGACAGCGACACAATGTATTCGCCTGCCGTGCCGAGTACCGAGGCAAAAGCCGCACTCGTCAATGCCCCGCCTTCGAGGCTGGCGTTATGGGCCGCACCGGATATCAAGCCGCCAGACGGGTCCCAGAAACCGGTAATGATAAGGGTTAAACCTGTCATCGTACACACCACGATCGTAACGATAAATGTCCCGGTCATTGCGACGAGCGCCTGTTTTACCGGATGATCTGCACGCGCATTTCCGGCGATTAGCGCAGCCGTCCCAAGGCCTGCCTCGTTTGAAAAAATGCCGCGGGACACCCCGTTCCGAACGGCTTCAGATACGGCAATTCCAAGGAAACCGCCGGCTGCTGCCACAGGGTGGAAAGCATAATAGAAAATCAGCTCAAAAGCCGGAATAATCTTGTCATAATTCAAAATCAGAATCAAGATCGCCCCGCCCATATAAAGAAAAGCCATGATCGGCACAAAGAAGCTGGCAACCGTGCTGATCCGCTGGATGCCGCCGAAGATGATGACGCTGACAAGAATGACGAGAATCAGCCCTGTCACCCAGTTTTCGATACCGAAGCTATTCTTTGTAATATCGGCAATCGTATTGGATTGGACGCTGTTGCCTATCCCCAAAGCGGCAAAAGCTCCAAACAGCGCAAAAGCGATGGCGAGTCCTTTAAATCTGCGTCCGAGTCCGCGTTCGATATAATACATCGGCCCGCTTGAATATTCCCCTTTTTCATTTTTTACGCGGAATTTAACAGCAAGCAAGGCTTCCGCGTATTTCGTTGCCATGCCCAACAGCCCGACAACCCACATCCAGAAGATCGAACCCGGTCCGCCGAGTGTCAATGCCGTCGCGACACCTGCGATATTTCCGTTTCCGATCGTGGCGGCAAGCGCTGTCATTAAAGCTTTAAAATGGCTCACATCCCCTTCGGCAGCTGCGTCTTTGCTGTCTTCCTTGCCAAATCCGATCTTAAACGCATAGATCAGGCGGCGAAATTGCAGTCCTTTTAAAACAAACGTTAAAAATAAGCCTGTCCCAAATAATAAAATTAAACTGGGCGGCCCCCATAATACCTTATTAATCTTGCCTAGTATTTCTAAGATATCCATATGACTCACTCCCAACAAAGATAACGCTTTCATAGTTGCAAGAGATATTCTATCACAACGAAATATGGTTATGTTTGTGAAACGACACAAAATGTAATCGCTTACATTTGTTTTTTTAACAAAACTATTTTTTAAAGAAAAAAATTTTAATAGATAACTCCTCATATCAATCCTTTCACTTCATTCAACGTTCACCAATTTGTTAAATTTCACAAAAAAGCGCTTACATTTTTAATTTTACACACGATGCTCTTGCCGGTTCAGAGATTTATACTAGCGGTAGAATCATATTTCATTTGAGGGGGACGACATCATGATCATTGGAATTCCGAAAGAAATTAAAAACAATGAGAACCGTGTAGCCATTACGCCGGCCGGAGTAGTCGCGCTTAAAAAAAGCGGTCATCAAGTTTTAATCGAACAGGGAGCCGGACTTGGAAGCGGCTTTGAGGATGCTGACTACAAAGCAGCCGGGGCAGACATTTTGGTTGAAGCGAAGGATGTATGGGCAAAAGCGGATATGGTCATGAAGGTGAAAGAGCCGATCACCTCTGAATACGGCTATTTCCGAAAAGGACTTGTTTTATTTACGTATCTGCACTTAGCAGCTGAGCCTGAGCTTGCGAAAGCGCTTGTGGACAGCGGCGTCACAGCCATCGCCTACGAAACGGTCGAAGTGAACCGGACGCTTCCGCTCCTGACTCCAATGAGTGAAGTCGCCGGACGCATGGCTTCACAGATCGGCGCGCAATTTCTTGAGAAATCAAAAGGCGGCAAAGGCATCCTGTTATCAGGCGTACCCGGGGTAAAACGCGGCAAGGTCACGATCATCGGCGGCGGAGTGGTCGGTACGAACGCTGCCAAAATCGCAGTCGGACTTGGCGCTGACGTCACTTTGATCGATTTGAGCGCTGAGCGCCTCCGCCAGCTCGATGACCAGTTCGGCAAAGACATTCAAACGCTTATGTCCAACCCGCTCAACATTGCGGAAGCCGTAAAAGACTCTGACCTTGTCATCGGCGCCGTCTTAATCCCTGGTGCAAAAGCGCCGAAACTTGTCACAGAAGAGATGATTCAGTCGATGTCCCCAGGCTCAGTTGTTGTAGACGTGGCGATTGACCAGGGCGGCATTATTGAAACGGTTGATAAAATCACCACGCATGACGATCCGACTTATACGAAGCACGGCGTTGTCCATTATGCAGTCGCCAATATGCCGGGAGCCGTTCCCCGTACTTCAACGATCGGCTTAACAAACGTCACTATGCCTTACGCTTTGCAAATCGCAAATAAAGGCGTTGAACAAGCAGTCGCCGAAAATCAGGCGCTCGCTCTCGGCGTCAACGTTGCAAACGGAAGCATTACCTACAAGGCCGTCGCGCGCGACCTTGGATATGAATACGTATCTGTAGAAGATGCATTTCAAACGGTAACCGCTGGTTAAGCGGACCCTATCTTTCTGTCAATTGAATGAAAACATTTTAATTACGCTTTCTGACTGTCCTTTCACGAAAAAAAGCCGGATATCATCCGGCCTTTTTTCATTCTGCTTTAAACCGCTTTCCGGCAAACGGCGTTCGCCTTTATCCGAGAAATCGGCTGCAAGTCAATTTTTGAATGGTGTTCCCGTATCAACATACTTAAATACATTCAGAGAAGGCAATGGACGTCCTTTAAAATCAAACAATGCCTGATTGTCTACGGCGCTGCCGCCAAACCACTTTCCTGCGTCTTCCGGGTCGTATTCAGCGGAATAGCTTGTGGCCCAGCCTGATCCGTATGTCTCCCAAAGCGATTTATTTTTCTCAAGCTGGCGTGCCGGTCCTACTGGAATCCATGCCGGTTCCCAATAGAAAACGCCGATTCCGGCTTCTCCTACATCGCTGACCGCTTGAATCACATCACGGACCGCGTTCGCCTGTCCTTGAACGGTGACCGGGTAATTGAGCGTTTGACCGTTTTTAGGGGCTGTATTTTCGTGTCCGTCTCCGTCTTCAGCCGTATACGTATAAGATGTCTCGGCTACCATGACCTTTTTGCCGTACGTATCCGCGACGGATGTCAGGACGGATGTTAGATTCTTCAGTGTGCCATGCCAAAATGGATAATACGAGCTTGCAAATACATCATAGTCGACATGGTGCCGGTGAAGCGTCTCGGCAATCCAAGCGTACCTGCCTGACGTCTCCGGATTGGTAAAATGCAAGGCGACTAAAATATTCGAATCCGTCTCCCGGACCGCTCGGCTCCCCGCATTGAATAATTGGCTTATCTTCGCCCAGTCCGTTTCACCGGCAAGACCCCCGTTTGTTTCGTTTCCGACCTGCACCATGCCGACGTTGATGCCCGCTGCTTTCATCGCTTCAAGGCTTTGTTTTGTATATCGGTAAAGCGTCGTTTTTTTATCTTCAAAGTTTAGGTTTGCCCATGCTTTTGGCGCTTTCTGTTTCGCCGGGTCCGCCCAGAAATCGGAATAGTGGAAATCCGCCAGCAGCTTCATTCCGTTGGCAGTGGCCCGTTTTCCGATCTGAATCGCTTTTTTCAGATCATTATTGCCCCCTCCATAGCCATTGCCGTTGGCATCATAGGGATCATTCCAGATGCGCACCCGGACATAATTGACGCCTGCTTCCTTCAGCGTTTTGAATATATCCTGTTTCTTTCCGGATTCATTGTAAAAGGCGACGCCGCTCTCTTCCAAAGCGATGATACTCGAAACATCAACCCCTTTTATAAAATCCTTGTGAAGCCCTGAAACCTTTTCGACAAAAAGGCCGCTTTCTGCCGCCTTGGAACCTCTGACGGCTTCCGCCGGACCGCCGGTTCCAAGTGCGCCCAAAACAAAAATCAGCACCACAAAAACAGCCACCACGTTTTTCATGAAACTCGCTTCTCCCCTTTCATGATTGACACACGCCAAACAGAAAACGCTTTCATTATTTTTTTAAGAGAAACACCCACATTAAAGCGGATGTCCCCCGGGCTTATTTTTTTGTTTTTACCGCTATTCTGGCTTCATATTTTTCCAATGTGATTTCGCCGGTCAGCGTTTCTCCGGTCAGCATATCTTTAACGGCCGACTCCAACACGACGGGCTGGCGTTTTTCTGTGAAATTCATGATGAAAATATAATCATTTTCTTCATCCTGTCTGACTTGAACGGAGACGCCAGGCTGATGTTTCACACCAAAAGCCGGTTGAATCGATAGCTCTTTGATCAATGTTTCATAAAAATCCCGATGAAATTGACTGCTTAAGCGCGCACCGATATAGTACGTCTTCCCCTGTTTGTATGAATGGCTTGTAACAGCCGGCGTGTCCGCATAAAAATCGTCCTCATAGAATCCCACGGGATCTGCCGTATCCAGCTTCAGCACGGTCGCATAATCTTTCAGCTCATAGGACCGGTTTTGATAACGGACCCTATTTTTGTCGCCCGGATAGAGCGTATCGGTTTCAACAGGTTCCATGCCAAACATCTCTTGCAGATCTTGCGGCCATCCGCCTAAATAGGTCAGGTCAGATTCGTTGACGATTCCGCTAATATACGTCATCACCAATGTGCCCCCGTTTGCAGCAAAGGCTTTTAAACGCGCGATTGTTTCTTCACTTGCTAGGTAAAGCATCGGAACGATCAGCAACCGGTACGGCGAAAAATCCTGTTCCTTCGTAATCACGTCGACTGGAATATCACGCTCCCAAAACGCGCGGTAGTGCTCGTGCAAGGTTTGGGGATACCGCTTGGTTTTCATCCCGAATCCTTGTGCATCTTCGAGCGCCCAATGGGTTTCCCAATCATAGAGGATCGCGACATTCGCGGGCCGGGTCGTTCCGACGACTTCAGACAGTTCATCAAGGGTTTGCCCCACTTTTGCCACTTCTTTAAATACGCGGTTCTCGGAACAATTGTCATGGCCGACAACCGCACCGTGAAATTTTTCCGATGAGCCGCGGGATTTCCGCCATTGAAAATAGAGAATGCTGTCAGATCCGTGGGCGATCATCTGCATAGAAGACAAGAGATGCATCCCCGGCCGTTTCGCTTTATTAAAATTGTGCCAATTGACAGCGCTTGGCGTCGATTCCATTAAAAGAAACGGCTGCTGTTTCAGGCTGCGGTACAAATCATTGATAAAGCCGACTTTCATGGCCAAATCAGCTGTGCTTTCCCAATCATTGTGCCAGGCGGGATACGCGTCCCAGCTGATCACGTCCAGATGCTTGGCAAACTTGCTGTAGTCCAGCCCTTGAAATGGAATGAGATCATGCGTGTCAGCCATAAAGTTGGTCGTAATCGGAATATTCGGCGTGATTTCCTTCAACGGAACGATTTCATTTTGAAAGAAAGAGATCGTCTGATCAGTGACGAAGCGGCGCCAGTCCAAATTCAAGCCGTGCACCGCATTTTCACCGATCGGAGACGGCGATTCAATCTGTGACCAATCGTTGAAGGTATGGCTCCAAAAAGGCGTCCACCATGCATCATTCAAAGATTTAAGATCATTGTTGTACTTCTTTTTCAGCCAGTCTCTAAAAGCGTGCTGGCATTGATGACAATGGCATTCTCCTCCGTATTCGTTGGAGACATGCCACATCAAAAGGGCAGGATGGCTGCCGTACCTTTCAGCCAGCAAGCGGTTGATCTTTCTCGTTTTTTCACGGTATACGTATGAAGTGAAGCAATGATTGTGCCTTCCGCCATGCAGCTGTTTGACACGTTCCGCATTGACGCGCAGCACTTCCGGATATTTTTGCGACAGCCAAGCAGGACGGGCGCCGCTCGGTGTCGCCATTATAATCCGTCCGCCGTTCCGGTGAATGTTCTCAAACATATCATCCAGCCATTCAAACGTATAGACGCCTTCCTCCGGCTCAAGAGCGCTCCATGAAAAAATCCCCACTGAAAATGTATTCGTATGGGCAAGCTTCATCAGCTTGATATCATCTGCAAGAATATCCGGACGGTCAAGCCATTGATCCGGATTGTAGTCTCCCCCGTGAAGCATGTATTTTGCTTGTGTCGTGTAAATTTTTGGCATAATACTCTCCTTTTTTAGACCATATTCTTCTCGGACTATCCTTTCGTTCCGCCTGCCGTCAACCCTGATACAAAGTTCTTTTGCAGCATGATAAAGATGACGGCTACCGGAATGCTGATCAAAATGGCGCCGGCGGCAAACGTCGTATAGCTGGCTCCCATGACTTCATTGACTAAATTGTATAAACCGATCGGCAATGTATACGACTCCGGCGTCCGCAATATGGTCGAAGACAAAACGAAATCCCCGAGCGGTCCGGTGAATCCGTTCATGGCGACGACCGCGATCATCGGTTTGGATAGCGGCATAATAATCTGCAGAAAAATCCTTGTATTGCTAGCGCCGTCAATCTTAGCGCTCTCATCCAAATCGATGGGAATGGAATCCATATACCCCTTCATCAAATACGTGTTCATCGGTATAAGCCCGCCGATGTACAGCAAAATCAGCAGCCAATGGCTGTTCATCATTCCGAGCATCTGCGCTAAAACGAAGAGCGCAACCAAAGCCGAAAATTGAGGAATCATTTGCAGCAGCATGAATAAAACTAAAGCGTTTTTTCTACCTTTAAAACGAAACCGTGAAAAAGCATAAGCTGTAAAAGAAACACTGATGATTGATCCGATCATCGTAAAGATGCTGATTTTCAGCGAGTTTATATACCATTGCCCGTATTGAAGGCTCTCTTTTCCTGCAAATAATTCTCTATAGTGATCCAATGTCGGATTTGCCGGAATGATAGAAGTACTGACCAAACTGTTGCCGGGATTAAAGCTGGCTCCCACCGTCCAAAGCAGAGGATATATGATAACGGCTGTCATAAAAACCAACAGAGAATAGGTCAGAAGGAGCCGAAAGAATCTTCTTTTCTTCATATGTTAAGCCCCCTCTTTGAAAGAATTTGTCCGTCTGAACTGCCACAGCGCGATCGAGATGACAAAGACCGACAGCAGGATCGTCAATGCGGCGGCTAAAGAGTACTGGCTCGACTGCATCGTCAATTTGTAAATCCAGGACACCAGAATGTCGGTTCCTCCCGCTGTTGACCCGGGAACAGCCGGACCGCCTCCATTGAATAGATAGATAATGTTGAAGTTATTAAAGTTAAAAGTGAATTGCGTGATGATAATCGGCGCCATTGCGATTAAAATCAGCGGCATTGTGATATGCCTGAATTTCGAAAACGCGGACGCGCCGTCAATTGTCGCCGCTTCATACAGGTCGTCCGGAATCGACTGCAGAACACCGGTCGTCACAATAAACACATAAGGAAAACCGAGCCACCCCTGCATGAGGATAAGCGCCAGCTTCGTCCAATTGGCATTCGTCATCCAGGGAATCGGATCGATGCCGAATGCGGCGAGGATTTGATGATTGAATGCACCGAAGCTGTCATTAAAGAGGCCGGCAAACACAAGAATGGTAACAAAGCCGGGCACGGCCCAAGGCAAAACCAGAATCGTCCGGAAAAATTTCTTGAAGCGGACTTCCTTCTGATTGACGACAACCGCCAACAAAATTCCCAACCCGACTTGGAGCGTAGAAGCGACAAGCGTCCAGACAATGGTCCAAGCTAAAACATCCAAAAAGGTCGACCGCCAAATATCAACGGTGAAAATTTCGGAAAACGTTTTAAGCCCTACCCAATCGACAAGGTGGGCAGGCGGAGAATGGTAGAGGTTATAATTTGTAAAAGCTAATGCAAAGCTGAACAAAATCGGAAAAACAACGGCGAAAATCAAAATGAACAGTGATGGTCCGCTGATGAGATACGGATATCCCTGAGCCATTAAATTATGATATTGTTCCTTGAGTGAACTGAGCTCCTTTTGTTCATCGCGCCGCTTTCCGTTTTGGTAGGCATCCCGCAAATTGGCGTAATAGACAGCCAGCCCAAAACCGGTGACAATCACGGCGATGATGCCTTCTGCCAATAGAAAAATCGAGTTATCGCGCGGCACTTCGGTTCCAAGCGTAAACAGGCCCCACAGCCCCATATTCAGCAAATCGCCAAAAACCGCAAAGAACGAGACGCCTAAAAGAAGGAATAACAGACCCTTTATCCATTGTTTATTGTAGAATTGGCCCAAACCGGGAATGATTGATAATAGTAAAGCTTTTTTGCGATGCTGCACCTTCTCTTTCACCTCTTTATATGGACGTCCTGATCATAAATGGCGCCAAACTTAAGACAAGTTTGACACCAATGCTGCGGCTTATTTGCTGCCGCTGTGCTTCGCTTTGATCTGTCCTTGTATCGTTTCCGCGGCTTGATCAAGCGCTTTTTTCGGTTCCGCTTTTCCGGTTGCGATCGTTTGCAGAGCCGCATCCGCCGGCGTCCATACTTCATTCATCTCAGGAATATTCGGCGTCAACTCTGAGTACTGAGATTGCTCGGCAACAGCTTGAGCCGCTTCGCTTTTTGTGACGGCAGGATCAGCCGCCAGTTCTTTGACAGCGGGAACTTCTTTTGTGATCTCATATCTCTTCTTTGAGTTTTCTTTATTGGCGAGAAAGACGGCTAATTCTTCCGCTAGATCGGCATTCTTCGAATAAGCGCTTACATTGTAGCTCTTCACGCCGACAAAAGAACTCATATGTTTGCCGTTGGACAGCTTAGGCAGCTTGGCAACCCCGTAGTCGATGCCCGCTTTTTTGAACGGTTCCAGATTCCACGGACCAGAAATAATCGCTGCTGCTTTTCCTTCCGTAAACAGCGATTCCAGCACATTGATGCCCTGCTCCCCAATAATTCCGGCAGGGAACAGCCCTTCTTGATAAAACTTCTGAATGTACTCGGCTCCTTCAACTGCACCTTTGTTATTCAAGCCGAGATCAGCCGGATCATAAGTGCCGTCTGCATGGCTCTTAAAAATGTAGCCGCCGTATCCTCCCATGACGCTCTGTGCATAATAAATCTGGTCAAACAGCGCCAGGAAGCCGAATTTTTTGCCGTCAGCCGTTTTTTTCGAATACTCATACCATTCATCCAGCGTTTTCGGCAGTTCTTTTTCAGAAATCAAATTTTTATTATAGTAGAGCATCGTCGTTTCGACCGCTTTCGGCAGGCCGTAGACCTTACCGTTTGTCACCTGGGATCTCATTGCCGGTTCCGTATAGATCGATTGGATTTCTTTGTCCACCTTTAATTCCTTGATCAAACCTTCCGTTACCGCTGTTCCGATTTGATCTCCAGGCATCGTTAACACATCAGGCCCCGTTCCTGCCGGTCCATCCATCCGCAAGTCTTCGATCTGCTTTGCGTAAGGCTTTTCGACGATTTTGACAGATACGCCGTGCTCTTTTTCAAACTGGGCAACGGCATCTTTAATGCCTTCGCTTTTTTCTTTATCTTCCCAGACCACGAGTTCCTTTTGCTTCGAGCCTGATGCTTCATTGCTGCTCTCTTTAGGTCCGCAGGCAGTTAAAGACAAACTGAGAGCAATCACACTGCTGATTCCAACATATTTTTTCATATTCATCATTTGTCTCATTCCTTTTATTGGATTGAAAGCGTTTTACAAAAACAATATAGCATGTCTAAGAAAAAGTGTAAACAATTATTTTACTGACTATAGTAAAATGTTTTACGAAAAAGGCGCGGCTTATGAACAGCCCGCGCCTTTTTTTAATTGGTGCTTTTCCTGACCACCAGTTCTGCACCGATATATAGCGTTTTTACAGCTTTTCTCTTTTCAAGTATTTGTTCAAGAAGCAATTCAATGGCGTTTTTGCAAAGTTCTTTAATATCGATATGGAATGTCGTCAGCGGCGGAGATACGTATTTCGCCACACTGATGTTGTTGATGCTGATGACGCTCACCCTGCCCGGGATGGCGACCCCTTTTTCATTTAAAGCCTGAAGGCAGCCTACGGCGATCGGATCCGCCGCTGTAAAGAAGGCCGTCGGCAGCTTTTCGCCCAATGTTTCAACCGCTTTATCCATCAGATGGTAGCCGTTTTCCACCGAAAATCCCCTGCGGCAAAAAATAAAGCCTTCCTCCAAGAGCCCTTTTTCCCTCATATAATCGCGAAACGTTCGTTCCCTTACATCCATTTCGTCTTCATCGGTATTGGGATTGTGGTACGTGCCTCCGATAAAGCCGATCTTTTCATGCCCTTTTTCAATAAGAAAGTCCACCGTTTTCCTCGTCATCTGCTTTAAGTCCGGCCTGACTGAATCAAAATGATTCGGATCCGGCGTCGAATCGATAAATACTCCGCGAGGCGTCATCTGCCTTAACCGGGTTAATTCATCATCTGAAAATGATCCGACCGCAATGAATCCTTCAATGTTTTCGGGGATGGCGTCAATACCCCCCGAAATTTTATACGTCGTCAGTTCAACGTTGAATTGCTTTGCGAGCTTCTCGATTTCCAGCCTCATCGTTTTAAAATACACGTCTTCGAGTTCCTCTTTATCCGTCAGCCAGTACAGAAACGCGATGTTTTTTACCAGTGTTCTGATCGTTTTTTTGCGGTAGTTCAGGCTTTCCGCCACTTCAAATATTTTCTCCCGCGTCTCATCGGGTACGGACAGGCTTTCGTCGTTATTTAATACGCGGGAAACCGTCGAGATGGAATACCCCGCCTTTTCTGCAACATCTTTTATCGTCGCCACGATTGCAAAACCTCCATGAACATCTTTCATATTTTTTAGTAAAATATTTTACTAATTTAACGTTGATTTTTGTAAAAGTCAAGTGCTGATTGCCCTATCCCCGCCAATAAGGATTTTACATGAAAACGTTTCATTTGAAAAAACACTTTTTATTGCACCAATTGAAAACCCGTAGTAAACTGGGGTTAAACTTAATTAAATTAATTTATTAAGTCTGCATGTCAAACGAATGGGAGGATATATGAATACTACAGCCGCTTTATCAAACGACTTTCGCTCTATTTTTAAGACAGAACAGACACCGCAAACCTTTTTTGCTCCGGGAAGAATCAACTTAATCGGCGAACACACGGATTATAATGGAGGGCATGTTTTCCCCGCTTCGATTTCATTTGGCACCTATGCCCTTGGCGTGAAACGAGATGATCAAATGATCCGTTTCTATTCAAAGAACTTCCCTGACAAAGGCATAATTGAATGCAGCTTGAGCGATTTAGCCTTTGACCGGTCTGACGGCTGGGCCAACTATCCGAAAGGAATGTTCCTTTTGATGAAAGCAGCAGGCCATCAAATCGTTCACGGCGCCGATATTTTGTATTACGGAAATATTCCGCACGGGGCGGGCCTCTCTTCTTCCGCATCGATTGAACTTGCGACAGGCGTTCTTTTAAAAGGGCTTTATGGTTTGCAGACAGACACGATCTCCATGGTTAAGCTCGGACAAAAAGTCGAAAACGAATACATCGGCGTAGGCAGCGGCATTATGGACCAATTTGCGATCGGCATGGGGAAAAAGGATCACGCGATTTTGTTAGACTGCCAAACACTTCATTACACATACGCTCCCTTCGTATTGAAGGAACACGATGTGATCATCATCAATACAAACAAACAGCGGACGCTGGCCGGATCTAAATATAATGAAAGGCGTGCCCAATGCGAAGAGGCGCTCCGCGATCTGCAGCAGGAGTTACCGATTGCAAGCCTGGGCGAAATGACGGCGGAAGCATTTGAAGCTCATCAGCACCTCATCCGAGATGAAATTAATCGAAAACGCGCCAAGCATGCGGTGTGCGAAAATGCCCGGACGCTGAAAGCGCTGGAAAAACTTCGCGGGGACGACCTCGCCGGGTTCGGCAAGCTGATGAATGAATCTCATATGTCTTTAAGGGATGATTATGAAGTGACAGGGCTGGAGCTTGATACCATTGTCCAGGCGGCTTGGGAACAAGACGGCGTCCTGGGTGCACGCATGACCGGCGCCGGGTTCGGCGGCTGTGCGATTGCGATTGTAGAAAAAGACCGGACAGACAGCTTTAAAGAACGCGTGAATGCCGTCTACCGCGAAACGGTTGGCTATGATGCCGCATTTTATACTGCGGCGATAGGCGACGGCGCCAAAGAAATATAGAAAGGGGAATGGATATGAGTGTGTTGGTTTTGGGCGGTGCCGGCTATATCGGTTCACACGCCGTGTATCAATTATTGGACAGGGGCGAAACCGTCGTTGTCGTTGACAACCTTGAGACCGGCCAAAGACAGGCCGTACATCCTGAGGCAGTCTTTTATGAAGGGGATGTGCGCGATCGCGACTTCCTCCGCACTGTTTTCGAAAAGGAACGTATTGAAGAAGTGATCCACTTCGCCGCCAGTTCACTTGTCGGCGAATCAATGAAAGATCCGCTTAAATACTACGACAACAATGTATCCGGGACACAGGTTTTGCTTCAGACGATGCTTGAGCACGATGTGAAAAAAATCGTATTCTCCTCGACGGCGGCCGTCTACGGAGAGCCTGAATCGGTGCCGATCACAGAAGACATGCCGACGCGGCCGACAAGCACCTACGGGGAAACGAAACTGATCATGGAGAAGCTCATGAAGCGGACTGAAGAAGCCCATGGAGTCAGCTTTGTGTCTCTCAGGTACTTTAATGTCGCAGGAGCAAGGGAAACGGGAGAGATCGGAGAAGACCATCATCCGGAAACACACCTGGTCCCCATCATCCTGCAAACCGCTCTCGGACAAAGACCGCATATTACGATTTTTGGGGATGACTATGATACGCCCGACGGCACGTGCATCCGCGACTATGTTCATGTCGAAGACCTGATTGACGCTCATCTGTCGGTTTTGGACTATTTAAGAGAAGGCGGCAAAAGCGATATATTCAACCTCGGCAGCAGCGAAGGATTTTCGGTGAAAGAAATGATTGATGCGGCGAGAAAGGTCACCGGCAAAGACATTCCCGCCGAGATCGGCAAGCGCAGAGCCGGCGACCCGAGCATCCTGATTGCCGGCTCTGACAAAGCAAAGCAGGTCCTAGGCTGGAGGCCTTCGCGCACTTCTGTAGCAAAGATCATTGAAGACGCCTGGAAGTGGCATTCATCACATCCAAACGGGTACAGGAAGGAAGTGTCAACATGATTGAACAAGACATAGCCGGACTCATTCAAAAAGCGCTTGAAACAGGGTTAATCGAACCGGATGACGTGAACTACGCACGCAACCAAGTGATGAACCTGCTGGGTCTGGACTCGTTTCCCGAAGAAGCCCCTGCGGCTTCCGGCGACTCCATCCCCGACCTTTTGGAAAGACTCGCCGCTTATGCAATTGAACACGGCGTCATAACCGACGACGCAGACGCGAAAGACATGCTGGCGGCAAATGTGATGAATTGCTTTGTTGCAAGACCTTCTGTCATCAATGCCGTGTTTCAGCAAAAATACGAGCAATCGCCGCTGGAGGCGACCGCCTATTTTTATCAGCTCAGCAAAAACAGCAACTATATCCAGACAAAACGAATTGAAAGAAATATTTCGTATCAGGCGGATACACCTTACGGCACAATGGATATTACGATCAATTTGTCAAAGCCGGAAAAAGACCCTGAGCAAATCAAACGGGAGCGCGCCGCTGCAAAACGAGCACGCAGCTATCCGACGTGCCTGCTGTGCAAAGAAAACGAAGGGTATGCAGGACGAATCGGGTATCCCGCCCGGGCGAACCACAGGATTATTAAAGTCCCGCTCGCCGGAGAAAACTGGTATTTTCAATATTCTCCATATGCTTACTATAACGAGCACAGCATTTTATTTTCTGAGCAGCATCGGCCGATGAAAATTGATAAGCTTGCCTTTCACAGGCTGCTTGTTTTTACAGAGCTGTTTCCGCATTATTTTATCGGATCGAATGCCGATTTGCCGATCGTCGGCGGGTCTATTTTAAGCCATGACCATTATCAAGCCGGACGATATGAGTTTGCGATGACGCGCGCAGAAGACGCGTTCTCCTTTCAAATCAAACAGCATCCGGACATCGAAGCCTCTGTTTTAAAATGGCCGATGTCTGTCATCCGCTTGAAAGGAACGGCGATCAACAGCCTTGTCGATGCGGCGGATCATATTTTTCAGACTTGGAAAAACTACTCGGATCAACAAGCGGATATTACGGCTTTTACTGATGAAACGCCTCATAACACGATTACGCCTATTGCAAGAAACATGAGCGGTGTTTTTGAAATCGACCTTGTGCTCAGAAACAACCGGACATCTGCCGAGCATCCATACGGCATATTCCACCCGCATGCTGACGTTCACCATATTAAGAAAGAAAATATCGGCTTAATCGAAGTGATGGGCCTGGCCGTTCTTCCTCCCCGCTTAAAGACCGAACTGGCAGGTGTCCAAGAATTCCTGCTCGGTCAGTCAGATGCCGTTGAAGCGCATCACCGGGAATGGGCCGAACAGCTCAAAACCGAATACGGAGAGCTGTCCGGGCCGAAGCATGCTGAATCAATTGTACGAAAAGAACTTGGCCGGAAATTTGTTAAAGCCCTTGAGGATGCCGGGGTATTCAAAAACCGCGAAGCTTTCATGCGCTTCATCCACACGGTCAATCGTCAGGGGTAAGGCTTCACCGGTGTTAAAACAGGCGAAAAAAAGGCTTATTTTAACACCGGATCAAACAGCTCCGCCAACAGCAATGAAACGGCTCCGTAAAGCGTCGCTTCATCGCCGAGCTTCGTTATCGTCACCTCTGTCTGCCTCGCTTCGGCTGTTAAGGCTTTCTGCTGTATCGTTTCTCGTATCGCCGGCAATATGAACCTCCCGCCTTTCATCACTCCGCCGCCCAGCACGATTTTGCCCGGATTGACAAGATGAATGAAGTTGGTCAGCCCGATTCCGATCATCACACCGGTTTCCCGAAAGAGTTCGATACACGTTTGGCAGCCGTTCTCGGCCATTTCAAACAAATCTTTGGCTGTCAGGCTGTCCGGACTTTCTTTTAACCGTTTGTTTCCCCGCTCGGCAATCGCTTTACCGCTCACAATCGTCTGCAGGCAGCCCCGGTTGCCGCACTCGCACTTTTCTCCATTAATATCAATGATCATATGGCCCAGTTCCCCTGCGATTCCTTCCGCTCCATGGTACAGTTTTCCGTTGATGACAATCCCCGCACCGACACCGTGGCCGACGTTTACGGCCGCCATACTGCCTGCATCATCGCGGCCGCCGAACCACGATTCGCCAAGCGCCATCGCCCTGGCATCGTTTTCAACTCTGACCGTTAAGTTGAATTCTTGTTCCAGCACATCTTTAATGGGAATATTGGTTAGGTTTAAAATCGGGGCGATGCGTGACATTCCCGTTTCAGCATCGACGACCCCGTGCATTGCGATGCCGATCCCGATGATCTTTTCCTGATTGACATCGACCCGTCCCAAAATCGCATAAACATTTTCTTTTAAAACATCAATGAACGTCTCGTTTGTCAGCGGTTTTTTCAGCAGGCTGGATGTCCGCTGCAGTATCCCTCCGGCTAAATCGGTTAAGATGCACTCCACCGTCTCAGGCCCGGCATCAATGCCAATGACATAATAGGCACCTGTGTTGATGTGCAGCATTGTCGGCTTCCTTCCGCCGCTCGAATGGCCGAGCGTGCTTTCTTTCACGAGCCCTTGTTCGATCAACTCTTTGACAATGCTTGAGACCGTGGGAGGGGTAATCTTTGTTTCCTTGGCGATCTCGGCTCTCGAAATCGGCTCTGAAGTTCTGATTTTATTAAGAATGATCGATTTGTTCACCGATTTCATTAATTGAAATGTACCACGCTGCATGTGAAATCCTCCATTTACACCATATCGTAGGTTTTATTGTACCACGGTTAATTAATTAAATTAACAAACGAAAACAAGAAGGCTTGCGTTCAAAAATATAATCAGTTATACTGACTATATTGTTTGGTGATTATTTTAGGTGGTGATGATTTTTGAAACAGTTAAGTCAATTTTACGGATTTTTGCTAGGAAAGGTTCTTCAGCAAATGGAGGATCAATTTGCTGATGTTCTCGCTCCGTATAGCTTGAATGCCAGGCAATTCGGAGTACTTGTATTTATTGAAGAAAACCCTTTTTCTTCTCAAAAACTGATTTCTGAACAACTGCAGATCGACCGTACGACAATGGTGAGCCATGTTGACCATTTAGAAGCTTCAGGCTTTGTGGAAAGGACAAAAAACGCAAGTGATCGCAGGGCATACAGCCTAATCCTTACTGAAAAAGGCAGCGATGTACTGTCATCATGCAAACAGGTTTTAGTACAGACAGAATATGAGGTTTTATCCCCTCTGACTGACAATGAAAAAAAATTATTTAAAGATTTGCTTTTAAAAGTATGGAAAAAGTATAAAAACTAGGAGGCATACCCTATGAATTCACTCGATTTTTTTAATGCACGTTTAGAAGCCACCATTAGCCCAATGGATTATTTTAAATCTTCAAAGAATCACCCTGAAAAATATTTTTTAATAGATGTAAGAAACGGGCCAAGCGAAGTCAGGAGTTTGACGATAAAAGGTGCTCAAGCGATACCTGAACACGATCTCCCTAATCGATTAGAGGATATTCCAAAAGATAAAGAAATCATTGTGTACTGCTGGGATGTCTGGTGCAATACGGCAGCTAAAGCAGCTAAATTTTTATTAGAAAAAGGCTATCAAGTGAAAGAGCTGACCGGAGGGATCGCGGCATGGAGAGAAATGAATTTTCCTGTGTCAGCATGCACCGAAGGGGATACTGACAAGGATGCTTGCGGATGCTGAATGGAATGAAAAGAAGGTATTGGATCGGCGTAGCTTCGCGCGATCACGTCTTGAAAGGTGTATCTGGAGGCTTCGCCCAACTTTGCCACGGAAAAGAGGCGCCTTTAAAAAGAATGAATCCCGATGATTGGATCATTTATTACTCGCCAAAACAAAATCTCAAAGATGATGCGCCCTATCAAAAGTTTACAGCTGTAGGGGAAGTGAGTGATAACAGAGTTTACAAGGTTCATGCGGGAGAAGGATTCTCACCTTACAGAAGGAAGATCAACTTTTTAAAATGCCGGGAAACGCCGATCCACCCATTCATTCCCAACCTCTCTTTCATCAAAAACAAACGGCACTGGGGTTATTCCTTTCGATTTGGGCACATAGAAATTAGCGAACATGACTTCAAACTCATCGTTAAACAAATGGTCAAAATATAAAGGGCAGCTGCTCCCTTTATATTTTTTTGCTTTAGTGGAGTATTTCGAGGGCATTGGCAAAACAAATCGTTTTATAAATGGAAAAAATTTTTCGGAAAATTTGAAATGAAAGTGTTTGCATAATCAAAATAATCGCGTTATCATACTTGTATACAAGTATACTCGTATAACTAGGAAGGTGAGTGTATGAGCCAATCTAAAAATCTTTTATATCCGGAGAAGTGGCTTTCAAGAGCTTCAACAGGTGTTCGCGTCACATGCGAGCTGAGAATGCGCATTATTTCCGGCTTGATTGAAAGCGGTACCATTTTATCTGAAAATAAATTGGCTGCGGAATTCTCGGTGAGCCGGTCTCCCATCCGCGAGGCTTTAAAAATACTGGCATCGGAAAAAATCATCCGTTTGGAACGGATGGGCGCCGTTGTCATCGGTTTAACCGAAAAAGAAATTGGAGAAATTTATGATGTGCGTCTGGTGATGGAAACATTCGTATTCGAACGGCTTGGACGGGCCAATGTCGACGAACTGGTAACAGACCTCAGCAAAATATTGGAGATGATGAAAGTCTCCATCAAATACAAAGATGCCGACGAGTTCTCATTTCAAGACGTCTTATTTCACGAAACGATTGTCCGCTCCATCAATCATTCTTACATTTTGATGATATGGAACAATCTCAAACCTGTGATGGAAAGCTTTATTCTTTTATCCATGCGGGCCCGCTTAAAAGAAAAATACGAAGACTTTGAACGAATTCTCGATAACCATGAACTTTATATCAAAGCGATCAAAACGAAAGACAGGGATCTGATGCTTAAATCCCTCCATCAAAATTTCGATGACGTGCAAGGTAAAGTTGAAGATCTGTGGCTGTCGCAACAAATGCTGGCGAAAGGGGCCGAACAAGAAAATGACTAGTTATATGTTAGGCATAGATATCGGTACGACAAGCACGAAAGCGGTTTTATTCAGTGAAAAAGGGGACGTGATCCAAAAGGAAAGCATCGGCTACGCGCTTTACACCCCGGACATCTCGACCGCTGAGCAAAACCCGGATGAGATTTTTCAGGCCGTCATCCAGTCAACGGCGAAAATCATGCAGCAGCATCCTGACAAACAGCCGTCATTCATTTCATTCAGCAGCGCGATGCACAGCGTGATTGCGATGGACGAAAACGACAAGCCGCTCACCTCCTGCATCACTTGGGCAGACAACAGAAGCGAAGGCTGGGCTCATAAAATCAAAGAAGAAATGAACGGGCACAATGTCTATAAACGGACGGGAACGCCGATTCATCCGATGGCGCCGCTAAGCAAAATCACATGGATTGTAAACGAGCATCCTGAAATCGCTGTCAAAGCAAAAAAATATATCGGAATCAAAGAATATATTTTTAAAAAGTTATTTGATCAATATGTCGTCGATTACTCCTTAGCTTCGGCGATGGGAATGATGAATCTCAAAACATTGGCCTGGGACGAAGAAGCACTGGCCATTGCAGGCATCACACCTGACCACCTATCAAAGCTCGTTCCGACAACAGCCATTTTCCATCACTGCAATCCGGAACTGGCGGCGATGATGGGAATTGATCCGCAAACGCCATTTGTCATCGGTGCCAGCGACGGCGTGCTTTCCAACCTCGGCGTCAACGCGATTAAAAAAGGCGAAATCGCCGTCACTATTGGGACAAGCGGTGCGATTCGCACGATTATCGATAAACCACAAACCGATGAAAAAGGCAGAATCTTTTGCTATGCCTTAACTGAGAATCATTGGGTCATCGGCGGGCCAGTCAACAACGGCGGGATCGTCCTTCGCTGGATTAGAGATGAATTTGCATCATCAGAAATCGAAACGGCAAAACGTCTCGGCATTGATCCGTACGATGTCTTGACCAAAATTGCCGAACGCGTCAGGCCGGGTGCCGACGGACTGCTGTTCCATCCATACCTCGCAGGCGAACGGGCGCCGCTCTGGAATCCGGATGTGCGCGGTTCATTCTTCGGCCTCACCATGTCGCATAAAAAAGAACACATGATTCGCGCGGCATTGGAAGGGGTTATTTACAATCTGTACACCGTCTTCCTGGCGTTGACAGAATGCATGGACGGTCCAGTTGCCCGAATTCAGGCGACCGGAGGTTTCGCAAGGTCTGACGTATGGAGGCAAATGATGGCCGATATTTTCGAATCGGAAGTCGTCGTGCCGGAAAGCTATGAAAGCTCTTGTCTCGGAGCCTGCATTTTGGGGCTGTACGCGACAGGGAAAATCGATTCATTCGATGTCGTCTCCGACATGATCGGAAGCACGCACAGACACGCGCCGAAAGAAGAATCGGCCAAAGAATACAGAAAATTAATGCCGCTTTTTATCAACTTATCTCGAGCACTTGAAAACGAATATACACAAATTGCAAATTATCAAAGAAGCTTATCCAGCAAAAAATAGGGGAGAATTGGAGGCGTTATCATGCCATTACTGATCGTAGCAATCGGGATTGTCGCATTATTGCTTTTGATTATGGGGTTAAAACTGAATACGTTTGTTTCCTTGATTATCGTATCGTTCGGGGTTGCATTGGCGCTTGGAATGCCGCTTGACGACATCGTCAAAACGATTGAAGAAGGCCTTGGCGGAACGCTCGGCCATATCGCATTGATCTTCGGGCTCGGCGCCATGCTGGGCAGGCTGATCGCGGATTCAGGGGGCGCTCAGCGCATTGCGATGACCCTCGTCAACAAATTCGGAGAGAAAAACATCCAATGGGCGGTCGTCATCGCCTCCTTTATCATCGGGGTTGCATTATTCTTCGAGGTCGGATTGGTATTATTGATTCCAATTGTATTCGCCATTTCAAGAGAATTGAAGATATCTATTTTATACCTTGGAATTCCAATGACGGCGGCCTTATCCGTCACACACGGCTTCCTGCCCCCGCATCCGGGACCGACGGCTATCGCGGGAGAGCTCGGCGCCAATATCGGGGAAGTGCTGCTCTACGGTATCATTGTTGCAATTCCAACCGTTCTTTTGGCCGGACCTTTATTTACGAAACTGGCGAAAAAAATCGTCCCGCAATCATTTGAGAAAATGGGCAGCATCGCTTCACTCGGTGAGCAGAAAACATTCAAGCTTGAAGAGACGCCCGGCTTCGGCATCAGCGTCTTCACAGCTATGCTTCCGGTCATTATCATGTCTATTTCGACTGTTATTACGCTTATTCAAGAAACGATGGGCCTTGCAGACAACAGCCTGCTGGCAGCGGTTCGCTTAATCGGGAATGCCTCGACTTCGATGGTCATCTCCCTGTTGGTCGCGATCTATACGATGGGGATGGCCAGAAAGATCCCGATCAAACAAGTGATGGATTCCTGTTCAACCGCCATTACACAAATCGGAATGATGCTCTTGATCATCGGGGGCGGCGGCGCCTTCAAACAAGTCTTGATCAATGGCGGAGTAGGCGACTATGTAGCTGAATTATTCAAAGGAACAGCCATGTCGCCGATCTTGCTCGCCTGGGTCATCGCCGCAATTCTGCGCATCTCCTTAGGATCCGCGACAGTTGCTGCATTAAGCACAACCGGACTCGTTCTTCCGATGCTCGGACAAAGCGATGTCAATCTTGCGCTGGTTGTGCTTGCAACAGGGGCCGGAAGTGTAATCGCTTCCCATGTCAATGACGCAGGCTTCTGGATGTTCAAAGAGTATTTCGGACTAAGCATGAAAGAAACATTTGCCACCTGGACACTGCTTGAAACCATTATCGCGGTGGCCGGATTAGGATTTACTTTATTGTTAAGCCTATTTGTATAAAAAAGTCTTAAATGAAGGAGCAGGTATTACATGCGCAATACAATCGGTGTCATAGGTTTGGGAGTCATGGGGAGCAATATCGCCCTGAACATGGCAAGCAAAGGCGAACAAGTCGCCGTCTATAACTACACAAGGGATTTAACCGATCAACTCGTCCAAAAAACGGGAGGCCAAACAGTCAAGCCGTACTATGAACTTGAAGATTTCGTACAGTCTTTAGAAAAACCGAGAAAAATCTTTCTTATGGTCACAGCAGGCAAACCGGTTGATTCTGTTATCGACTCGCTCGTTCCTCTGCTTGAAGAAGGGGATGTCATCATGGACGGCGGCAACTCCCACTACGAAGATACGGAACGAAGATATGACAGTTTGAAAGCGAAAGGTATCGGCTACTTGGGAATCGGCATTTCCGGCGGCGAAGTCGGCGCTTTAAAAGGCCCATCCATTATGCCCGGCGGAGATCGGGACGTCTACGAAAAAGCAGCTCCGATTCTCACAAAAATCGCCGCCCAAGTAGAAGGATATCCATGCTGTGTCTACATCGGTCCAAAAGGCGCGGGGCATTTTGTCAAAATGGTGCACAACGGCATCGAATACGCAGACATGCAGCTTATCGCTGAAGCGTATACATTTTTAAGAGAAAAGCTTCTTTTGCCGATAGATGAAATCGCTGACATTTTCGACACGTGGAATCAAGGAGAGCTGAAAAGCTATTTAATCGAAATCACGGCAGAGATCCTGAGGAAAAAGGATGAGCGAACGGGCGCTCCGCTCATCGACGTCATCCTCGACAAAACCGGCCAAAAAGGCACGGGCAAATGGACGAGCCTGCAGGCCATCGACAACGGCATTCCATCATCGATTATCACGGAATCCCTGTTTGCCCGTTACCTGTCATCATTAAAAGACGAACGGACAGCTGCCGAAAACGTATTGGCCGGCCCTGAAACAGAAGAACGGCCCCTGGATCAGAACGTGTGGATCGACCGCGTCAGACAGGCGTTATACATGGGGAAAGTCTGCGCCTATGCCCAAGGCTTCGCTCAATATAAAATGACGTCTGACCTGAACGGATGGAACCTGCCGTTAAAGGACATCGCCCTCATCTTCCGCGGCGGCTGCATCATCCGCGCACAATTTTTAAATCTCATCAGCGAAGCTTTCGACAAACAGCCGGACCTGTCCAACCTGCTGGTCGCACCTGACTTCGCTGAAAAACTAAAAGAATACCAGTCCGGCTTGCGAAAGGTCGTCTGCGAAGGCATCAGCTCAGGCATCTCATTCCCGTGCCTGAGCACCGCCCTCTCCTATTACGACGGCTACCGGACGGGCCGCTCAAACGCAAACCTGCTGCAGGCGCAGCGCGATTATTTCGGCGCTCACACGTATGAGCGGACGGATATGGAAGGCGTGTTTCATACGGACTGGTATTAAAAGCTGCACCCCAGACCTCGGGGTGCATTCTTATTTTACTCAAGAATGAATTTCATACTTTGTTCAACATTTCACAAACTCATACTTCAAATTCGTGATATGATAAATTCAGCCACAGAAAAGGAGGACTGATACCAAAATAAACCAGATATCCGCTTCAGGGATAAAATTTTTTAACTCCACTTGTGAAATGTTTCACAAACAATGTCCGCATCATTCATCCCTGAACATCCTGTTGTAATCAAATTCCTATTCATTCACTGGAGGGTTTACAATGGCAATCGAAGAAAAGGAAATGAAACAAAAGCAAAATGCCTCAACCATGGTTGATCAGCTAGTCGAAAAAGGCCTAAAGGCATTGGAAGAATTCCGCAGCTTTGATCAGGAGCAGATTGATGAGATCGTCAAACAGATGGCGCTTGCCGGCCTTGATCAGCACATGCCTCTCGCCAAACTTGCCGTCGAAGAAACGAAGCGCGGCGTTTATGAAGATAAAATCATTAAAAACATGTTTGCCACAGAGTATGTCTACCATCATATCAAATACGATAAAACAGTGGGCATCATCAATGAAAACGAACACGACGGAGTCATTGAAATCGCGGAGCCTGTCGGTGTCATCGCCGGCGTGACGCCGGTGACCAACCCTACTTCCACTACAATGTTCAAGTCCCTGATAGCGATCAAAACAAGAAACCCTATCGTGTTTGCTTTCCATCCATCGGCCCAAAAATGCAGCCGCGAAGCGGCGAGAATCCTTCGGAACGCAGCCGTCAAAGCAGGAGCACCAGACAACTGTATCCAATGGATTGAAACGCCTTCGCTGAATGCAACTCAAGCCTTAATGACCCACCCGAACGTTTCCCTGATCCTCGCAACAGGGGGCGCCGGCATGGTGAAATCAGCGTACAGCTCCGGAAAACCGGCCCTTGGTGTCGGACCTGGAAACGTTCCGTGCTACATCGAGAAGTCTGCCAACCTGAAGCAAGCCGTCAATGATCTGATCTTATCCAAAACATTTGACAACGGCATGATTTGCGCATCAGAGCAGGCCGTCATCATAGACAAAGACATCTACTCAGACGTCAAAGTCGAAATGACAAGAAACAACTGCTATTTCTTAAATGAAACCGAAAAATCAAAGGTCGAGAAATTGGTCATCAATGAAAATACTTGCGCGGTAAACGCTGATATCGTCGGCATGCCGGCATTCAAAATCGCTGAAATGGCCGGTGTCAAAGTGCCTCAAGATACAAAAATCCTCATCGCCGAATTAGAAGGCGTAGGTCCGGATTACCCGCTTTCCAGGGAAAAACTGAGCCCTGTTTTAGCGTGCTACAAAGTCAGCGGAATTCAAGAGGGATTAAAACGCGCCGAAGACATGCTCGCGTTCGGTGGAACCGGCCACTCGGCGGTAATTCATACGAACGATCAAGAAGCCGTTAAAGAATTCGGATTACGGATGAAAGCCGGGCGGATCATCGTCAATGCACCGTCGTCACAAGGGGCGATCGGCGACATTTACAACGCCTATATGCCTTCTTTAACACTCGGATGCGGCACATATGGCGGAAACTCCGTCTCGTCAAACGTTGGAGCTGTTCATTTAATCAACACGAAAAAAGTGGCGAAAAGGAATGTCAATATGCAGTGGTTTAAAGTTCCTCCAAAAATCTATTTTGAAAAACACGCAACCCAATATTTAGCGAAAATGCCTGACATCTCAAAAGCGTTGATTGTGACTGATCCGGGGATGGTGAAACTCGGATATGTAGACCGCGTCCTACACTACTTAAGAAGGCGCCCGGATTACGTTCATTGTGAAATTTTTTCTGATGTCGAGCCTGATCCTTCAATCGAAACGGTGATGAACGGCGTCGACATGATGGCCAAATTCCAGCCGGATGTCATCATCGCCCTCGGCGGAGGTTCTGCAATGGATGCCGCAAAAGGAATGTGGTTGTTCTATGAGCACCCGGATGCTGAATTCTTTGGATTAAAGCAAAAATTCCTGGACATCCGCAAGCGCATTGTCAAATACCCGAAACTGGGCGAAAAAGCAAAATTCGTCGCGATCCCGACGACATCAGGCACAGGCTCTGAAGTCACTTCATTCTCTGTCATTACAGACAAAGAAACGAATACGAAGTATCCGCTGGCCGACTATGAATTAACGCCGGACGTCGCGATCATTGACCCGCAATTTGTCATGACCGTGCCGAAACATATTACGGCTGACACAGGAATGGACGTATTAACACACGCAATTGAATCATACGTATCGTGCATGGCTAACGACTATACAGACGGCTTGGCCATGAAGGCCATCCAGCTGATCTTCGAATACCTGCCTAGAGCATACAAAAACGGCAGCGACGAGCTGGCCCGCGAAAAAGTGCATAATGCATCAACGATTGCCGGAATGGCGTTTTCCAATGCCTTCCTTGGCATCAACCACAGCTTAGCCCATAAGCTTGGCGCGGAGTTTCACATCGCTCATGGACGGGCAAACGCCATCCTTCTGCCGCACGTGATCCGCTATAATGCAGAAAAGCCGAAAAAGTTCACGGCATTTCCTAAATACAGCCACTTCATAGCCGATCAGCGCTACGCGGAGATTGCCAGAACGCTCGGCCTGCCTGCAAAAACAACTGCAGAAGGCGTTGAAAGCCTGATCCAGGAGATTATCTCGCTCGCCAAAGAGCTTAAAATTCCGATGAGCATTAAACAAAACGGCGTGGATGCTGCCGCATTCGAAAGCAAAGTGGATCTCATGGCCGAACGCGCCTTTGAAGATCAGTGTACGACAGCCAATCCGAAGCTGCCGCTCGTTTCGGAGCTTGCTGAGATTTACCGTTCCGCATATAAAGGAGTTTAGCCAAAGAAGCCGTCATTCCGACGGCTTTTCGTTTTCAATTAGGACTCTTCATTCTCACTACTCTACCATTTGTGCCAATCATACTATATGAAAGTTACGAAACTCCAACTCTTTTCTTTAGCTGAAATACTTAACAAAAAATTAATGGGCTTTCCCCTTGACAAAAAATATTTATTACTTGATAATTTGTATATAATTATAATAATTACAGAGAAATAAAGTTTACAATTTTTATTTCTCTTAAACTACATTCAGGAGGACGATATTATGTCTCTAATCGGAAAAGAAGTACAACCATTCGCAGCGAAAGCTTACAAAAACGGTGAGTTTATCGATGTTACACACGAAGATCTAAAAGGCCAATGGAGCATTTTCTGCTTCTATCCAGCAGATTTCTCATTTGTTTGCCCGACTGAGCTTGAAGACCTTCAAAACGAATATGCTGCCCTAAAAGAACTTGGTGTCGAAGTATACTCTGTTTCTACAGACACTCACTTCGTACATAAAGGATGGCATGATAGCTCTGAGAAAATCGGCAAAATCACTTACGCGATGATCGGCGACCCGTCTCAAACGATCTCCCGCAACTTTGAAGTGCTGAACGAAGAAGAAGGTCTTGCTGACCGCGGAACATTCATCATCGATCCGGACGGTGTGATCCAAGCTGTTGAAATCAACGCAGGCGGTATCGGCCGTGATGCAAGCACCCTGATCAACAAAGTAAAAGCGGCTCAATACGTCCGCCAAAACCCAGGCGAAGTTTGCCCGGCTAAATGGGAAGAAGGTTCTGAAACACTGACACCAAGCCTTGACCTAGTAGGCAAAATCTAAGGAGTGCATTCAATTGGTACTTGAAGCAAATATCAAAGCACAATTAAACCAATACATGCAGATGATTGAAAATGACATCGTCCTTAAAGTCAGTACAGGCGATGACAGTGTCTCTAAGGATATGCTGGCTCTTGTAGAAGAGCTGGCTTCCATGTCATCAAAAATCACTGTTGAAAAGGCGCAGCTCGACAGAACGCCAAGCTTCAGCGTCAATCGTGCCGGAGAAGAAACAGGCGTCACATTCGCCGGAGTTCCGCTCGGTCACGAATTCACATCTTTGGTGCTGGCACTCTTGCAAGTAAGCGGCCGACCGCCGAAAGTCGATCAAAAAATCATCGATCAAATCAAGAACATCAGCGGCGAATACCGCTTCGAATCTTATATCAGCCTCACATGCCACAACTGCCCGGACGTTGTGCAGGCATTGAACATGATGAGCGTGCTCAACCCGAACATCACGCACACGATGATCGATGGTGCGGCATACAAGTCAGAAGTCGAAAGCAAAAACATTATGGCTGTGCCGACCGTATACTTGAACGGCGAATCCTTTGGAAGCGGCCGAATGACGCTTGAAGAAATTCTTGCGAAAATGGGCAGCGGCACAGATGCATCTGAGCTTTCTGATAAAGATCCGTTCGATGTACTTGTTGTCGGAGGCGGACCTGCCGGTGCAAGCGCAGCAATCTATGCGGCGCGCAAAGGCATCCGCACAGGAATCGTTGCCGAACGCTTCGGCGGCCAAGTCCTTGACACGATGAGCATCGAGAACTTCATCAGCGTGAAGCGCACCGAAGGGCCGAAGCTTGCGGCAAGCCTTGAAGAACACGTGAAGGATTACGAGATCGACGTCATGAACCTGCAACGCGCAAAAGGTCTCGAGAAAAAAGATCTTTTCCATCTTGAACTCGAAAACGGCGCTGTTCTGAAAAGCAAAACCGTCATTCTGTCAACTGGCGCACGCTGGCGCAATATCGGCGTACCTGGCGAACAAGAGTTCAAAAACAAAGGTGTCGCATACTGCCCTCACTGTGACGGACCGTTGTTTGAAGGCAAAGACGTCGCCGTCATCGGCGGCGGAAACTCCGGTATCGAAGCAGCGATTGACCTTGCAGGTATCGTCAACCACGTGACTGTTCTTGAGTTCGCACCGGAGCTGAAAGCAGACGAAGTTCTGCAAAAACGTCTCTACAGTCTCCCCAACGTGACTGTCGTGAAAAACGCCCAAACAAAAGAAATCACGGGTGATGAAAACGTAAACGGCATCACTTACGTTGACCGTGAAACAGGAGAAGAAAAACACGTCGAGCTCCAAGGCGTCTTCGTCCAAATCGGTCTTGTGCCGAACACGGAATGGCTCCCTGAAACCGTCGAACGCAACCGCATCGGCGAAATCGCAGTCGACAAACGCGGCGAAACAACCATCCCTGGCCTATTCGCTGCCGGCGACTGCACAGACGGACCATATAACCAAATCATTATTTCAATGGGATCGGGGGCAAATGCCGCATTAGGGGCGTTTGATTATTTGATCCGGAACTAACACGAAAGGCGCTATGCTGCTTAAACGGCAGTATGGCGCTTTTTTATGTTATAACCCATATAAATAGGACTTCACATCATGGCCGACAAACGCTTTCCATATGATCAAATTGTACGGATAGGACCAAGCGGGATATTGCGATTGTCCATTCATGTATGAATTGTATTCCATGACTCCATTCCTCTCGTTCTCATGTCTACATTAAATATAAACCTATAAAAGTAAACGGTTAATCAAAAATAAAGACGGCATACTGCATGCAGTACACCGTCTTTTTCAAGAGATTTAATTTGACTCATCATGTTCTTTTTGTCCTGTTTTTTTTCATCCAAAATAAAATAAACAATACAATAAACCATAGAGGAGTCAGCAGCAAGGCCGGGCGAGTCGCATCCGCATACAGCATAATCATGAGAATGACCGCAAACATCGCCAGGACAACATAATTGATAAACGGCGCGAATGGCGCTTTGAATGTTGATGCTGCGTGTAAGTGCGGACGGGTTTTCCTGTATCTAATATGGCTGACAAGAATCACACCCCACACCCATATGAAACAAATCGCGCTGATGGTTGTCACGATTCCAAAGGCTTGTTCCGGTATCAGTTTGCTTAATAGCGCTCCTGCTGACAGGACAATGGTTGATACCCATAACGCGTGACTCGGCACATGGTTTTTATTCAGCTTCGCAAAATTGGCCGGGCCCTGTTTCGTTTTACTTAAATTGTACAGAATCCGGCTTGTTGAAAACATCCCGCTGTTACAAGCAGACGCGGCTGACGTTAATACAACAAAATTAATGATTCCCGCGGCAAGCGGGATGCCGACTAAGCTGAAGGTTTTCACAAAAGGACTTTCCGCTGCATTCAGTTCCATCCAAGGGTTAATACATAATAAGACGATAAGCGCGCCGACGTAGAAAAATAAAATCCGTAAAGGAATTTTATTAATAGCCGATGGAATATTTTTTTTCGGGTTCGACGTTTCCGCCGCCGATACACCTACTAATTCCACACCGACATATGCAAAGATCACCATTTGGAAAGAAAGCAAAAAGCCTGAAAATCCGTTTGGAAACAAACCGCCATGCGCCCAAAGGTTGGTAACCGAAACCGTTCCTGTATGCGTCTTAAACCCGATCACCAGCAAAATAACACCGATGACAATTAACGCAAGAATCGTGATCACCTTTATTAAAGCGAACCAAAATTCCAATTCTCCAAAAAGCTTGACAGTCAACAGATTGAGCCCTAATAAAATGAGTAAACAGATAAGTGCAGGGACCCACTGCGGAATATCAAACCAATATTTCACATAGACACCGACGGCAATCACATCCGCCATAGCCGTCATAATCCAGCAAAACCAATAGGTCCACCCGGTGACAAACGCCGCACGCGGCCCCAGATACTCCTCGGCAATATCGGTTAACGATTGATAACCCGCTTTAGATAACAGCAATTCTCCCAGCGCCCGCATCACGAAAAAAAGCGCAATACCTACAATGAAATACGCAAAGATGATAGAAGGACCCGCCAATTGAATCGCCTTACCGGAGCCTAAAAACAACCCGGTGCCAATCGTCCCGCCAATAGCGATAAGCTGTACGTGCCGATTGGATAAGTCCCTCTTTAATTCCCGCTGTTCCACATCAAACTCCTCCTTACCTCTCTAGTGAACGACGAGCAGTAAAAAAGCCCATAAAAAAAAGAGATTGGATGTCCTCCAATCTCGCGGTCATAAGAATATCAAAATATATTTGTGCCGCTGACAATCATCAGCACGACAAATACATATTCGGTACTCTTCTGTCCTTTTGCCTGAGATTGTGAACCCTTCGGCGCCGCAGAATTCCGCGGTCTCTCCAGAAGCTGCTCCTGCTGTAGTGCGACCCACAGCAATCATAGCTTGCATGTATTGAGTTTTTCGATAGAGATGATTACTATCGGATAACTTTTAATTTTAATAGAGGTTGAGTGATTTGTCAATGGTCCTATTTATAGTTAACGCTAGTATTCTTAAACTCACCTATACTAGCGACAATATTTTCACCTGGTTTATAAATCAGCTTCTATTACGGAATCCTTTCGAAAATTGGGGTTTAACTGGCACTGCTCATGGGCAGAATAAGCATAATCTCTCTTGTAAACCTTCTAATACTTCTTCTGGTACTTCCCTGACCTTGATATCTTCACCTAGGAAAAGCAGCCAATTTGTTATTTCGGACAATTCTTCGGAATGATTCACATTGATAAAAGTCTTTAGAATGGCTGCGGTTTGATAAGGATTCGTATAGGAAATTGAAATTTTTAAAGGATGATATTTTTTGAATTGGGCAATCGCCTGTGGACCAAGTTCAAGGACAAGGTTGATTACTTCTTCCTGCTTACCTAGTTTCTCTAAAATCTTTTTCTTACTTATTCTTTTTTTCACAGAGTATGGTTTGACATTCGTAAGATTGTCCACAGGGAAAATCCTCCTCCTTTCATCCTTTAAGTCAAAGCCTTCAATCAGCCAAAGGCCTTTTTCATGATAAAGGTGCAGAAGATAAATGGGATAAGTCTTTATTACCTTCTCTTCTTTGATGGTAATCAATAAATAGCTATCCAAAAGAAGGAGCTGGATGAGTTTTTCTAACATGGGATGGGGGAGATCTGAAAGCTCAAGCAGGTCGGGATTATTGGGGTTTGTCCCTTCAAAAAGCAAGATTCGATTTAAAAAAACCAGGGCCTCTTGCTGGTTTTCTGAGATAAGGCCCAGTAATTTTTCAGCTAAAGACTGACGGCTCTTTAGATAAGGGAGTTGTTGATTTCTTGTAGCCATAAAAGCGATAAAAAGAGCTTTAATCTCATGATCGGTAAAGCGAACAGCAGGCAGGACAGAGTGGTTCATGACAAAATAACCCCCGCTCCTTCCAACTTCAGCAACAAGCGGCATCCCCATAGCTTCAATTTCCCTGATATCCCTGATAGCTGTCGAACGAGAGATGTGAAATTCCTGCATGATTTCAGAAATTGTAAAGTGGGCGCGGTTGTTGATATACCGCATGATGATATTAATCCGTTCAACTTTTTTCATCGGGGCCTCCTAAACAGTATCATTTTTTGACATGATTTAAGGTTATTATAAACGCATCAAGTGAAAAGACAAATCATTTGATTATTTTAAAAAAAGGAAGGTTTTGAATATGAAAAATTACACGCTGGAGGAAAAAGACATCTTTACAGTTTTTGGTATTGGAACGGAGCTTGAGAGCGATTACACAGATTCTGCTGGCATAAATAAGGAAAAGGCAGACTTTTGGGCGGCCGTCAAACAAGATGGAAGGCTTGACACTTTAAAAGCCATAGCTACAAATGACTATATTTTTGCCGTGAACGAAGCGGTAAACAACAAGATGATGCATTATGCTGGCGTGATGACAGAGGCAGAGGCGTCGGTGGCAGGAGAAACCAGAGTTATCCAATTTCCTAAGGGGGAATACCTGGTTGTTAAAGGGGAAGGGAAGACGGCTGATGAGTTGAGCAATAAGCTTACTGGCATTGCCTTCGGTCAAGTCTTGCCGGAAGCAAAGAATTTTGCCTATGTTGGCGGGCCGAATGCAACGGTTGAGATGGGGCAGCGAAACGGCTTAGTATTCGGTGAAATGTGGATTCCTGTTGTTAAGAAATAAAAAGATAAAGGAGCGCTGGAATTGTCCTATATCGTTGATTTTAAAAATGTCTCTACGGTTGGATTAGAAGCTTCACCTGCAGCAGAAGCACTTGCTGGTTTACGTGCTAATGAAGCCCGTTACTTTATGAACAAATACAAGCATGAATTTACGGTTGTACCAGCCAGCGAGTCCTGCGAGACCCTTGATTATGTGAACCGAATTTTGAAAGAAGAACGTGATATTGAGTTTGCGGCCAAACCTTTAGAAACGTCGCGTTTTCAAGTGGAAAATATCAAAATTGCCTATGTTTTTTATGGGGATGGTCTTGCAGTCAACGTCATGTATACGGTGGATGATCCTAAAAAGCGGGCCGTTGGGTTTAAGCTTTCTGAGGGGATGGAGGTACCAAAGGAGTTAGAAGGGAAGTTTAAGTTTGCTAGGCAGAAGTCTAAATTAGCTGGAACCATTAGGGGCTCCTATTTTGTCATTAAAGGAGAATATTAAAGTAAAAAGCGTAAGTGCCGGAATTCAGTCATTTTTCGTATTTGATCCTTCTTTTTCTTTATTCGGATAAGAAAAACTTGGTTGAGCAAAAAAACAAATTCAGCACAAAGCAAAAACAACAACCATTCATGCATTCAAATGACAAAACAGCACCTCACCATCAAATTTGAAGGTGCTGTTATTTTTTTAGCGTAAACCTTATTGACGACTTATGGTAAGGCTGGTGCAAATGCAGCTATCCACCCTGCCCGTAAAGGCATCCGCACAGGGATTGTCGCTGAACGCTTCGGTGGTCAAGTTCTTGACGATGATAAAAAGCCCCATAACAAAGAGACCGGATGTCCTCCAATCTCGTGGTCATAAGAATAACAAATCATATTTGTGCCGCTGACAATCATCAGCACGACAAATACTGCTTAAGATTGTAAAACCCTTCCGCGGTCTCTTCAGAAGCTTCACCTGCTATAAGTACGACCCACAGTAATCATGGCTTGCTACGTATTGAGTTTTCATTCCTCTCATTTCTGAAAACGAGACAATCCTGCGATAGAAAAATGACCAAGCCAAAGCCGGGTTACTCTGAAATGCGGTGTCCGATTAATGTTAAAGAAGCCTTCTCAAGCTTTCTCTCCGCACATCTCAGCGCCTCTTTCCCTCGTTTTGATTGTCTCAAAAAGGAGTTATGCGGTACTATCATATAAAGGTCAATTATTTAAAAATAATGTCATACTTTTAAAATCACCTTATCATGCAAATGCTCGTACATAGGGGGACAGCTCCTATTCTAAAAAGGGGATGGACGATTTTGGAAACCAAATATTTAGATTTACTCGCACAAAAATACGATTGTGAAGCAAAAGTGGTAACGGAAATCATTAATTTGAAAGCGATACTGAACCTGCCGAAAGGCACCGAGCATTTTGTCAGTGATTTGCACGGGGAATACCAGGCATTCCAGCACGTGCTGCGGAATGGTTCAGGAAGAGTAAAAGAGAAGATACGCGATATTTTCAGCGGTGTCATTTATGATAGAGAAATTGATGAATTAGCAGCATTAGTGTATTATCCGGAAGACAAACTGAAGTTAATAAAACATAATTACGATACGAAAGCATTGTTAAACGATTGGTATAAAGAAACGATTAATCGAATGATTAAGCTCGTATCTTATTGCTCTTCCAAGTATACCCGCTCCAAATTACGCAAAGCACTGCCCTCTCAGTTTGCTTATATTACGGAGGAGCTGCTGTATAAAACAGAAGAGTCTGCCAACAAAGAACAGTATTACTCCAAAATCGTAGATCAGATCATTGCGCTTGGCCAAGCTGATAAGCTGATCACCGGTCTTGCATATAGCACGCAGCGATTGGTTGTCGACCATCTGCATGTTGTCGGCGATATTTACGACCGCGGACCGCAGCCGGATCAGATTATGGAAGAACTGATCAACTATCATTCAGTCGATATTCAGTGGGGAAATCACGATGTCCTTTGGATAGGCGCTTATTCAGGCTCTAAAGTATGCCTGGCAAATATTATCCGCATCTGTGCCCGCTATGACAACTTGGATATTATTGAAGACGTGTACGGCATCAATCTGAGACCGCTCTTGAACCTTGCCGAAAAATATTACGATGATAACCCATCTTTCCGTCCGAAAGCAGACGAAAACAGACCGGAAGATGAGATTAAGCAAATCACAAAAATTCATCAAGCGATTGCGATGATCCAATTCAAGCTTGAAAGCCCGATTATCAAGAGACGGCCGAACTTTAATATGGAAGAGCGGCTGTTATTAGAGAAAATAGATTACGACAAAAACGAAATCACGCTGCACGGAAAAACATATCAGCTGGAAAACACCTGCTTTGCGACAGTGAATCCGGAGCAGCCAGATCAGCTATTAGAAGAAGAAGCAGAAGTCATAGACAAGCTGCTATTCTCTGTCCAGCATTCCGAAAAGTTGGGCCGCCATATGAATTTTATGATGAAAAAAGGCAGCCTTTATTTAAAATATAACGGCAACCTGTTGATTCACGGCTGTATTCCAGTTGATGAAAACGGCAATATGGAAACGATGATGATTGAGGATAAACCGTATGCGGGCCGTGAGCTGCTTGATGTATTTGAACGATTCTTGCGGGAAGCGTTTGCCCACCCGGAAGAAACCGATGATCTGGCGACAGATATGGTCTGGTATTTATGGACAGGCGAGCACTCCTCCCTTTTTGGAAAACGCGCTATGACGACCTTTGAGCGGTATTTCATTAAAGAGAAGGAAACACATAAAGAGAAGAAAAACCCGTATTACTATTTGCGTGAAGACGAGGCAACCTGCCGAAACATCCTGAAAGAATTCGGCCTCAACCCGGATCATGGCCATATCATCAACGGCCATACACCGGTAAAAGAAATCGAAGGAGAAGATCCGATCAAAGCAAACGGAAAAATGATCGTCATCGACGGCGGCTTCTCCAAAGCCTACCAATCGACAACAGGTATCGCCGGCTACACGCTGTTATACAACTCCTACGGCATGCAGCTCGTCGCCCATAAACACTTTAATTCCAAGGCGGAAGTGCTGAGCACCGGAACTGATGTCTTAACGGTGAAGCGATTAGTGGATAAAGAGCTTGAGCGGAAGAAAGTAAAGGAAACGAATGTTGGTGAGGAACTCTTGAAGGAAGTAGCTATTTTGGAGAGATTGCGGGAGTATCGGTATATGAAGTGAGGAAATGTGGAGTTCAGGGATCATTCTCTGGGCTCTTTTTGACGGTTTTCCACTTCGTACAGCAAATTGCTAACAAGGTCTGGTTTTCTGCTCGTTCATAGATAAGTAAGCGGCGATTGATCTCGCAGGCATCGTCAACCATGTCACTGTTCTTGAGTTCGCACCGGAGCTGAAAGCAGAGGAAGTCCTGCAAAAACGCCTCTACAGCCTGTCAAACGCGACTGTAGTGAAACATGTACAAATGAAAGAAATTACAGGTGACCTAAACGTAAACGGCATCACTTACATGGATCGTGAAACAGGCGAAGAACAACACGTTGAACTCCAAGCTGTCTTCGTCAAAATCGGTCTCGTGCCAAACACAGAGTGGTTAGACGGATCAGTCGAGTGCAACCGCATCGGCGAAATCGCAGTCGATAAACGCGGCAAACAAGCACCCCCGGCTTATTCGCGGCCGGCGACTGCACAGACGGCCCGTACAACCAAATCATTATTTCGATGGGATCGAGGGCAAATACCGCATTAGGGGCGTTTGATTACCTGATTCGCAACTAATCTATCAAAAAAGCTATTGCTGAGTTTTCAGCATAGCTTTTCTCTTTCCAAGGGAAGCCATCCTTCCAGCAGCGCGCCTCCTTCAGGATCATTTCCCGCCGTCAGATCGCCTCCGTGCCGTCTCATGATCCTTTGTGAAATCGTCAACCCCAACCCGGCTCCTCCGGTCGACCGGCTTCTTGATGCTTCCCCGCGATACAAGGGCTCAAATACACGGCGAAGCTCCTCCGGGGAGAGTCCCTGCCAAGTATCTCGAACCGTGAAGATGACGTTGTCACGATCCTTATCACACTGAACAACAATCTCGCCAGCGCCGGGTATATGTCTAACCGCATTTTCTTGATTCCTATAAAGTGAAACACCGCTCTTTTCATCAACACTTTGTGACTGTTATTCAACAGAAATAAAGGGTACTTCTCAGGGCCTTTCATAGTCGAAATACAGACGACCGACTTTCCTTTCAAAAGCCCTCCTTGTATAATGATTTTGACCTGACGTCGCACTTAGAAAAAATGAGTATCAATTCTATTTTTTCATTCAATACCCCACTGTTGGATCAACGGTCAATCCATTAACATCCCAAATTATTTTCTACAAATAAACAAGGATTTCCCCGCCAAGTTTCGGCCAATATTCAATTAGCTTCATCTCTCTTAACCCGCTATAAAAGGTTGAATATCATCCTGTTGATTCATCACCGTTCACTCCCAAACATCATTCGTAATTGATTATCAATGATAAGTTATTAAACTTGTTTTCATCATAATTAATTTTTTCTTTCTAAAAGTTTTCACTTTCATGAGGGTACTATGATAAGGACATAATTTTTACATTGACATATTGAAAAATGAAATATATATTTATTGTTGATATTGATAATCATTATCGTTTATTTTCATTCTGCGGTTCATTCAGCTATTTACTGAAGAATTAAATACTGGCTCTGGAGGACGTTTAATTGTAAAAAGTCTCTGTGTAACGATTCCAGATAAAAAGGAACAACCATATCCTGAGGTCAGCGCCAATGGAATTGCTATGGCGCTTGTACGGGAGACGGACATGATTTACATCGAGCTGCTCGTTTTTTTCGGATTATATCATTGCATTAAAGACGGCGAAGTCGTGAAGCTGGGCTTGTGAAGAGGCGAGTACTGCGGGAAGTCTTTCAAATTGGCCCGAGAACAAATAAACCGAAGTGTGTTACTTACAATTTATTAAGAGGTGAAAATGAGCATGAAGAAACTATTAATCCCGTTTATGCTACTGCTGACGCTTATGATTAGTGCATGCGGCAATGAAGAGTCAGCAACAAAGGATAGCGGCTCAGCAAAAAAAGAATCTAAAACGATTACATACCAAGCGGAAACAGGACCAATCGAAGTTCCAGCCGATCCGCAAAGAGTTGTTATGCTTTCAGGGTACACCGGAAATGTGTTAGATTTAGGAGTCAACGTTGTCGGTGTAGACACTTGGTCTAAAAACAATCCAACCTTTAAAGAAAAGTTAAAAGATGTTCAAGAAGTTTCAGAAGATGACCTAGAAAAAATTATTGAATTAGAGCCAGATTTAATCATCGCGTTATCAACGGTTAAAAATTTAGACAAATTAAATGAGATAGCACCTACTGTTACTTATACATGGGGGAAAGTAGATTATTTAACTCAACACGTGGAAATTGGCAAGCTACTAAACAAAGAAAAAGAAGCCCGAGCATGGGTTGACGACTTTAAGCAGCGGGCAGAAGAAATCGGTGAAGATATTCGCACAAAAATCGGCAAGGATTCAACTGTATCTGTTATTGAAGCATATGGGAAAGATCTTTATGTTTACGGTAATAACTGGGCGCGCGGTACAGAAATCTTATATCAAACGATGAAACTAAATATGCCTGAAAAAGTAAAGAAAGACGCATTAAAAGCAGGGTATTATACGTTATCAGCTGAAGTGCTTCCAAAATATGCGGGAGATTATGTCATTTTAAGTAAGTACTCTGATGCGAATACATCTTTCCAAGAAACAGACACATACAAGAACATTCCAGCTGTCAAAAATGGACATGTCATTGAAATGCAAGGTGAAGGCGCATCATTCACTGACCCAATCACACTTGAAAAGCAACTAGCATTCTTTAAAAAAGCGTTTCTAGGAAACTAAGACTAGAAAAGCAGAGGTCTATTGAAAGGGGTTGGCCAAAGGGCAGCCCCTTTCCCATTCTAAGAAAGGAAAATGATGAGCTTTATGATAAGAAAAACTCAATCTTTTACCTCATTTGCCTTCAAACTCATCTTAGGAATTCTAGTGTTTATTGGTATGTTTTTTATGGCAATGGTATTTGGAGCTGCAGACGTTTCAGTTGAAGATGTATGGTTGGCTCTTTCGTCTTCTGCAACCGGCGATCATATTTCGATTATCCGTGATATTCGGTTACCTCGTGAAATAGCTGCGATTTTTGTTGGCGCAGCTCTTGCTGTCTCTGGTGCAATCATGCAAGGTATAACAAGAAACCCACTTGCTGATCCAGGTTTACTAGGATTATCTGCCGGGGCTTATGCAGCATTGGCTGTTACGATCGCTTTCATTCCATCAGCCAATTACTTTTTGACGATGGTTGCCTGTTTTATTGGAGCCGCACTCGGTGCCTTGTTGGTTTTTGGAATCGGTTCGATGAAAAAAGGCGGATTCTCTCCTTTCCGTATTGTATTAGCGGGTTCTGCTGTTTCCGCCTTTTTATACGCCATTGCTGAAGGGATTGGCCTTTATTTTAAAATTTCTAAAGATATCTCGATGTGGACAGCAGGAGGGATGGTTGGAACAACTTGGAATCAACTGCGAATCATCGTACCTTTTATTATCATTGGAATTGTTGTTTCCTTTTTCCTCTCGAGACAACTTACCATTCTCAGCTTAAATGAAGAAGTTGCCGTTGGCTTAGGTCAAAATATCATCAGAATTAAAATCCTTCTATTTATTATCATTATCATTCTCGCGGGAGCATCTGTTGCTCTGGTTGGCAATATGACCTTTATCGGTCTTATGATTCCTCATATTGTTCGGGCAATTGTTGGAACCGATTATCGTTTTATTTTACCAATGTCTGCAACTTGCGGAGCTACTTTTATGCTATTTGCTGATACACTTGGCCGTACCTTAAATGCACCATATGAAACACCTGTTATAGCCATTGTCGCTATGCTTGGTTTACCGTTCTTCCTGATCATTGTCCGAAAGGGAGGAAAAACACTCTCATGATACATTCAACATTAATTAAAAAACAGCGAATGATTTTATCGATTTCTCTCATACTCATCATAGCTACAGCTATTATTGGGATGGGAATAGGGTCTGCTAGTTTATCTTTTGACAGACTCATCCACACTCTATTAGGTCAAGGAACCTTTAAAGAGGAATTTATATTTTATTCTATTCGATTGCCTCGAATATTGATTACTTTATTAGCTGGGATGGCACTTGCTATATCAGGTGCTATTTTGCAAGGAATCACAAAAAATGATTTAGCTGATCCAGGCATTATTGGGATTAATTCCGGTGCTGGGGTTGCCATTGCCGTTTTCTTTTTATTTTTCCCGACTGAAGCTGGATCATTTGTTTATATGATTCCAATTGTTGGCTTTATAGGAGCGATTATAACGGGCTTCTTCATTTATCTGTTAGCCTATAACAAAAATAGTGGTATGCAGCCTATAGGCTTAGTCCTCATCGGGGTCGGATTCTCAACTGCACTTTCCGGAGCGATGATTGTCATTATTTCTTCTACTGAACGGACAAAAGTTGATTTCATCGCCAAATGGCTGGCAGGGAATATTTGGGGTACAGATTGGCCATTCGTTGGAGCGCTCCTGCCTTGGTTAGTCATCTTGATTCCGTTTACTTTGTACAAAGCAAATCGACTAAATCTATTAGGATTAAGCGAGCCTGTAACCATTGGCGTTGGGGTTTCCATTGAAAGGGAGCGGATCGTTTTACTTTTAACAGCTGTCGCATTAGCGGCTGCTGCCGTTTCTGTCACAGGAGGTATTTCCTTTATCGGATTAATGGCCCCACATATCGCCAAAACTTTAGTAGGACCCAGAAATCAACTATTTATCCCTGTTGCTATTCTACTTGGCGGTTGGTTCTTATTATTCGCCGACACAATCGGACGTAATATCATTGAAACCACTATACCGGCTGGAATCATGGTCTCATTAATCGGGGCACCTTATTTTATTTATTTGCTATTGAAAAAGTAAAATCCATAAAAACGAGGCTGTTCCAATGAGTCTCCAAAAATTCATTTCAAAATGGACCCATTAAATCAAACCCTTTGGTAGTCCATTTTGCAGAGGTGGTATGAAAGGAAGGCGTTTTCTCTTTTCAGACGACCTCTTTTATCTATTAGAGTGAAAATCTAAAAAAACCTCATTTACTTATGATACGCTCCCCACCTGATTTCTCCATATCATGATAAATTGTTCTAGCAACACTTCTTCCGCAGCTCACGGTCATGTTTAATTCTTTGATCCAATGCCGTTCTGATCTGATTAACAGCCACCTTCTATCGAGGCTTGCTACGGTTTTATTTCAACAAAAAACTGCTTTGTTATAGCTGCTTCCTTGTCATCGTAGAGTCCGTGACAACCGAACGCCGCTTTTTCTGACTCTTTCTCCGGAAAATATTTGCATACTTATATCAATAGGCTGCCATAAATATGGTACTATTATTTTAAAAAAAGAGATTCAGAGGCTGAAACAATGAATGAACTTGTGTTTGAAAAGAGAGAATTTACTTCAGATCATGTCAATGTTGTAAAAGCAATGCATATAAATAACTATCCGATTGTGTACATCCTTTATAATGAGAAAAAGAAACCGACTGCATATATTGGGCAAACGGTTCAAGCTGCACGGCGTTTGAAGAATCATATAGATGATGAAAAGCGAAAGAAATTGAATCGCTTTATATTAATCGGGCATGAGAAATTTCATCAGTCTGCGACATACAATATTGAATCAAATTTAATTAACTATTTTATAGCCGATAACCGCTATCAGCTGCAAAATGTGAGCCAGACCAGGTCTAGGGAAATGCACAATTACTATCAGAAACCCTTTTATAATGAAAATATCTTTCAAGTCATTTGGGAGAAGCTGAGAAAAGAGAAAATTGTGGGCGATTCTCTTGAAAACCTTAGGAATAAAGACATTTATAAATTATCTCCTTATAAAGAGCTCTCGCCTCAGCAGCTTGATATTAAAAAGAAGATCCTTGATTTCTGTAAAGAACATATACAAAAAGAAGGAAATCATGTCATTGTTATTGAAGGAGACGCCGGCACAGGGAAAAGTGTCCTGTTAAGCTCCCTGTTTAATACAATTCAAGATTTAGCTAAGAGCGAAGACTCTTTTTTGGAAGAAACAGATAATTACTTGCTGGTGAATCATAGCGAAATGCTGAAAACCTATAAAAGCATCGCCAACAGCTTACCGAATTTAAAGAAAAAGAGTTTCATGAAGCCGACAACATTTATTAATGAGAAAACCAAGACGGGAGCAACAGCGGATATCGTATTAGTAGACGAAGCTCATCTGCTTCTGACAAAGGAAGATTCCTATAACAATTTCCGCTACCAAAACCAGCTGGATGAGATCATTAAGCGAAGTAAAATCACTGTTGTGATCTTTGATCCAAAACAAGTCTTAAAGATTAAAAGTTATTGGAACGATAGATTGCTCGAAGAAATCATCAATCAGTATGATGCGAAAACTGTGAAACTTACAGACCAAATGAGAATGAATGCCAATCCAGAAACGATGAAGTGGATTGACAGCTTTGTTGAAAAGAAAATTCTTTCTTTGCCGACTGAAGACTCCTCCTTCGAGCTAAAAATATTCGATGATGCTGCTGCGTTTAAGAAAGCCATTGAAAGTAAAAACAACAAAGACGGGCTCTCTCGGATTGTCTCGACATTTGATTATTTACATAAAAAAGATAAAAAGACGTACATCGTTGATGAAGAAGGGATTAACATGCCCTGGAACAGCACCCAGGATAAAGTGACATGGGCCGAAAATCCGACTTCAATTAAAGAAGTCGGCTCCATTTATACTGTTCAAGGGTTTGATTTAAATTACGTCGGCGTCGTTCTCGGCCCTTCCGTAAGCTATGATGAAGACAACGACGAACTGGTAATTAATACTTCCAAATACAAAGATACAGGGGCATTCATTTCTCGTACAGATTTGTCGCCAGAACAGAATGAACAAGTTAAAGAACAAATTATCTTAAATTCAATAAATGTCCTGATGAAACGGGGCATTCACGGCCTCTATATTTATGCGACAGACCCTAAATTAAGAAAAAGACTACTCGAGTTAGAAAGGGGAAAATCATCATGAGTGATATCCAAAACCTAATCAACGCAATCAACGAATTCAGAGATGAACGAAACTGGAGACAATACCATAACCCAAAAGACCTCGCCATCTCAATCTCCATCGAAGCAGCCGAGCTGCTCGAAGACTTCCAATGGATCAGCAGTGAAGAAGCACTCAAAGCAAATAAAGAAAACATCCGTGAAGAAATCGCAGATGTTTTAATCTACTCATTCATGTTATGTAACGATCTTGGACTGGACGTGAAAGAGATTGTAGAAGAGAAGATTGTGAAGAACGGGAGGAAGTATCCGGTTAATCATAATGGCTAAGACTCTCCTTTTAAGTAGAGAGAGCTTCTTTCACAATTAAAGACCGCTCTCTCTATCTCCATGATGCGTTGATGATGGCGCTCTGCTCGTTTACTTACCGTAATCCCCCCTACTTCATTTGCTTTACACCTTCGATTCCTTCTGCACATTGTTTAAAAAAATGACATTTGTCACCCGATTTTCATGACATCACTTACTAAAATCCGCCTCCCTCAGCTTATACAATGGAATGAGTAAATCAGGAGGTGGTCTGTAAGCCATGAGCGATGTTGTGAGCTTGACGAATGTGACAAAGACATTCCGCCAAAAAACGGCGGTTAATCAGATAGATTTTTCAATTAAAAAAGGAGAAATTATAGCCATTCTAGGGCCAAACGGCGCCGGGAAAACAACAACGATTTCTATGATATTGGGGCTGTTAAAACCGACGGCAGGCAATATCACATTATTCGGTTCCATGCCGCATGAAAAACGGGTGCGTGAAAAAATCGGCACGATGCTGCAGGAAGTCAGCGTCATGCCTGGTTTGCGTGCAGGTGAAATCATCGAACTCGTTAGGAGCTACTACCCAAAGCCTCTATCCTTTCAAAAGCTTAGAGCGTTGACAGGTTTGACAGACAAGGATTTAAAAACACAGGCGGAAAAATTGTCAGGTGGGCAAAAGCGGCGTCTCGGCTTTGCCTTGGCGCTTGCCGGCGATCCAGAACTGATGATCTTTGACGAACCCACGGTCGGAATGGATATCACTTCAAGAAACCGCTTTTGGCAAACGGTTCAAACGCTCGCAGAGCAAGGAAAAACGATCATTTTTTCTACACACTACTTACAGGAAGCAGATGATGCCGCGCAACGAATCTTGCTGTTTAAAGACGGCAGCATAGTAGCTGACGGGACGCCGCTCCAAATAAAATCAAGAATATCGAAGCATTCAGTTTCATTTATAGTCGATCCCGAACAGTCGCTTGAAAAGCTGTATCAGCACCCGGAAATCAAACAGATTTTTCGTAAAAACAACCGGGTTTACATCGACACGGTTAATACTGACAAAATATTGGAACTCATTTTCGCAGAAAAGATCGGCGCTTATGATATTCAAATTGAACGCGGAAACCTTGAAGAGGCGTTTCGCCAGCTGACAGGCAAAGGAGACGATGTAAAATGAATGTATTTCAGATGCAATGCAGAATGGAAATCAAAAGAATGCTTCGAAACCGATATTTTGTCTTTTGGTCATTGGCCATGCCGATTGCTTTTTATTATATTTTTACAAATGTCGTCAATACGAATGCTCCGGACCCTGCGGCTTGGAATGCGCATTATTTAATGTCAATGACAACATTCAGCATCATGGGCTCTTCGATCATGACGCTTGGCATCCGCATGGTTCAAGAACGGACCCAAGGATGGTCGACGTTCATACGTGTAACGCCTCTTCCCGACCATATTTATTTTATCGCTCAAATGGCGGGGCAAAGCGTCATTCATATTCTTTCGATTACAGTCATCTTCTTAGCCGGCGCCTTGATTAACGACGTTTCTTTATCCCCGTTGGAATGGTTCCTGTGCGGATTGTGGGCCCTGCTGGGCTCGCTCCCCTTCCTGGCGATTGGGACATTGATCGGGATGATGAAAAAGGTGGATACAGCAGCCGGAATCAGCAATGTGTTGTATATGGGGCTCGCTGTATGCGGAGGGATGTGGATGCCGCTTGAAATTATGCCAAAAATGATGCAGAATATCGGCTATTGGTTGCCGTCCTATCATTATGGCAGCGGTGCCTGGGAAATCGCTCAAGGTCAAATGCCAAACTGGAAAAGTATTCTCTTTCTATTAGTCTATTCAATCGTTGTTATGCTACTATCTAAATATATAAGAAGAAAACAAGAAGCGGTGTGAACAAGAATGAAAAAAAACTTCAGCATGTTTCCAAAACGGTACGGCTTTTTTCCCTATATCTTTTTAATCTATTTACTGCTGCCTATTTCTTATTTGACGAATCAGACCTCGGGGATCAAACAGCTGATCGGTTTTGGACTCGTGCTGCTTTTCTTAGTGACGTACCGCCAGCTTTTTTTTATTTCGCCGCAAAAAAAATTATTTACTTATTGGCTGGCCATCCAGCTTTCGATCATTTTGATCTACACTGTATTTTATGATATCAATTTAGTCTTTTTAGGCTTTTTTTCAGCGAACTTCATCGGCTATTACAGGGAAAAAAAGATATTTCGGCGCGGGCTTGCCAGCCTGGTTGTTGTATTGGTCGCCCCTTTTATCTATCATCTGCTGAAAGATCCATCCCTGCTAAATCGGCTCTTTTATTTTCTGCCCTTTCTTGTGATTATGCTCATTTCACCATACGGCATCCGCTCCATGAACCGCCGCATGGAACTGGAACAAGAGCTTGATGAGGCAAATCAGCAAATTAAGGAACTGGTCAAACGCGAGGAGCGTGTACGAATTGCCCGTGATCTGCATGATACACTTGGCCATACTCTCTCACTGCTGACATTAAAAAGCCAGCTTGTCCAGCGTACCATCGCCAGCGACCCCGAACGGGCGCGAAAAGAAGCAAGAGAAATGGAAACCACATCAAGAGCAGCTTTAAAACAAGTCCGGGAACTCGTGTCTGATATGAAAACGGCAACGATCGCAGAAGAGCTCATCCACATCCAGCAAATCCTGCGGGCTGCAGACATCACATTCGAATACATGGGAGGTTCCGATTTTTCAAATATCTCTCCTGTCACACAAAACATTGTCAGCATGGGTATACGCGAAGCCGCCACAAATATCGTCAAACACAGCCGCGCCACCCATTGCACCATTTCCATCTCTCAAACAGATGATAAAATAAGCATTACCATCAAAGACGACGGAATGGGGATGGATCAGCAAACACCATTTGGTAACGGCTTGCGCGGAATGAAAGAAAGACTTGCATTAATCGACGGCGCTCTCGACGTTTCAACCCATAACGGTACAGTTTTAAACATCACCGTTCCGATTGTAAAGAAAGCTGAACGAAAGGAAACAATCCAATGATTCGTTTATTTATTGCCGAAGACCAAAGAATGCTGTTAAGCGCGCTGGGGGCCTTGCTTGATCTTGAAGAAGACATGGAAGTGATCGGCCAGGCGACAAACGGCGAAGAAGCGCTCACCGCCATTCTCAAACTAGAACCGGACGTCTGCCTCATGGATATCGAAATGCCCGTCAAAAGCGGCTTAGAAGTGGCAGAAGAGCTGATGAAACGAGGCTCAAAAAGTAAGGTTATCATATTAACAACATTTGCCCGCCCCGGCTACTTCGAGCGCGCCGTCAAAAGCAATGTCCACGGCTACCTGCTCAAAGACGGAGAAATCGACGACCTCGCAGACGCCATCCGAAAATGCACGGAAGGCAAGCGAATCTTCAGCCCGGAACTCACCTTTGATGCCATCCGCAAGGTAAACCCGCTATCCGAACGCGAGCAGGAAATCCTGCGATTGGCGGCTTTAGGAATGACGACGAAAGAAATTGCCGCCGAGTTATTTTTGTCAGCAGGCACCGTCCGGAACTATATTTCTGAGATTATGCATAAGCTTGGTGCGAAGAACCGGACGGAGGCGGCGAAGGTTGCTGAGGGGGAGGGGTGGATTTGAGTGTAGTCTTTCTACACAACAAGAGAGAGGATTGATCAGTAATTGATTAATCCTTCCCCTAGTGTTTAACTGTTTCTTTATTGAATAAAATGGATCGAACTCCTCCGTAAATATGAATGGATAAAAGAATTAAACTCATTAGAGAATCACAGTAAAATTAACACGATGAAATGAAGTGCAACTCTTACTTATTCCCACAGGCAACCTCACAGATAATTGTATATCACTATAGATCGAGTACGAATGCTGTTATAAAATATTAGATTATTTAATCCGATATGTATCTGGGGAAAACCAGTACTTTTTCCTAAGATGTAATTATCAAAGTATAATAACAAATAAACACCGTTATATTATACTATGACTAAAAATATAGTTTACTATGAAAATTTCATTTTTCTAGTTTAAGCTTATATTTACGAGCATATCTAATCTTAGGGTCTATTATCTTATATAAGGTTCCTCCTGCTCTCTTTCTATCCAATGCTTTTACTAAACCTATTCTCTGCATACTAGTAATATAATTTTGCGTTGAGCTTCCTGTACCAGCTTCAGAATTTAACTGGTTTGCTGTAAATTCGTCACTAGTTAATTTTATTAAGTGATTAGAATACTTATATATATCCATAGAATTAGATCTTGCATTTTTAACTCATGGATAATATTCAAAGTAATTAAATTCTTTAACGTATTTTTCCATTGCTAATTCAATATTTTTATTTTCTAATTTATTTTCATGCCAATTATTTAAAAATTGCTCTCTTAACATATAATTGAATATATGCCATAAATCCCTAGGGTTTTTATTTGACAATTCTTTAATTTCAGGAGTTATTTCAACATCTTCAAAAAAATCCTCAAATTTTATTGGATTACCATCTGTAAATACTTCAATTCTTTTATTAAAAACATGAACAAGCTCTTCATCTTTCCATTCAAGATCATAAAATTTATATTTCTGTGTTCTAACCGCGTGTTTGATATAATTAAAAGGTATTTTCCAAACAGAAGTTACTAATTGTATATCCTTGTTTTCTTGTAAGTTACTGCTACTCAACAAGGGCTTTATAAAATTTGCGATTTCTTGTGCATCACTCTCAAATCTAGTGTCCTCATCCAACTTATCCAAAAAAACTATTATTCTATCAAATCCTATTTTGTTCACTAACTTACAAACTCTTTTCAAAAAACTAAATCCTTTTTCAATATTATTGAAATTTTTTTCAACTTGGAATTCTAAATACGGAAAAATATTTTTCATTTGTTTTTCGTTAATTTGTGGTAACTTAGGATAGTGGGCGGTAATTATTGCATTTAAGGAACTTGTTGCTGCTTCTACACCATAATTCGCAAATAAGTGTATTATTTTACTGAATTTATTGGCTAATTTTTTCAAAAAGCTGAGTTGAATATTTTCTATTTTTTCAACTATTCTTTCTTTTGTTACTTCATCTAAGAATTCTGAAATTAAATATGAAAAGAATATTTTGTCATCTTCGCTTAATTTTCTTATTGCTTTCTTTTTAGCTATAGTATTTTCTACAAGTTGTATAGTAATCTTTTTTGCAATTAAATAATAATATTCGGATTCGTTTATTTCAGTCGTCGATTTTTTAAATTTAATTTCTTCAAAATTATCTATATAACAAATTAGTTTTTTCGAACGATCTAAAATCGATCTATCCAACTCCATTAAAACTGCTGTTTTACCTGTTCCTCTATTTCCAATTAAGGTTAATGTTTCACCTCTATCGAAAGTGTCTTTAATTAATGAATAATCAGCCTGTTTAACAAATAATTTTGAGCTAAATTCCACTTCTTTTTCACTTGTGTATTTATCAAATGGATAACTTTTTAAGTTATATTTTTTGTAGAAGTCTGAAAAGTCGATCAATGTATAAAACACCTCATTGACAAAAAATTTTATATACAATATTAATTTGTGAAAACCTAACTTAATTGACTTTCTCACCTCTATTATATCATTGCTAAAGAGAAGAAACTACTCTTTGGCAAATGGAAGTCTCTTATTTACATAAAAGGAAAGGAAGTAATAGATATGATGATTACTTCCCTTTATATTGTTAAAAATCCTGTCTATTTATGATAAGGCTCCCCCCGATTAATCCGAAACGCCCGATAAACCTGTTCCAGCAAAATCAGCCTCATCAGCTGATGCGGGAACGTCATCCTTGAAAACGACAGCTTTTCATCTGCGCGCTTCAGGACGGCGTCGCTCAAGCCGAGTGAGCCGCCGATGAGGAAGGTTACCTTGCTCTTTCCATATGTGGCGAGTCTATCCATATTATCGGCTAATTCTTCCGAACTTTTCATTTTTCCTTCGATTGCCAAGGCGATGACGTGGGCGTCGGGGCTGATTTTGGAGAGGATTCGTTCGCCTTCTTTGTCTTTGACGATTTTCATGTCCTGGTCACTTAAATTTTCCGGCGCTTTTTCGTCCGGCAGTTCGATGATGTCGACTTTTGCGTATGCCGAAAGCCGTTTGATGTATTCGTCAATTCCTTGTTTTAAATATTTTTCTTTTAGTTTTCCGATTGCTACGATTGATATATTCACAGGTCATCCCCACTTTAAGAACAAGTTATTCAGATGCATTATCCACAATTGTGGATAAAGGTTGTGTATTTAGTGTCCGATCATTCGTTCCCCACTATATATACTGCAGGCTTATCGCACAATTCACAGGTTGTGGATAAACTGTGTGTATGTTCGATTTTTCTGATTTCAGGGGCCAATTCTTCTTCATCCACATACATGTCAATGACGGTTTCAATATGCTCTTCGCAAGACTTCATAAAAGTCCCTCCAATATCTGTATCATTGGGCTCTTTTATAAAAAAAGCTCCTTATTCAATATACCCTATTTATGCACATGTTAGTAGGTTTTAGCATGACTTCGCGCGGTTATCCACAAGCTTTTTATATTCCTCTGGATAACTCTGTTTTCCCTAAATAAAAAACACCAGCTACCCTCGCTGATGCTCTAATCTTTTTTTATACTACTTCTCTTTTTTCCTGAACAACTAAAGAATGCTGATTCGTGATATGCTGCAAATATGAAACGTTAAGAATGAAAGTCCAAAACCCGTTAACCGGCTTTTTAGACAACCTCATAAACGATTTTCTAACCTTAAATGCACTAACTAGATTTATCGTCCAAAAAAGGAGAAATGAGAGCTGCGGGAGGAAGCTGTGTCCGGGGCGCAGCGGGAGAAGCAAAATGCTGTTGCTGTATGGCAGCAACTCTTCTCTTTGAAATGTGATTGAGTAAAAAGTCCAAAAAGGCTCCAAAATTGAAAAGACGCTTAGCAGCAGCGTCACTTTAATGGCGACATAGGGGAGCTTAATTTGGCATCGTTCTAAATTCTTTCTTCTTGAAAGAAACCAGTACGGGATGTATATGCCAGACGTTATGATTGTTAATAACACCGCATATATGGCTTTTATTTTCGGAAATTCTTCTAATTCCTTACTCATGCTGAAACACTCTTCTTTCCTTAAAACTGTTCTTCCAGGTCTTTTTATCCTTGTCATCTATACTTTTCCACTTTCCATATCAAAATGTACTATATTGAATGCAATAAATCAAAATCCATTGAAGTGTCAAATTGGGATTTTCTTAGGTATATGGATTCTTTTTTTTGACCTGAATAAAAAAACTATATCATTTTACCTAATCCTTATTTCGTGTTCACCTGCAGAAATTCGACAATCAATAGGACATTATTCGTCATATTTTTACCTTTGTAATATGCAATCTGTCATTGCGTAACATAAAGGGGTTCATTCGAATCATTTTGTCTTTTTTTCTTTATTTCCCACCTCTCTCAAATAGGAATAATGACATACTGTGTTTCATGTGGAACATTGGACATGAAAAAAGATCAAAGCTTCACAGCCTTGATCTTACAGCCTCTTGCTCATATGCAAATCCGTCGTCTCAAAATTCATTTTTTCATAAAGCCGCTTCGCCTTTTTATTATGGGCGAATACATGCAGGGACAGCTTTTGGACTCCTAATTGCTTTGCCTCTTCTTCTAAGACGGCTAAAGCCTGCTGGCCGATTCCCTGCCCTCGATACGCTTCATAAAGCCCGAAATCGTAAATAAATGCTTCCTTTTGAGGATGGTGCGGGTCAGCGTAGAGCCAAAGCCAGCCTGCGGCATCCTCGCTGTCTTCCTTGATTGACCATAGATGATGGTTGTTCGTTTCAATGCCGTTTGGCAAAAGAGCTGCAAATTGCTCTTCTGCTTTCTCCATCGCTTCCGCCACTGTCCATGTGCCCGCTTTTACTTTCTCCATGGCGTAATGCTGGATGGAATAGGCATGGTATGTCTTAAAGTCTTCTTCCGTCATTGGCATTAAACGGATTGCCGGTTTTTTTCTCGGTTTGTTTAAGTCAATTTTAATTTTTGATTTCAACATCAAATTGTGCTTCACTTCCTTGTTTATTGATCATGATGCTTTGCTCAGCCATTCGCTTTTCGGCTCGGAAAGTTTATTGATTCTGTGCTGAATGTAAATGACATTCAAAAGGAACGCAAAAATGGATCCATTCGCAGGTTCTTTGCCTGAGAGCTTGTTTAATGAAGCGGTCACCACCAGTGCGCAGTAAATCAAAACACCTGCGGACAGAATCAAAATCACGCGGTCGAGCAGCATATAAAGGCTGTAATGCATGTCAGGAAAAGCGATTTTTGCTGATATTCTAATTGGAATCGAAAATAAATGATAAAATATGATAGCTTTTAACGTGGTGTAGGGAATATCATGATAAGGCAGCAAATCGAAGCTTTTTTTCCTGGATAGAAACCAGTATGGTATGTAAACCCCCAGTGTGATCAGACATAGCACAAAAACGGACACGATACTTCTGCTCTTTACATTAGACAGCGTTTTCAACGCAGTCTGCACATTGTCGTTCATATCATTCCTCCGGACACTCGTTTTCCAAACAAATGAATTGAATGAATTTTTTCATAGCAGCGGCACACCCCCTCAATATATTCTTTTCTCCGCTTTTAGACAATATGACTTAGGTACCAATATGACAAATGTACTATTTTTTAAAAAGGATTGCCGCCTTCTCGATTAGCTGAAAAATGTGTGACAACCGTTTTTATGTCATAAGAATGAAACAAAAAACAAAGAGCCTGATTGGAATTCAGGCTCTTTTGTTTACCGCTGTATACTTTTTTGAAGAGAAATCTGCCAGTTGATGCCGGTGCCAATATGGTGTGTTTTGGCAAAGGATCCTTGATTGAGGGCAATACCCAGGCGGTCTAATGAATTGATATAAACAACCGGCTTACCGACCGGCATATCAGCAAACGACCGTCCAAAAGCCATCGTTTGCTGATAGACTTTGGTGTCCTCGTGTTTGATAACCACTTCCACAGGATCTCCGTATTGAACGTCAAGTGACTTGAACAGTTTACGGCTGATATTTGTCCAAAGGTTTCCAAACCGGATATCTAAAATGTCGATCGTTCCGGTTATCCAATCATTTTCGATATAAGCTTCCATGACCGGAAGTTTGACGATGGAATCTGTTGAAACTTCAGGACCGATCCGGTCGAAGCTGAGAATCCCGGCTGCCAGTCTTGCCCCGGTGTAAGCGTAAATGTCGCGTCCATGGAAAGTATGTGATTCGCCTGATCTCGGAAGCCTGTTTTGCGCTTCATCAAGATAGCGCACTTCGACAATCCCATTCTGCCGGCTGATATGGGTGAGTGTTCCGTTGTCCGGTGTGATGATATATTGATCGGAAGAGGTTCTGACTGCGACGCTGCGGCGTTCCGAACCGACACCTGGATCGACGACAGACACGAAGACAGTGCCTTCAGGCCAATAAGAAACGGACTGCAGCAGCCGATAGGAAGCCTCCCAAATGTGAAAAACGGGAATGTTGTGCGTCAAATCAAAAATCCGGAGTGAACTGTCAACTGAATAAGCCACACCGTACATCGCATTTACCGCCCCGTCATCAAGGCCAAAATCAGATTGTAATACAAGTGCATGCTGACTCATCCTATCTCCCTTTCCGCCCTGATTTTCGCAGTGAATCTGCCTTTGCCAAAATGTTTAAATCATCATATCGTACGCGAAATTGAAACGCAATATGATGTTTTGTCCATTTTTTAGAAACTCTCATTTTTATTGAAGCAAAAACCTCGATTTCACACCCTAAAAACCCGATTATTCATCCGGAAAGTCTTATTTTCCTCTCTAACTATCCCATTTTTGACTTTTGACGATCATTCCTCAGACTTGGCATAATAAAAAAACAGCCCGGCCGTACCGGCCAGACTGTCTTTATCAGCTTCCCAATTTGGATCGTGACAGCTTTACTTCTGTTGTTCTTTCTTTTCCGCCCCGCAGGTATTTGATTTTCACCTTATCGCCGACGTTTTTGGTGTAAAGCTTTTTACGCAGATCAACGATATCGTAAACGCGGTCACCGTTGAATTCGACGATGACATCAAGCTCTTTCAAACCGGCTCTGCCTGCAGGAGACACCGGCTGAACGCCCATTACAACAACCCCTGATGTTACGTCTTTCGGCAGTTTAAGCGTTTCCTGCCAGTGGTAGCTTGCAATATCGCCAAGTGATTTCATCTCAATTCCGAAATACGGCCGTCTTACTTCTCCGTACGTTTCCAAATCTTCGATAACCGGAATGGCAAGGTTGGCAGGGATGCTCAGACCGATGCCTTCGACGGCTGATTCAGCGATTTTCATCGAATTAATGCCGATGACTTTTCCATCAATATTAAACAGTCCGCCTCCGCTGTTGCCCGGGTTAATGGCAGCATCCGTCTGCAATACTTCGGCATTCCAGTCCGGCTGTCCGTCTCCGTTTGAATCGACCGGAACAGCGCGTTCGGTTCCTGAGATGATTCCTTGTGTAACAGACCCTGAAAACTGCAGGCCGAGCGGGTTTCCAATCGCGATGACAGGCTCGCCTGTCTTCACTTTATCAGAATCTCCGAATTCAGCAGCCGCTTTTATTTTATTGCTGCTGACTTGCAGGACGGCCAGATCCATCAGTTTATCACTGCCGATCAGTTTTGCCGGAATCCGCGTTCCGTCATTCAGACTGACTTCAATTTGGGATGCCCCTTCAATGACATGGTGGTTGGTCACAATGTGGGATGTTTTGCCGTCCTTTTTATAAATAACGCCCGAGCCTGTTCCCGCTTCGCTGTCTCCATCCCATACACCGGTTTTTTGGATGTTGATAACGCCGACAACAGAATCAGAAACCTTAGAGACCACTTGTGTGACTTCATTGTTCACGTTGACGGATACATTGCGGACCGCACCGCCCTGCTGAGCTCCTTGACCTCCGCGCGCTTCAATGACTTGCAGATTGTACGGCAGCCATCCCTGCTGCGAGAGATACGGCAGGGCAAACACTGTTAAAAGAGCGCCGATAACGGCGCCGACCAGGCTTGAAAACAAAAAGCTTCTCCAATTTCTCACCGGCTTTTCCCGAACGAATTTTTCCTCATCATGATTAAACTCCACTATATTCAAATCCTTTCAAGGAACGATATATGTATATAGTGTGGATCATCTGCCCGCAGATTAATCATTCAATCAGTAAAATTTACACCGCTACAAGAGGTGTCGGTTTCTTAGGATCGGTATCATATAAGTCAAACGTTTCTCCCGCTGCAAATCCTTTGGCAGCCAACGTTTGCTGGACGGACATTCTCGCCAGCTCTTTCATGTTGTTGTCCTGGCTTAAATGAGCCAAATAAATTCTCGATGTCTCATCACCGATTACATCAGTCATTGCGAGTGCTGCGTCCTCATTGGATACATGTCCGACGTCGCTTAAGATCCGGCGCTTGATGTTCCACGGATAGCGGCCCATTTGCAGCATGCCGACATCATGATTGCTTTCAAAAACAAAAGCGTTTGCCGAGCGGATAATGCCTTTCATTCTGTCGCTGACATAGCCCGTATCCGTAATCAAAGCGAGCTTTCGGCCATTGTAATGAAAAACATAAAACATCGGCTCTGCGGCGTCGTGGGATACGCCAAACGATTCGACATCGAGGGAGCCGAACGATTTGACGGTTTCCATTGGAAACACGAATTTTTGGCCGTTATCCATTTTGCCGATATGCCCTTCCATCGCCTTCCACGTTTTTTCATTGGCGTAAACGGGCAGCTCATATTTTCTTGCCAGCACACCAAGTCCTTTTATATGATCACTGTGCTCATGCGTAACAAAAATGCCGTCAAGCTGATCAAGCTTTCGATCAATTTGCGCCATCAGCCCTTCCATCGCCTTCCCGCTAAGTCCTGCGTCAACTAAAAAAGCGTGGTCATCGGTTTCCAAATATAAAGCATTACCGGTACTCCCGCTCGCAAGTACGCTAAATTGCAGGCTCATGGTTTCTCACTCCATTATGATTTTTCCTTTTTCTCTTGTGATTGAAGAAGCGCTCCATCCCGTGCATCCACGATAAATTCTTCGTGAATGGTTTTATCGTCCGTTTTGCGCTCCACTTCGATCCGCCAAACGGGCACGAAAATTTGCGCGCTTGCCAGCGGATACTGCGTGAAATAGCCAAGCTCGGCTGATTTAATTTTGCTGTACTTCTTCAAATAATCCGGATAGTACAAAGCTTCAACCGCTCCGACTGCGGAGATCAAACTTTCCGTTTTGACTTCTTTTATATCCTGCAGCATCGACTGCTTATATGAAACAACTTCGTTTTTATTATTCAGGTACAGAACGACTTCGCCCATCTCTGTGTTATCATCGTTTTGCCGATCCTGAAAAATGTAATTTCCATTATAGGTTTGGAAGAAAACGATCTGTTTTCCCGATTTATCGACTTTCCAAAGCTTGTACTTGTTGCCGTCGATAATCTCTTCGTTCACGATTTCCCTTGCTTTTGTCTCCATATCCGCTTTCGGAAGTGCAATGGGTGTTTCAAATTCCATTTCTATTTCCGTCAAAGCGTTCTCTTTTGCGGTATTCATTAACGCCTTCGGCTTTTGCCCTTTTAACGATTTAATCTCGCTTTGCTTAAAGACTCGCTTTTGTGCAGAGATTGAGGAACCTTTTGACGTCTCTTTAGACAAGTTGCCATATGAAATGTGGTCTGCTTTCATATCTTCCTGCAGCGTTGATTTTTCTAAAATCGGAAACTGATTGTTGCTGCGCTTATCAAAGTATTGAAAGGCCAAAAAGATATCAAGGATGAGGAAGACGATAATGAAGATTGTTTTTGTTCTATTCCACTCCACTCTCAATGCCCTCCTTCACCGCTGAATCTTTCTTTGATACCGGCTTTATCGTACCGTTTATTTTAATGCACCAAGTCGGTACAAGTTTTACAAGAGGGTCTTGTTCCTCTGATACTGAGACCATTTCATAGGCAGGAAAGATTTGCTCAATCTTATCAAAGTCATACTCTTCATTGTCTTGCAGGAACTGAATCAATTCTTCTCCGCTCATGATTTCTTTATCCTTTTTGCTGACCGGATTAGCGTTTGCGCCCAAGACATATGTTGGGTGTTTATAATCCAATATGTCGTTGTTTGCCCAGCGAAGTTCAATCGCTGTCGTTCCGAAAGGCTGGTTTTGGCTGTTAACGACCGGCAGCTGATCCATAAACAGATTAAAGTTGATCTGCTGATTTTCATTCAAGCCGAAAAATTGATAATCATCCGTCCAGCTTCCCGTGTCGTTTAAATATTTAAAGCTTTTATTGATCAGCTCTCCATTTTGATAAGCAGAACTCGGTTCCAGGTTGCGGTGCTGGAACTTAATCTGCCTGTTGTTCGAGTAGACCTCCAAAAGGCTTGTTCCATCCGTATATACCGGTCGGTTTAAGTTGGTTTCCTGCCGGACGGTTTGCGGATCATCAAATAAAGCTTTTTTAAAACGCGTCGGGCTGATCGTTTCTGTAAAATACTCTTTTTCAGACAGCTTCAGCCTATTAACCGGAAGCAAGACATCTCTGCGAGAATTGATTGCAAAGTCCTCGTAAAGAGGCATCTGCGATTTTTCTTTTTCAATGTCTGCAAGGATGTTGCGGTAATTTGCCGATTCAATCACCGCTTCAACAACCGTCTCTTTGCTGAAGGATACAAAGTAGATTTTTTTCATGCCCCGTCCTTCATTGAAAGGAAGAACGATTCTGTCAAAAGAGTTGTATTCATAAGAGTTGGCGGACCATTTGAAAAGCGGCTGCAGCACATCGATTGGAATATTGTCGCTAAAAACGAGATCCAATTTGGAGTCTTTATTTTTAGCGTACAGCCAGTTTTTGAACTGCTGCCTGTCAAATTTGTCCGAGATATCCTTTAACGATTTGACTTCCCATCGGCTCATGTCGTCCCAGAGCTGAGAATAGAGCGTCGTATCATTCAGCAAATAATGCTGTCCATTCTCATGAATGAACATTTGCTGCGGTTTGACGGCTTCATTTAGCAACTTTGTCTGATTTGTAATCGGCTGTTTATCGCTGACCTGAGCCTGTGAATCTTCCACTTTTTCGTAATTCCCCTGAAATCCCCAAATATTAAAAGTAAAAAGAAGACTGATCAAAACCAAAAGGGACAGTATTATCGTTTTAATTGTTTCACGCTTCATCCCAATCATCCTCTTGTTCTTCTTTATATGGCAGGGTAAATGTGATCGTTGTTCCTTTTCCTTCGATACTGTCGGCCCAAATGTCGCCGCCATGGGCTTGTACCATTTCTTTTGCGATCGCAAGACCAAGCCCCGTACCGCCGAGTCTTCTTGTTCTGGCTTTATCGACACGGTAGAAACGCTCGAAGATCTTCTCCATGTCTTTTCTCGGAATGCCGACACCTTCGTCTTTGACACTGATATAAAGAAGCTCTTCTTCTTCATTTACATCAACAGAGAACGTGATATGGCCTCCTTCAGGGGAATATTTCAATGCATTTGAAATGATATTATCCAGCACTTGCGTAATCTTGTCCGGATCGATTTCAACATACAATTCTCTATCCGGCAGATTGCTGATAAACTCAACATGCTGCTCTTTCGTCATTTCAAAGCGCTCAATAATCAATGAGAAGAAACGGATAAAATGAATCCATTCTTTATTGAATTGGTAGTCCTTGCTGTCAAACTTAGAAAGCTGCAGCAAGTCGTTGACAAGTCTGATCATGCGCTCTGTTTCATTCTGTGTCACATTCAAGAAGCGCGGCGCAATGTTTGGATCCTGCCACGCGCCTTCCGCAAGCGCTTCTAAATAGCTGCGCATTGTGGTGAGCGGCGTTCTGAGTTCGTGGGAGACATTTGCCACAAATTCTCTCCGTTCTTGATCGATCTGCTCTTGTTCTGTGACATCGTAAATAACCGCAATCAACCCATCAATCTTTCCGTGCTCTTTTTGGATGACCGAGAAATTGACGCGAAGCACAGACGTCCGTTCTTCCTGTTCAATTTCAAGAAGGAGCGAGTCCTGCTGTTCAACCAAATCTTCGAACGTGTATTCATCTTCAAGGCCGAGCAGTGAGGTGATCGGCATTTCGAGAGCCGTTTCACGTGAAACATTTAAAAGCTCCAGTGCCGGCGTATTAAGCAAAATAATCGCGCCATTTCGGTTTGTCGCGATAACCCCGTCTGTCATATAGGCAATAACAGAAGATAGTTTTTTTCGTTCGCCTTCTGTCATGGATTGAGCTTCTTTCAGCTCTCTCGTTAAATAATTAAACGTTGTGGCCAGCTGGCCGATTTCGTCGTTTCCGTACTTCCTGACTTTTCTTGAGAAATTTCCTTTCGCCAGTTCAATGGCCTGCTTTCTCATATCTGACAGCGGATGTGTAATCGTTCGCGCGACAAAAATTCCGAGGAATGCAGTGATTCCAAGCGCAATAAAAGTTCCAGACGCTAAAATGGTGTTGATCGTCCGGATTTGATTGTAGACATTATCCATCGATGCCACGACATAAATGGCCCCGATCGTCTCTTGATTCGATTTTTTAATCGGCGTGACTGAAATCCGCACTTTGCTGTCACGCTCCGGGTCGAAAAATTTGTTTTCGTACGGAATACCGACAAGCAGTGTCCTTTTAATAATGCCCTCTGTTGTCTTTTTCCCCGCCACCTCCCGGTTATAAGGATTGGAGGTCGCGATGACTTCATAGCTTTTATCAATCAGACTGACTTCGAGAATTTCGCCTTCCTTGCTGAAATCATTTAGAATCCGCTCTGCGTCTTCTTTCAAGGTAGTCGAGGAAGACGTGCTTCTATCCTTCGTCATTTCCTGTTCCAGATAATACGAGAGGTTGTTCACCCGCTGGTCAAGAGAGTCATTATATGATTTAAGAAGTGACTTCTCCATCTCATTGACAAAGTAGACGCCGATAATCTGCATGGCAACGATAATCAGCAGAACGTATATTAAGGTAAACTTAAAATGAATCGAGCGGAAAAAACTGACTTTATTCATTTCGGTATTAGTCCTGTTCCGGATTTCTCAAATAGTAGCCGACACCGCGCCTTGTGACGATCCAGCTTGGGTGACTCGGATTATCCTCGATTTTTTCGCGAAGGCGTCTGACCGTAACGTCAACTGTCCGGACATCTCCAAAGTAGTCGTATCCCCACACGGTTTGCAGCAGATGCTCACGCGTCATGACCTGCCCGATATGTTTAGCAAGGTAATGCAGCAGTTCGAATTCCCGATGCGTCAGTTCGATTGTCTCGTCTCGTTTTGAAACGACGTAGGCATCCGGAAAAATGACGAGCGATCCGATTTGAATTTCGTTTGAAGACGATTCTTCTTCGGCAGGAGCCGCTGTGTTCTGTCTTCTCAAGTTCGCTTTGACACGCGCGAGCAGTTCGCGAGTGCTGAACGGTTTTGTCACATAGTCGTCAGCTCCCAGTTCAAGACCGATGACTTTATCGATTTCCGAATCCTTTGCTGTCAGCATAATGATGGGCATATCATATTTTTTGCGGACTTCACGGCACACTTCCACACCGTCCTTGTTCGGAAGCATGATGTCGAGCAGAATCATATCAGGGTTGAGATCCTCAACCATCTGAAGCGCTTCATTGCCGTCGTATGCGCAATGGACTTCATAGCCCTCTTTTTTCAGATTAAACTCTAAAATATCAGCAATCGGCTTTTCATCATCTACAACTAGTATCTTTTTTTCCATTATTCGTTCCCCCTGGTTCAGAGTTTGGATACAATACAGCCAGCGGATGGCTGCCTAAGTTTTATATCAAGTACACTGCATGTCTTCATTAAAAAACACTTTCTAGAAAATAGATTTCTTATACATTATAACGTTTATGAAGCAAAAGTTAAAAAAATAGTTCAAAGGAAAACGTTTGGAAATTAAATCCACCTGCTATTTTTCCGCTTTTATCACAACAATTAAATTTTTGTGACTTTTTTTACTGAAAAATGAAACATCTTCCCCTTCAAGACCGTCTATATAGTAACGTCTTCTTCTTCGGCCGGGTTACCGGCCTCCCTTTTTTCCCCTTTTTATTCCTTCAGCATTTTATTTCCTTGTTTTCAGCTAAAAGAAAACGCATCTGCTTAAAAACAGACGCGCTTTAGAGTGGCTCGGGACGGAATCGAACCGCCGACACACGGATTTTCAGTCCGTTGCTCTACCAACTGAGCTACCGAGCCAGGTATGTAACTTTTTTAAAATGGCGGTCCGGACGGGACTCGAACCCGCGACCTCCTGCGTGACAGGCAGGCATTCTAACCAACTGAACTACCGGACCTTGCATATTTACAGTACCTGCTTCGGAGAAGAATCGTGGTCTCCTCCGGAGCAAGCGGGGATTTAGCAATTACGCTAAAGTAAATCAATGACCCGTACGGGATTCGAACCCGTGTTACCGCCGTGAAAGGGCGGTGTCTTAACCGCTTGACCAACGGGCCAGGGAAATGGTGAGCCATGAAGGACTCGAACCTTCGACCCTCTGATTAAAAGTCAGATGCTCTACCAACTGAGCTAATGGCTCAAGATTAAAATACACCCTTAGATTTAATCTGAAATAACGACGTCCACATCTCAGGAAGCTTTTTCGAGATGTCTCTCGATGTGTACGCTGAAGCGAATTCTCCGAAGCTTATTCGGACGTGCTCTACCAACTGAGCTAATGGCTCGTTTCGTTGTTTTCGCAACAACGAGATTTATATTATCATAGAACGAACAGAAGTGGCAATATATTTTTTTATTTTTTTCTATTATTTTTTCCCTTCGTGATGATACTCCGCCCCTTCGCGGTTCAGCCAGTGCATGATTCCGTTCGGATGGAATACAGACAGCAGCCGGTCAGCTTCATGAAGCGGCATCCACTTGGCTTCAACAATGTTCTCGTCAAACGTGATGCCATCCGGACGATCGGTGATCCGGGCTCTAAAGACGATGAAATATACATGCTCGCCGCCGATAATCGCTTCATTTATAGCTAATATATCAAGAGGCTGAATTCCATAGCCTGTTTCTTCCTTCATTTCTCTCGCCGCGGCTTCTGTTAGCGATTCTCCAGCTTCCACCTTGCCGCCCGGCAGCGTCCACGATTGATTTTTCTTATTTTTCACCATCAGGATGTTTCCGTTCTCTTCCACGAATGAATATACAACATCGACACGTTCCACCCGTTTGCCCTCCTTGTCCTTGAAAAACAAAGCCCCTGCGAACTGCAGAGGCTCTTCTGGAATTTAGTTCGGACGATAAACGCTTCTCACCACATTTGTTTGAGAGCGGTCAGGACCGACTGAGAAAATAGAAAGCGGAATGCCTGTCAGCTGAGAAACTCGCTCTAGATAATGGCGGGCATTTTCAGGCAGATCGCTCAAGCTTTTCGCTCCTGTGATATCTTCTGTCCAGCCCGGCATTTCTTCATAGACAGGCTCACATTCAGCGAGCGCTTTTAAGCTTGCCGGGAACTCTTCGAGGATCTCGCCGCGGTATTTGTAAGCGACACAGATTTTCAATGTTTCAATACCGGTCAATACGTCAATTGAATTTAATGAAAGGTCGGTAATTCCGCTGACGCGGCGGGCATGGCGGACAACCACGCTGTCAAACCAGCCGACGCGGCGCGGGCGCCCTGTAGTTGTTCCGTATTCGCGGCCGACCTCACGGATTTGGTCTCCGATCTCATTGTTCAGCTCTGTCGGGAACGGCCCGTCTCCGACACGCGTTGTGTAAGCTTTCGATACACCAACGACATGCTGGATTTTTGTCGGTCCCACACCTGAGCCGATCGTTACGCCGCCGGCGACAGGGTTTGAAGATGTAACAAACGGATATGTTCCTTGGTCGATATCAAGCATAACCCCTTGCGCCCCTTCGAATAAGACGCGGCGGCCGTCATCAAGCGCGTCGTTTAAGACGACGGACGTGTCGCAGACATATTGTTTGATCTGCTGGCCGTACTCATAGTATTCGTCTAAAATGTCTTCTATTTTAAATCCTTCCGCATCGTACATTTTTTCCAGCAGACGGTTTTTTTCTTCTAAATTGCGGGCGAGCTTTTCTTCAAAGACTTCTCTATCCAGCAGATCGGCGATGCGGATTCCGACGCGAGCGGCTTTGTCCATATAAGCCGGGCCGATTCCTTTTTTCGTCGTGCCGATTTTATTGGCCCCTTTCCGCTCTTCTTCGACCGCATCAAGCTTTAAATGATACGGCAGAATGACATGGGCCCTGTTGGAGATTCTCAAGTTGTCCGTGCTGACGTTCCGCTCATGAAGATAAGCCAGCTCCGTCACCAATGCTTTCGGATCAACAACCATTCCGTTGCCGATCACACACGTTTTATCCTTATAAAAAATACCGGATGGAATCAAATGCAGTTTGTACGTTACCCCGTTGAATTTAATTGTATGTCCTGCGTTATTTCCGCCTTGGTACCGTGCGATTACCTCTGCGTTTTCGGAAAGAAAATCGGTGATTTTGCCTTTTCCTTCGTCACCCCACTGCGTACCTACAACAACTACTGAAGACATATCCGTGCACCTCCGTTAACCTTTTCAAACGATATCAATATCAAACACATTCAGTTTATCAGTGTCATCCCGCAAAGTCAATCGTAAATCCGAACATTAATTTTAACACCAAACACATTTGTTCGTTATTATAAAGCAAATTTCATATATTTTCTTTTTAATAGACAGTCTGTAAGTCAAATCTTAAAAATAAGCGTTTTTCTTGGACAAAGACACATAAAAAACCGGCAACACAAATATTCAATAAGTAAGGAGGGAGATGCCGATGGAGACGGTATTAATTTTTGCATCTGTTTTATCGCCGATTATTTTGGCGCTGGTCGAATTGGTGAAGAAGACGTTCAAAGTGCCGAAAAATTTGATTCCGCTCGTTTCACTCTTGATAGGTTTGCTGATCGGTGCCGCAGCATATCCTTTTACAGACCTTGAACTGGTGCTCCGTTTATGGTCAGGAGGACTGGCCGGATTAACAGCGACGGGTTTATTTGAAATCGGTAAAAACCGCAATGCAAGAAAAAAGAAAAATCCCTGAGAACATGTCTCAGGGATTTATGCACCAGGCGCAACACCCGCGTCATCAAACCGGCGTTCCAGGTTGACGAACTTATTATATTCTTTTACAAAAGCGAGTGAGACGGTCCCGACCGGGCCGTTCCTTTGTTTTGCAATAATGATTTCAATGATGTTTTTATTCTCAGATTCTTTGTCATAGTAATCATCACGGTACAGGAACGCAACGATATCGGCGTCCTGCTCGATACTTCCCGATTCCCGGATGTCCGACATCATCGGACGCTTATCCTGGCGCTGTTCGACGCCCCGGGAAAGCTGTGAAAGGGCGATGACCGGAACTTCAAGCTCCCTCGCCAGCGCTTTCAGCGCACGGGATATTTCCGATACTTCCTGCTGGCGGTTGTCACTTGATCTGCCGCTTCCTTGGATCAGCTGCAGGTAGTCGATCAAAATCATGCCGAGGCCGTTCTCCTGCTTTAAACGTCTGCACTTGGAACGGATTTCGCTGACGCGGATTCCCGGTGTGTCATCGATGAAAATTCCGCTGTTTGATAAGCTTCCCATCGCCATTGTCAGCTTGCCCCAATCCTCTTCCGTCAGGTTTCCGGTCCGGAGATTCTGGGCGTTGATGTTGCCTTCCGCACAGAGCATCCGCATGACCAGCTGCTCGGCGCCCATCTCAAGGCTGAAGATCGCGACGCTTTCATCGGTTTTCGTCGCCACGTTTTGGGCGATGTTTAAGGCAAAAGCGGTTTTGCCGACTGACGGACGGGCGGCTACGATGATCAAATCGTTTCTTTGAAAGCCCGCCGTCATCCTGTCAAGCTCGGTAAAACCTGTCGGAATCCCGGTGATGTCCCCTTTTCTGTTGTGGAGCTGTTCAATATTATCGTAGGTTTGAACGAGAACATCTTTAATATTTTGAAAGGCCCCGGAGTTTTTGCGCTGGGCGACTTCCATAATCGTTTTTTCTGCTTCGCTTAAGAGGTCTTCGACTTCATCCTCCCTTGTATATCCGTCTTGGGCAATCGTCGTTGCTGTACGGATTAAGCGGCGGAGAATCGATTTTTCTTCCACGATTTTTGCATAATACTCTATATTAGCCGCAGTCGGCACAGAATTTGCAATATCCGTCAAATAAGAAATGCCGCCAACCTCTTCCAGAAGGTCCGTGTTCGCAAGCTCTGATGTCACCGTCACCAGGTCTACAGGCTCGCCGCGGTCTCCAAGAACAAGCATGGCGTTAAATATTTTTTGGTGCGACATTCTGTAAAAATCATCTGGAATCAAGACTTCTGACGCCAAAGTTAAAGCTGATGGTTCTAAAAAAACAGCACCTAACACGGCCTGTTCGGCTTCGATATTTTGCGGCGGCAGCCTGTCATTCAGAAGATCTGTCATGTTAAGCACCGTCCTCCCATTTAAAAATAACCCAACGTCTATTTTACCATTTTTACAGAAAAAAAATAGACTCTTGCAGAATCGCATGTTGTAGAAATATTTTCATAGAAAGGGAGAACAGCTGTCGGAATGTTTGCTTCCCTGATCTATACGGGAAACAAATCAGTAAACAAGTTTCGGGAGGTTGTTTTTCATGAAGGTTTATACGGTATCACCAAATGCCGAGACAGACGGGTGGTTTTTGAAACTGGAAGATACGGCGCCTGTTGAGCTTTATGATACAAGGACAGAGGCCGTGGAAAAAGGAGAAGAGATGGCGAAAGAGAACCGTCCTGCGAAGCTTGTCATCTATGACCGGCAGGACAACAAAGAAGACGAACGGTCTTATTAAACACCTCGGCCGAGGTGTTTTTTTAAAGATTCCACAATTAATCCACCCGGCTGTTCCAACTGTTTTTCAAGAGAATGCTGACCATCAAATCGGTCGCATGTTGGTACAAATCCCATTCTTCATAGGCCGCAAATTTCATCCGCAGCGTTTGCAGCACATTGCGCATATCTTTGTACTCTTCAAATGTGTAAAGCCCTTTTGCTCTGATCTGCTGTTCATACAATTTCTTTTTCAGCTCCGATATCGTCGATTTCAAGACGATCACCTCCGCTTTATTTATATCGCTTTTTTCTTTTTCTTCCAACTCACTTGTCATATGATGTTACAATATATATTGGAGTCAATATTCACTGTTGCGTACTCTGCGCGCTGGGGTACAATATAAAATGGAGGACTTTATGAAACCTTTACAAATTTCTGCCGAAACGGCGCAAAAACTTTCGGAAACCTTAAATCTTCCTCTTGAACAAATCATGCATTTGCCGCAGCATATCCTGCTTGCGAAAATTGCCGAAATTCAGAAGAAAGATCAATAGTAACCTTGGATGATGGTCCGGGTTTCTTTTTCATGTCACTTTTCCACCTGGAAGCAAAGGAGAATACAGCATGCATTACATTGACGCTCGACGCGCCCGTTTGAACAATATCTTTTTGATTGCAGGAATCATATTTATCGCTTTTAATTTAAGACCGGCTATTACAGCTGTCGGGCCATTGATCAGTTCGATCCGCTCGGATATGGATTTGACGAACGGCATGGCCGGCTTCTTGACGACGCTGCCGCTGTTATCGTTCGCCGTCCTGTCCCCGGTCGCCCCTAAGCTCGGACAGAAGCTTGGCAATGAGAGAACCCTCTGGGTCGGATTGGTCATCTTATTGATCGGAATTTTGCTGCGCTCTTACGGAGAATCTATTACATTATTTGCAGGAACCGCATTGATCGGAGTCGGCATCGCAATCTGCAATGTGCTGCTGCCCAGCCTGATCAAACATAAATTTCCTGACAAAGCGGGAATTATGACAAGTTTCTATACAACAGCCATGTCGATTTTTGCGGCGCTCGCATCAGGGATCAGCATTCCGTTGTCGCACGGCTTAGCGTGGGGATGGAGCGCGTCGCTCATGGTTTGGGCGGGCCTCGCGTTTGTTGCGATTTTGATCTGGGTTCCCCAGCTCCGCTATCATGATACGGGAAACCGCACGGTCAGCTTAAAGGCAGACGGCCAAACGGTCTGGCGCTCGAAAATTGCCTGGCAGGTCACATTCTTTATGGGCATACAGTCGTTTTTGTTTTACTGCACGATCGCCTGGCTGCCTGAAATTCTCCGCTCGCACGGGATGAGCATGTCGCTTGCCGGCTGGATGCTGTCGCTGATGCAGTTTGCCAGCCTCCCGTCGACATTTTTGACTCCGGTTCTCGCCGGGCGGTTTCAAAACCAGAAAAGCATCGTGCTCGCCCTCGGCATCCTATACTTGGCGGGGATGTCAGGGCTATTGTACGGAGGCAGTACAGCGATGCTGACGCTATGGGTCATTTTAATCGGAATTGGACAAGGGTCCAGCATCAGTTTAGCCTTGACTTTAATCGGGCTGAGAAGCGAAAATGCCGATCAAGCCGCGGCATTATCAGGGATGTCGCAATCCGCCGGATATTTGCTGGCAGCGATTGGTCCAAGCTTTGTCGGTTTTCTTTACGATCACATGCACTCATGGAACGGACCGATTTTACTGTTCATCGGCGCGCTGGTCGCTTTGATCGGTGCAGGACTCGGTGCGGGAAGAAATCAATATATCTATGCTAAAGCAGCATAACGAAGCCGGCAGATAAGCCGGCTTTTTTTTTGAATATAACCTGACAAACCAGCGGCCAAATAAACCGTGATGCCGTATGATCAGATTTGACAAAAATAATTCACTTATTGGTCTAGACAACTAGAGTTGTAATGTTCTATACTGATGATAACGTTTTCAAGAAAGGACTTTTGACTGTGAAAACCAAACCATCTCAACGCTATATTTTTAAACATCTTCATATTTACAGTGAAAATGGAATGATAGAAGACGGTTTTCTTCTGACGAATGGAGAAAAAATCGAGGCTTACGGACCAATGGCTGATATTCCAGCTTCCGCACAAACGGCAGAACAGCTGACATTTCCGGAGAACTTCAAAGTGCTGCCGGGCATGATCGATGTCCACATTCACGGGGCAAACGGCGCAGATGTCATGGACGGAACAGCCGAGGCTTTGCAAACAATGGCTGAAGCCCTGCCGAAAGAAGGAACGACAAGCTTCCTTGCGACGACGATGACCCAAGATAAAGCCACGATCGAGCATGCGCTGGCAAACGTTCACCGGTATAGGGAAGCCGGCGGACGGCCCGGAACAGCCGAAGTATTAGGCGTTCACTTAGAGGGCCCTTTTATTTCAGAAAAGCGGTGCGGCGCCCAGCCGCCGGATGACATTATAGCGCCGGATCTTTCGTTATTTAAAGAATGGCAGCGCATCTCAGGGAATAACATTAAATTAGTCACACTTGCGCCAGAGCTGGAAGGGTCTTTGGAACTAATTTCCTTTTTGAAGGAAACAGGGGTCATCGCATCCGCAGGCCATTCCGACGCCGGACTCAAAGAGATGGAAGCCGCGATTAAGGCCGGCCTCTCCCATGTCACCCATTTGTTCAACGGCATGCGGGGGCTGCACCACCGCGAGCCGGGGACTGCCGGTAGCGCTCTTCTGCATGATGAACTGAAGGCTGAAGTCATTGCCGACGGCATCCATGTTCACCCTGCCGTCATCAAGCTGGCATTTCAGCAAAAACAGAAAGAAGGCATCATTTTAATTACGGATGCCATGCGCGCAAAATGCTTGAAAAATGGAACCTATACATTAGGCGGACAGGAGGTGTTCGTAAAAGGCGAAAAAGCCGTATTACGGGATGGTACGCTTGCCGGCAGCATCTTGAAGATGAACCAGGCTGCACTGAACATGATGGATTTTACGGGATGTTCACTCGAAGATATCGTCTACATGACAGCAGTCAATCCTGCCAGACAGCTTCATATTTATGACCGGAAAGGCAGCATACGGAGCGGGAAAGATGCCGATTTGATCATTTTAAATGAAAAAAATGAAGTTGTGATGACGCTTTGCAAAGGCGTGATTGCTTTCAGCAAAAGGGAGGTTTCACCATGAAGATCATTGAAGCTAAAGATTATCAGGACATGAGCCAAACAGCCGCCCGATTCATCATCGAGCAAGTGAATCGCTTATCTGCACCTGTTCTCGGCCTTGCAACCGGAGGAACGCCTCTCGGCACATATCAGGTTTTAAGGGAAGATCATGCGCGTAATAAAACGACTTACAAGCACGTCTATACTGTTAACTTAGACGAGTATGTCGGCGTTTCCCCGGATCATGAAAACAGCTATACATTCTATATGAAAAAACAGCTTTTCGATCACATTGACATCCCGCTCAGCCACACCCATCTTCCGAACGGGATGGCTTGTGACCTGGATGCCGAATGCAGCCGCTATGAAGCGCTGATCGAGCGGCTTGGAGGCATTGATCTTCAAGTGCTCGGCCTCGGCTTGAACGGCCATATCGGATTTAACGAGCCGGGCACCCCATTTTCATCGAAAACGCATACGGTTGAACTGACACAATCAACGAAAGAAGCCAATGCCCGCTATTTTGATTCCTATGACGCCGTCCCGTCGCAAGCAATAACGATGGGCATTTCCACGATCATGAAAAGCAAGCAGATCCTGCTGCTCGTTTCAGGAGAGAAAAAAGCCGGCATCTTGGCGAAGCTGCTCACTGAAGAACCAAATGAAGACACCCCCGCTTCCGTCTTAAAAACGCACCAAGACGTCGTCATCATAGCGGACAGCGATGCTTTATCAATCGTGAAAGAAAGGGGTATGGCCTTTTGATCAAAAAAGATTCCCACATTCCGATTTACTATCAGATTGAGACCGAAATTAAAAAGCTTGCCGAAACAAAAGATTTGAAACCCGGCGACCTCATTCCTTCTGAAAGAGAGTTCGCAGAAAAATATGAGGTGAGCAGGATGACCGTTCGACAGGCGGTTAACAATCTCGTCAATGAAGGCATTCTCGTCCGGCAGCGGGGAAAAGGGACATTTATTGCCGAGCCAAAAATTGAGCAGCCTCTCAAAGGATTGACAAGCTTTTCCGAGGACATGAAATCAAGGGGCATGAGGCCCGGCACGAAAATGCTCGGCTTCGGCGTCATCCCGTGCGACCAGAGCACAGCGCGCAAACTGGAGATACGTGAAGGGGCTTCCGTCTATGAAGTCAAACGGATCCGCCTCGCCGATGACATCCCGATGGCTTATGAAATCTCCTATTTGCCCGCCGACTTCATTAACGGCCTGACCGAAGACATTATGAGCGCATCTTTGTACGACTATGTCGAAAATACGCTCTCCCTTACGATCGACCGGGCCGCGCAAACACTAGAACCGGCGATTGCCTCTCAGGCAGAGAGCGAGCCTCTCGACATAGAGGAAGGCGCACCAGTCCTGCTCATTGAACGCTTGAGCTATTTGGACGACGGCAGACCGTTTGAAGTGGTCAAATCCGTTTACAGAGGCGACCGCTATAAATTCGTCATTGATATGAAGAGGAAAGACCAATGAGGAAGACAGAGGATACGAACGACAAAAGCACAGCACTTGATGAAATGAATGCTTTAGATATCGTCACCTTGATGAATGAGGAGGATCACACAGTCCCTCGCGCCATTACGCCCTGCCTTCCCCTGATCGCTGAAGCGGCGGAGACGATTGTCAGCCGTTTTGAGCAAGGCGGAAGAGTGTTTACCGCAGGCGCCGGCACAAGCGGCAGAATCGCAGTTCTTGATGCCGCGGAACTGCCGCCGACCTTCTCTATTGACGAGAGCCGTTGGACCGGCCTGATCGCCGGCGGATATGACGCAATGTGGATGCCTCTTGAAGAAAATGAAGATGACCGTGAAAAAATCGTCGCTGACCTGAAAGCGCAATCATTCTCGAAAGATGACGTCTTAATCGGAGTCACTGCGAGCGGTTCGACCCCTTATGTCCTCGGCGCTTTATCCTATGCCAAACAGATCGGAGCCGCTTCTGTTTCGATCAGCTGCAACGCGGATACAGAAGCGGGCAAATTAAGCGATATCGCGATTGAGGTTCAAACAGGACCGGAAATTATCCGCGGTTCAACGCGGCTGAAAGCAGGAACCGCTCAGAAAATGATCTTGAACATGCTGTCAACAGCGGCAATGGTGAGGCTTGGCCGCGTCTATCAAAACGAGATGGTGAATATGAGGCTGCTCAATCAAAAATTAGCCGGGCGCGCTGTCACCATTCTGATGAATACCACCGGGTTATCGGAGGATGAGGCTCTGCAAGCTTTAAAAGAAAGCGGCAATGACATCAAGGCAGCGATCTTTATGACGTTGACAAACGGAACGCTTGAAGATGCCCGCCGCTGTTTATCCCATGAAAATGGACATTTGAAAAAAGCGATTCAATATCATCGAAAGGGGTTTTAACTATGTTGGGATTTCTTCAAAATATCGGCCGCGCGCTCATGCTGCCGATTGCCGTTCTTCCTGCTGCGGGCCTCCTGCTCGCACTGGGACGGGAAGACCTGTTAAACATTCCGTTTATCGCTGCTTCAGGACAATCAATTCTTGACCAACTTCCGATCATCTTTGCGATAGGCGTTGCGATCGGATTGTCAAAGGATGGCCACGGGGCCGCCGCTCTGTCCGGAGCCATCGGTTATTTTGTCCTGACAGGCGGCTTAGCAGCCATCAATAAGGACCTGAACATGGGAGTTCTCGGCGGGATTATTGCAGGCGTTGTCGCCGCCGTCATGTATAACCGCTTTAAAGATGCAAAGCTGCCTGACTGGCTCGGTTTCTTCGGCGGAAAACGCAGTGTTCCGATTATGACAGCCTTCTGTTCCATCATTCTTGCAGGCATTTTCGGCTTCGTCTGGATTTATGCACAGCAGGCAATTGACGCCATTGGAGGATGGATCATTCATGCGGGGGCATTAGGGGTCGGGATATTCGGTCTTTTAAACAGGCTGCTTTTGCCGCTCGGCCTTCATCACATCTTAAACAACATGGTCTGGATGGTCTTTGGAGAATTTGCAGGCAAAACGGGTGACATGAACCGGTTCTTTGCCGGAGATCCAAGCGCCGGCGCCTTTATGACAGGGTTCTTCCCGATCATGATGTTCGGTCTTCCTGCGGCGTGTCTGGCGATGATTGCCGCTGCGAAAAAGCATCGCCGCAAAGCAACGGCCGGGTTGCTGATCGGATTGGCGTTCACATCATTTTTAACCGGAATCACAGAGCCGATTGAGTTCACATTCATGTTCCTGTCGCCGCTTCTCTTTGGTATTCATGCCTTGTTAACCGCAAGCGCCATGACCGTGACCAATATGCTCGGCATCCATCACGGCTTTACCTTTTCAGCCGGGACGATCGACTATCTCTTAAACTTTGGAATCGCCACAAAGCCGCTGCTCTTGCTGCCGCTTGGTCTTGTTTACGGCATTATTTATTTCATCATCTTTTATTTCTTGATAACGAAGCTCAATTTGAAAACGCCTGGACGAGAAGATGACGATGAGCAGGAAAACACCGCTGTCAGCCCTGACACAGGATCGTCTAAATACGAAACCCTTGCGGACAAATACATCGAAGCGCTTGGCGGAAAAGAAAACATCGAGACGCTGAACAACTGCGTGACCCGCCTCCGCCTCAAGGTCCGCGATGCTTCCAAGCTGGATGAAAGCGCGATGAAATCCATGGGAGCGAAGGGATTCGTCAAGCTCAATCAGCACGAGGTGCAGGTGATCATCGGTACAGACGTCGAATTCTTGGCGAATGAAATGAGAAAACGTACGGAATAAAAGATAAGCCCCTTCTGAGGAAGGGGCTTTGTTACTTTATGATTGCTCTTTCACGTGAACTTTCAGTGTTGCTTGTACTTCCGGATGGAGCTTCACGGGAACATTCGTATATCCCAATGAGCGAATCGCATCGTTTAATTCGATTTTGCGTTTGTCGACTTTTAACTGATGGCCTTTTTGCAGCGCATCTGCAATTTGTTTGCTTGTCACGGAGCCGAATAAACGGCCGCCTTCTCCGGACTTGGCTGAAAGCTCCACCGTAATCTCCTCAAGCTGTTTTTTCAGCTCTTTCGCAGATTTCAGTTCTTCAGCCGCTTCTTTCTTCTCTTTTTTCTTCTGACCTTCAAGCGCGCTGATATTGGCGGATGTCGCTTCAACAGCCAGCCCTTTTTTGATCAAAAAGTTGTGCGCGTATCCATCCGCTACATTTTTCACTTCGCCTTTTTTCCCTTTGCCTTTAACATCCTGTAAGAAAATTACCTTCATTTCTGAATGCCTCCTTCGAAATACTCGTCAATCGCTTCTTTCAGTCGGCGGAGCGTTTCTTCAACCGTGATATCGGTCAGCTGTGTCGCAGCATTGGTTAAATGACCGCCGCCCTCGAGCGCTTCCATAATGATTTGAACATTTACTTCGCCGAGCGATCTTGCGCTGATACATACCGTGTTCTCGTCTCTTCTCGCCACAGCAAATGACGCTTCGACATCGCTCATAGACAGAAGAGAATCCGCGGCTTGTGCAATGATAACCTGGTCAAAGTATTCGTCCGCCTCATCGTCCGGCAGCGATGCAATGGCGATGCCGTTTTGATAAAAAACGGTATGCTGGATAAGCTTCGCCCTTTTAATATAATGATCGGCCGTTTCTTTTAAAAACTTTTGCACCAATACAGTGTCAGCGCCTTTTGCGCGCAGATAAGACGCCGCATCGAACGTACGGGAGCCGGTGCGCAGCGAGAAGCTCTTCGTATCGACAATAATCCCGGCCAAAAGAGCTGTTGCTTCGATCATGTTGATTTTTAAGCGCTTCGGCTGGTATTCGAGCAGCTCTGTCACAAGCTCCGCTGTAGATGAAGCGTACGGCTCCATATAGACAAGCAGCGGGTCTTTAATAAACTCTTCCCCTCTTCTATGATGATCGATAACGACGATATTTTCAATTTTATTGACCAGCCTTTCTTCAATGACAAAAGAAGGCTTATGCGTATCAACGATCACGAGCAGCGTGTCGTCTTTTGCGATCTCAAGCGCCTCTTCCGGCGTAATAAACCTGGACCACAGTTCTTCGTATTTTTTAATCTCCCCGATCAGTCTTTGAACACTTGAACCGATCTGATTGGAGTCGATCACGACAAAGCCGTCTTTGCCGTTTGCCTGTGCGACCTTCAAAATCCCGATGGCTGATCCGATCGAATCCATATCGGGAAACTTATGACCCATGATTATCACATTGCTGCTTTCAGAGACAATCTCCTTGAGCGCGTGTGAAATGACCCGGGCTCTGACGCGCGTCCGTTTTTCCATAGGATTCGTCTTACCGCCGTAAAACTTCACTTTCCCGTTCGGCTGCTTGATTGCCACCTGATCTCCTCCGCGTCCCAGCGCCAAGTCAAGGCTGGATTGCGCCAAATCGCCGAGCTCTTTCAACGAGGCAACAGATGCACCGATTCCGATGCTTAACGTCAAGGAAATGGTATGAACGGATGTCTTCTCCCGAACTTCATCAAGAATCGAAAACTTTGATGCTTCTAGCTCGCTTAAAATATGTTCGTTTAATACGCCGATGAACCGCTCAGAGGAAACCCGTTTTAAGAAAATGCCGTACTCTTGGGCCCACTGGTTCAAAAGCGATGTTACTTCACTGTTTATCGAGCTTCTGGTCTGGTCATCAAGCCCTTGCGTCACATCGTCGTAATTATCGAGAAAGATGTAGGCAAGAACCGTTCTTTCATTTTCGTATTGTTTTTCAATCTGCGTCTGCTCTGTGACATCAAAGAAATAAAGCAGCTTTTCTTCCCGTTTGATGACCACATTAAATTTCCGCTCATTCAGCGTAATCGTTTCTGTGTCCACTTCCTGCTTAATCAAAGGGACGACAGATTCACAAGTATCATAAAGCGACCGGCCGACGAGCGTATTTTCATTAAAGCATGACGCCATAAAAGGATTGGCCCATTCGATATAGTACTGATCGTTAAACAGCATGATCCCGATCGGCATTTCAAGCAGCGCCTCTTCTCCGACTTTTTTCAGACGATAAGACAGCGTCGATATATAATCGTCCAGCTCTTTTCTGATTTGGGAGTCGGCCCGCTTCAAAAAGTACAAAATGACACCCAGAATCAGAACGCCGGCCGCCCCTGCCACCCAATTAAAATAAATGTTGATGAGGACAGAAATGATTGTGACGACGATTAAAGAATATATGGGATATCGAAATAACGGTTTTTCATAAAAACTTGGCACTCAAATCAACTCCTCACCATTGGAGAACATCGCGGCTACGATTTTTTCACTCTTTCTCTCAAGTTAAAGCCTATATCAATTATACCTAAGATGCGAACAAGGTACAGCAGGGGCGAAAACAACCCGATAATTAAAAAAAGAACCGGCAGGACAGTTGGCAGTTTCTTGGCATGGCAAAAGTAAAACACAAATGAAAACCCTTGGATGACCAAGACAAAGCCCATGATGAGACTCGCATTTAACAGAACAGAGTAATATACACTGCCCTCTTCAACGGGAGCCAGCGACAGAAGAATCGTCAACAAATAGATCCAAATAATGCTTTGCGGAAGTCTCATATCCCTGAACGGTTTCAGAGACGGTATTTGTATGATGCGCCGAAGCACCGGCTTTGCGAGCAGATGATTCAAAAACGCAGTGATTCCGGAAAATATCACAATGGCCGTCGGATATAAATATTGCGCCTGTTTGAATTGCTCATTTAACAATTCAATCTGCTTAGCCACTTCTTTATCATTTCCAAACTGTTTGATACTCGATTCAAAGGTTTTGAATGTTTCATTATATGCTTGATTGGCCGTCTCTATTAAGTTTAATCCAAGAAACTGAACGCTGATGATAAGCAGCAGGACGAACGAAACCATATATGTAACGGCTGCTGCAGCAATCGCTTGGGCCGGCTCTTTTCTTCTGTAGTAAAAGCCCATGATCACGCCCGCGGCACTTACTGGAATAGCAAACATCAGCCCGCCTAAGGAACCGGCAATCAACGAAACGGGTAAACTGACCAACCCTACCGAAATCCCGGGCTTTGGACCGTGCCTGATTGTTTGAACCATGGCAGGCAGCGGCAGCGTCAATAAAAGAATGGTTCCGATAAAAGGCATATAGAGGCTGATCATCAGCAAAACGGCAAAAATACTGACCATGATAGCGCCTTCTACTAAAGCTCTTGTTTGTTTCACTTGTTCACCTCGTATGTTTAAATGTCATGAATCAAAAAGAGCAGCATAGACGACTGCTCTTTTCTAACGCCGAAAATTTCATTTTCAAATAAAGACGATGAGATGAGCAGGTCTCGGCCTTCTCTCATTGTTTCTTTATTCTAACATAAGGTCAAATCGCAAGTAAAACGATCATAAGGCTTGAGAAAACGAGTAAATGTTCCATGTGAAACACTGTCAGTCGAGAAACCCCGACTTCTCTTTATTTTTCTTTCTCGCTTTTCTGATCAACAACAATATAATCAAAATTGCGATCAGAAGCGTCACGCGAAGCCCGCCGCTCAAGAATAGAAAAAAGTCCTTCAACACATCCAACACATTGATCACCTCTCATTGTTGTCACTTAGATGCAAAAATCCCGTATTATTTGATTTCCCCTTTCCAAAACGGTCTAAAACGTCCCTCCGATTCTTCTATTAACCTTTTGACGGCAATGGGCATATGCTGACTAAGAAAAAGCAATAAAGGAGAATCTGCATGACAACAAAAACATTGGCTTGGCATGAAACGATGGAGTTGCATGAACTGATCGCGGCCCAGTCTGTCGGATTGGTCAAGATCAAAAAAAGCATGAAAAAAATCAGCGATCCTCAGTTAAGACAGCTTTACAGTGTTTCAGCGAAGGCATTGGAGCAAAATTTAAGGGAGCTTCTTCCCTTTTTGCCAAAAACCCCGGCATTTCATCGGGAGGAAGAACGGGCCGACCTGTACTTTGATGCGGGTGATCTGTTGGTATTGGCGAAAACGACCGTTCGAAACTATGCGATTGCGATCACGGAAACGGCGACGCCTGAACTCAGGAGAGTGTTTGTTAAACAAATCAATGCGGCTATTAAATTGCATGAGCAAATTTTTTATTTTATGTACCAAAAAGGCTTATATCCCGCCTATAATCTCGTTGACCTGCTAAAAGGCGACGCCATGCACGCGCAAAAAGCGATATCGATGAGATAAACAAGCCAGCAAGGATAGGATCCTTACTGGCTCTGTTTTAGGCTATTTTACAATTAAAACCGGACACTTCACTCTTTTCGCCACTTTATGGCTGACACTTCCCAGCACCATTTCCTGCAAAGTGTTCAGCCCCCTGCTTCCGATAATCACGATATCAACATCATGATGGTTGGCGTACGATACTATCGTCGGGCCCGGCTCCCCGTGCTGCATCGTCATTTGATAGGGAACGGCCGATTGTTTTAATTTATTTTCTATCGACAGCAGCCTGCTGCGCCGTTCACGTTCGAGTTCTGCACGGTTTTCGCTATGCAGAACTTCATGTTTTGCTTTCGCATAATCCAATACATAAATAACGTCAACGACCGCCTGCTTTGACATGGAAGCCAAATGAATCGCATGATCGGCCGCTCTTTCAGAATGCTTTGAGCCGTCAGCAGCCAGCAATATATTTCTATACACCCTTCATCACCCGTTTCTTAGTGATTTGACACTGAACGATGAGGCTGATCATAAGTTGCCAGTTTTTCGACCAGCTTCCAGCTGGACTCATTTAAACCAATTAAGTCAACGTCTATTCCCTGATCTTTCATTTTCAAAACGACTTTATCGCTTTCCGTATCCGTCATATCATCAACAATAGAAGAGGTTAATAATGACTCAAGCAAGCCGACGATGGAAAGCGCAAAGGCTGTTGGAAAAATAATGGCCAACGTCTCAAAATTGAAAGGAATATTGGGGATCATAAAAGCAGGCAATGATTGCTTTATTTCTCCCAAATCACCGACAGTGCGCAAATCAAAATGGCCAAAAATAGCAAATGCAGTCATCGCAATAATAGCAACAAGTGCAGATGGAACGGCTTTTGTAAAGCGGGGAAGAACATAGATAATCAACAACGTAATCCCGACCACAACATACGTCATATTCGAAACTCCAACAAAATGAGGAACCTGCGCCATAAAGATTAAAATGGCGAGCGCATTTACGAAACCTACCATAACCGACCGCGGAATAAATTTCATAAAGCGCTCAATCTTCAGCACCCCAAATATCAATTGGATGATTCCCGTTAAAATCGTAGCAGCAAATAAATAATCAAGCCCGTGATCCCTGACCAAAGATCCCATCAAAAGAGCCATCGCCCCGGTCGCGGCTGATATCATCGCCGGACGGCCGCCCGTAAAGGAAATGACAACAGCAATACAAAAAGATGCGTACAAACCGACCATCGGGTCTACACCCGCAATGATGGAAAACGCTATGGCTTCAGGAATGAGAGCAAGCGCTACGACGATACCCGAAAGGATATCCCCCCGTACATTAGAAAACCATTCGCTATTTAATTGTTTAACATTCAAAGATTCAACACCTCGTTCGTAATCATTTGCTTCTAACTCTCATAGAAGCCATCTGTTTTTAACATGTTTCACTTTAGCAGACCTGTATCAAAATGTCTATATGGTTTTTTTTCCGCGGCCGTTTACTCCCCGCAATCCCGTGGAAATGAACACGAAGAAATTAAGAATGTAATTTTGAAAAGAGTCCAATCTAATCATTAGAGGAGGTTTCAATATGGCGCAAGAGCTGGAAAAACGACCGGGGCATACAAGATGGTATATTTCTTCTTTATTAAGCAGCATGATCATTTTAAATTACTTTGACCGTGTTGCTATTTCAGTCGCGGCTCCTGCGATACAGGATTCCTTTCAATTGACGGCAACCCAATTAGGCATTGTCTTTTCCATCTATACCTATTCATACACGCTGATGCAGATTCCGGTCGGGAGTCTCTTGGACAAGTACGGCGTTGCCTTGGTAACAAGGGTCGGAATGACCGTATGGAGTTTTCTAACCATTATATTGGCTTTTTTACAGGGGAAATTGCTTCTTTATATTGTCAGATTTTTAATCGGGCTGACGAGTGCTTCAGCATTTCCTGCCGCTTCCAAAGCCACGGCCTTATGGTTTCCGCAAAATGAGCGCGGTCTTGCCAATTCCCTGTTCGACTCAGCGGCCAAGTTCGCAAATGTCATCGGTGCGCCTCTCGTTGCCTTTTTAGTCACGACATTTGACTGGCGAGCCGCTTTTTTAACGATTGGAATCATCAATGTACTATTTACCGTATTTTTCTGGATGTACTATGAACAACCCGATCGGCACAAACGAATCTCAAAAGAGGAGCTCCATTACATTCAAAAGCATAATGCCGTATCAGAGGAAGACATCACGGAACGGACGCTCATTGCTTTAAAAGCAATGCTTGCAAACCGCAAAGCATGGGGGCTGATGATCGGATTCACGGGTTATGGCTATACATTCAACCTGCTCTTAACCTGGCTCCCGACTTTCTTTAAAGAAACATACGGAATGGATATTATGTCATCGGGGCTGTTTACTGCGGTTCCCTGGCTGATATCGACGATTTCCGGAATCGTTGTGGGCGGATGGCTCGTCGATTTTTTAATTCAAAAGGGGCATTCGAATACAAAAGTATACCAGACCATTATCGCAATCGGCATGAGCCTTGGATTTGCCTTTTTGGGGGCTGTCTTCACGCACAACATCACGATCGCGATCATCTGCATTTCCGTCGGCTTAGCCGGAATATCTGCGACTGCGCCCGTCGGCTGGTCGATATCAGCTGATATTGCACCGGCTGGCTCCATCTCTCTGCTTAGCTCAATGGTCAATTTGGCAAATAACTTATTCGGAGGGATTATCGCGGTTTCTTTAACGGGTTATCTGGTCGATGTGACCGGTTCATTTACGCTCAGCTTTTTAGTAGCCGGGTTTGTATTACTTCTTGGACTCGTGTTCTACCTTGCAGTCCTCGGCGACATCAAACGGATACAGATTGGTAAGCAGGAAACCTGAATGCTGCAGGAAACGACCCGGTTTTTGATGAATAAAAAAAAAGAACAAGACCGTATTGGGTCTTGTTCCTTTTATCGGCTTACTCGCCTGCTACGTATGGAAGTAAAGCCATTTGACGAGCGCGTTTGATTGCAACAGTCAATTTACGTTGGTATTTCGCGCTTGTTCCTGTTACACGGCGTGGTAAGATTTTACCGCGCTCAGAGATAAATTTTCTAAGAAGATCTACATCTTTGTAGTCGATGTGCGTAATGCCGTTAGAAGTGAAATAACACACTTTACGGCGTTTCGCACGACCGCCTCTGCGTCCTCCTGCCATCGTTATTTCCCTCCTTTCTATTCTGGTTTTGTTTTATTCGTCCGTCATCCATTAAAATGGCAAGTCGTCATCAGAGATGTCAATCGGCTTTCCATCGTTTGCGAATGGATCGTCATTGAAGCTGTTGCCTTGATTGCGATTCTGATTGTTTTGACTGCCGCCGAATGGAGCCGGTTCATTCTGTCCGCCGCCAAAGTGTTGGCCTCCCTGGCCTCCGCTGTAACCGCCTGAACCAGAACCGCCGCCTTTAGGCTCCAGAAATTGAACACTTTCAGCTTGAACTTCCGTAACGTATACACGCTGTCCTTGCTGATTTTCATAGCTGCGCGTTTGCAAACGTCCATCTACACCCGCAAGACTTCCCTTTTTAAGGAAATTCGCAACGTTTTCGGCTTGTCTTCTCCAGACAACACAGTTGATGAAATCAGCTTCACGTTCACCCTGCTGATTCGTAAACGTACGATTGACAGCAAGCGTAAAGGTGGCAACAGCTGCACCGCTTGGAGTATAACGAAGCTCTGGGTCCTTTGTCAGTCTGCCGACTAAAACAACTCGGTTAAGCATATTGAGAGACCATCCTTTTGCTTTAGAGTATATAATTCAATTCTGTTTATTCTTCTTCTTTAACCACGATGTGGCGAATGATGTCATCACTGATTTTAGCTAAACGGTCAAATTCTTGAACTGCTTCAGCTCCAGCTTGAACGTTTAAGATTTGGTAGAATCCGTCGCGGAAATCGTTGATTTCGTACGCAAGACGGCGTTTTCCCCAATCTTTTGTTTCAGTGACCTCCGCACCGTTAGTTGTTAAAATGTTGTTAAAACGCTCAACAACAGCCTTTTTAGACTCTTCATCAACGTCTGGGCGGATGATGTACATGATTTCGTACTTTCTCATTTGTATTTGCACCTCCTTTTGGACTAAGCGGCCCATTATATTGGGCAAGGAGCAATAATCCTATTACTCACAATTTTATATTATATCAAAGCTCTTGTCCTATTTCAACCGCGTTATACATTAAAACGGAAATGAATGACATCGCCGTCTTTCACAATGTATTCTTTCCCTTCAAGGCGGACTTTTCCGGCCTCTTTTGCTGAGGCCATGCTTCCCGCCTCCAGCAGATCGTCGTAAGCGACCGTTTCCGCACGGATAAATCCGCGTTCAAAGTCTGTATGGATGATGCCCGCACATTCAGGGGCTTTCATTCCTTTTTTAAATGTCCAGGCTCTGACTTCCTGTTCTCCCGCTGTAAAATAAGTGGCTAGTCCAAGGAGGGAGTAAGACGCTTTAATCAGCTGATCCAGACCGGATTCTTCGATGCCGAGTTCTTCAAGGAACATCGCCTTCTCTTCGCCTTCAAGCTCTGCGATTTCGGACTCAATTTTGGCGCAGACGACGATGACTTCCGCGTTTTCAGCAGCAGCAAATTCCCGGACCTTCTGGACGTACTCGTTTCCTGAAGGATCAGCCACTTCATCCTCGCTGACATTCGCTACATATAAGACAGGTTTTGTCGTCAGCAGATGAAGCTGCTTCAACACCTTTTGCTGCTCTTCCGAGAACTCGACAGAACGGGCCGGCTTTTCCTGTTCAAATGCCTCTTTTAACTTTGTCAAAATCTCAAATTCAAACACGGCTTCTTTGTCTTTTTGCTTGGCCATCTTTCCGACCCGGCCGATCCGCTTCTCAACGGTTTCAAGGTCAGCCAGTATCAGCTCAAGGTTGATCGTCTCGATATCCGAAATCGGGTCTACTTTCCCGGACACGTGCGTGATATTGTCGTCGGCAAAACAGCGGACAACATGGCAGATTGCGTCCACTTGGCGGATGTGGGACAGGAACTTGTTTCCGAGCCCTTCTCCTTTTGATGCTCCTTTTACAATGCCGGCGATATCGGTGAATTCAAATGCGGTAGGGACCGTCTTCTTCGGATTGACGAGTTCTGTCAGCTTTTGCAGACGCTCATCAGGAACCTCTACGATTCCGACGTTTGGATCAATCGTACAAAACGGGTAGTTGGCCGATTCTGCCCCGGCCTGAGTAATTGCATTAAATAAGGTTGATTTCCCAACGTTAGGCAAACCAACAATCCCAGCTGTTAAAGCCATTGTTTCATCTCCTCTATAATGAACATCCATGTGTAGTCGTAAATGTTAAACCTGCAACAATTATAAGGATGATTACAGTAAAAGACAAGCTGACAAAACTTGCTTTTCACTCATACAAACTAGGTGGAAATTCATTTTTCGTTGAGATCGAAAAAAAAGCATGAGGGGGGTCCGCTAAGATTAAGATTCGGACTCCTCATGCTTAACTAATATCTTTTTCAGCTTTCTTTGAAACTCTTTACGCGGGATCATGACACTGTGTGAACAGCCTTCGCACTTAATCCGGATATCCATTCCCATCCGAATGATCTTCCAGCGGTTCGTCCCGCAAGGATGCGGCTTTTTCATTTCGACCACGTCATTCAGGCCAAATTCTTTATCGGCCAACATCGTTCACCTCTTTGCTTCCTTGTTGTGATCTTATTGTACAAAAAACCACAGCGAAAGAGCAATTCTTCATAACCATAAATATATTTATTTCCATTTACTTAAAATTGGATAAAGTAAAATATTTACCAATAAATACAAATTTAATAACCCGTAAATTGGATATAAAAAAGCGATTAAATTTGAAAAGCCGATTGATGTAAAAGGCACCATGATCGACAGGAGCAGGAGGACGATTACCCATCTCGGCCAGTTCACAAGTGACAGAAAGCGGCTGGACAGCCCGAGAATGCTTGAGATCGTCGTTGTGTAGATCGCGACGCAAAGAACAGCCGTCATAAAAATAAAAATCGGAAAAGGCGCGCCCTCCAAAACCGCGAATAAAGGAATTTCATAATGGGCCAGTTCACCGGCAAGCTCTACAAGGGTCTCATTGTACATGTATGAAATAGCGCCAAACACCAGGCCGCTTAATATGCTGGCAATCTTCGCTTCTCCGACTCCCTTCATCTCTTTGCCGACCGCAGACAATACAGCGACAACAGATAATATGTTCAGCGAAGTGAATGCGATCCCGGCAGGCCAGTTGTATTGATGAGTCAAATTGAGCAGCCACGGCTGATGATGAGCGGTTTGAAAAGAAATCAGCGCATACAACAGCCCAGCCACCAAAATCGGGATTAAGTAGCTGTTAACGGACAATATGCCATTAAGCCCCCAGAAAAACAACAACCCTGTGCATAAACAAAATAAGATGACGCCCGTCCAAAACGGGATATGGAAGATTTGCAGCGTTACCCCGCCTCCTGCAATCATCACAATCGTCGTCGTAAACAAATACAGGATAATCAACACATCGTATACTTTAGCCAGCAGCGGACCGATTAATGTTTCGAGCACAGGCAGAAAATGCTCTGATTTTTGTTCGTAGCTGATCTTCATCACAATATAGGTTGACAGGCTGAACATGATCGTAAACAACAGGATAGCCAGTCCGCTTTCATCACCAAAAAACTGCCATATTTCCTGGCCGGACGCATATCCCGCACCTATTAAGCTTCCTAAAATAAGAAGCATCCACTTCATCCCGGCTCTCCACACGATTTGCTCACCCCAGCAATATAGTTTTTAAGCTTGTTTCTCCGCTCATGACACTATATTGCCGGTCCTCTATAAAAATTCATGAAACTCCTTTCGACTTTTCTCATTCAAATGAATAAATTATATCAATATAATAAAGTAAATTATCATATCTTCTTTTAGTAAAGTATTTTTTTCGGCTGACCAAATCGTTTCATCCAAAGCATAAAAAAAGAGACAGCTGGATATACTGTAAACAACCATTCATACTCGAAAAATACACCAAGGCACTGCTGTTACCATGATGACAAGGATGTGAAGCCTATGAATCGAAAAGGCGGAATTTTTTCTCAAGAACCAATAAATGAATATATTTCTCATTCGGATCCGCTAGCTGTGAAACAAATAGAGAAAGTTCTTTCCGTCTATTTAAAGGAAGCCGAAGACCGGCCCATCGTGATCGTTTGCATCGGTACAGACCGCTCCACCGGAGATTCGCTCGGTCCCCTCGTAGGAATGAAACTCTCCGCAAAACAGCTGACACGTTTTCATGTCTATGGAACACTTGCCGACCCGGTTCACGCCGTAAACTTAAATGAAAAGATTGATCATATTCATCAGCAGCATCAAAATCCATTTATAATCGCGATCGATGCCTGTCTTGGACGAACCAAAAGCGTGGGATCTTTTCAAATCGGCAAAGGACCTTTGAAGCCGGGAGCAGGCGTTCAGAAAAGCTTGCCTGAAGTCGGCCACGTGCATATTAACGGAATTGTCAATGTCAGCGGCTTTATGGAGTATTTTGTCCTGCAAAATACAAGGCTCAACCTTGTCATGAGCATGGCAAATGTGCTTGCTGACGGGCTGTCGCATCTGGAGAAAGCCGGGTGGCAGCGGCGCCATGTGTCACCAATTCAAAAAATGACCGGAAGGATGTCATAAAAAAACCATCTGTACATGATCAGATGGTTTTTAAGCTTATGCGTCTTCTTGGGCCAGCAATTCGAGAATACGCTCCAAGTCTTCATTTGAGTAAAATTCGATTTCGATTCTGCCTTTTTTCTTTTGCTTTTTAATGGTCACCGGTGTTCCAAAATAGTTTCGCAAGTACGACTCTCGTTCTTTGATTACTGCATCTTTTACTTGTTTCGGCTTCTTTGTTTCACGTGGAACATCAGCATTCAACTGTTGAATTAACTTTTCAAGCTGGCGAACGTTCAGCTGTTCGGACACGACCTTTTGAACAAGCGGCTCAAGCTTTTTCTTGTTTTTCAATCCAAGCAATGTTCGGCCATGGCCCATCGATAACGTGCCGTTGTCGATTAACTTTTGAACGTCTTCAGGTAGTGTCAGCAGCCGTAAGTGGTTGGCGATGTGAGGCCTGCTTTTTCCAAGCCTTTTTGCCAGCTGTTCCTGGGTCATATCGAGATGTTTGAGCAAAGATTCATAGGCTTTTGCTTCCTCAAGCGGAGACAGGTCTTCTCGTTGAAGATTTTCCAATAGGGCAATCTCCATCATCAGGGATTCCGACAGCTCGCGCACAATCGCAGGAATGGTTTCCAATCCGGCTTTTTCAGCAGCCCGGTAGCGGCGTTCTCCGGCTACAATATCATAGCCTTTAATTGACTTTCTGACGATGATGGGCTGCAAAACACCGTGTTGCAAAATGGACTCCTTCAAATCTTTTAACGATTGGTCATCAAACGTTTTTCTTGGCTGATAAGGATTGGGCCGCAAGTCTTGCAGCTTAATTTCCTCAACCGTTTCTTCGGATAAATCAACATTTGAAAACAATGCATTAATCCCTTTTCCGAGACCTTTAGGCATTCGCAGCCACTTCCTTTGCTAATTCTAAATAGACTTCCGCTCCTCTGGAACGCGGATCATATAAAATGATCGGCTTTCCATGGCTCGGCGCTTCACTGAGCCGGACATTCCGTGGGATAACGGTTTGGTATACTTTATCGCGGAAGTACTTTTTCACTTCTTCGATGACCTGTATGCCTAAATTCGTTCTTGCATCAAGCATTGTCAGCAATACACCGTCTATCATCAGATCCGTATTTAAATGTTTTTGTACGAGCCGGACCGAGTTGAGCAGCTGGCTCAGCCCTTCCAGCGCATAATATTCGCACTGAACCGGAATCACGACGGAATCGGACGCCGTAAGCGCATTGATTGTAAGCAGCCCTAATGACGGCGGACAGTCAATAATCATGAAATCATAGTTTTGTTTAACAGATTCCAAAGCCCTTTTCAGCCGGACTTCACGGGAAATGGTCGGAACGAGTTCAATTTCCGCCCCCGCAAGCTGAATCGTTGCAGGAATGACATCCAAGTTTTCTACGGATGTTGTTTTGATGACATCTTTTACATCTGCATCATCTACTAATATATCGTACACACATTGATCAACATCAGCCTTTTCAACGCCGATACCGCTTGTTGCGTTTCCTTGCGGGTCTATGTCGACTAACAAAACCCTTTTCCCGATGTAAGCTAAACAAGCTCCCAGGTTAACAGAGGTTGTCGTTTTACCAACGCCACCTTTTTGGTTTGTGATCGCAATAATTTTCCCCACAATGTCACCTACTTTCACATTGAACAAGTTTCTCTCATTTCTCTATTTTAACAAAAAAAGAATCGGCCGTTTGCTTTTTTTGAATTTTTGTTTTTTCAAAGAGATCCGTTTTTTCTATTTTTCGACATAAAGAAACCATTTTTTTATCTCAGAAAAAAGAGAAGAGATATTCAAGTGAAATGAAAGATAGTTTTATTATTATATTAATATAAAAAATCCCCCTGTCTTAGGGGGATTTCAATCAATCTGCTGCGGGCATTTTCCGGGTAGCGATGGCAATTCTGTTCCAGGCATTTATTGTGATGGCTGCCATGATCAGTTCGGCTGTTTCAGCTTCTGTAAAATGGGTCCTGACTTCGTTGTATACTTCATCCGGCAGCCCGTGCTCGCCGATTCGCGTAACGGCTTCAGTCAGCGCCAATACCGCCCGCTCTTTTTCCGTGAAAAAAGGCGCTTCCCGCCATGCATTGAGCGCATATATCCGCTGTTCCGTCTCACCGTTCTGCCTTGCATCTTTCGTATGCATATTTAAGCAGAAAGCACATCCGTTCAGCTGTGAAGCCCGGATTTTGATCAGTTCCTTTAAAATGGGATCAATGTTTGAGGAAGCCTGCGCTTTTTCAAGCTCCAGCATTCCTCTGTAGCCCTTAGGGTTTACTTTTTCCATTAGAAATCTCGTTTCCATGTCTATTCCTCCTTTAAGTGTTTCACTTATATAACAAGTGAGGAACGACGTTTGTGACAGAAAACGTTATATTTTAATGTTCTTCAGTTTATCGGGGTTTGACACGATAAACACATTTTTGACGGAATCGCCTTCCGGGTTCCAAGCAAAGCAAACAGCGTAAGCCGGACGGTTGTTTTTCATGATCAAAACGCCCTTTTGGCCATTGATATCGACAGGCATAAAGCGACCGGAAAAGCTTCCCTTTGAAACAACTCCCGTAAAAAAAGCATAAATGCGGCTCTTTCCATAGATCGGTCTCAACGCGCTGCGTACTTTTCCGCCGCCATCTGTATACAATACGGCATCTTCAATCAATGTTTTGGAAAACTCCTCAAAGTCACCGGTTTTCGCTGATTCGATAAAAAGCCGGGCCAGTTGCTGTTCTTCGACCGGCTGTGATAATACCGAAATATCCCCATTTAGCTTCTGTTTCAGCCGGCTGTGGATTTTACGGCAGTTCGCTTCAGACTTCCCGATTATGGACGATATTTCCTTATAGTGATATCCAAATACTTCTCTAAACAACAAAACGGCTCTTTCCACAGGATTTAATCGGCTCATAACTACCAGAAAAGCGTAGGAAACCTTTTCTTTTTCTTCAACGTATTCCGCCGGACTTTGAGCTGAAAGTGCCACCTGCGGTTCCGGAAGCCATTCCCCGATATATACCTCTCGCTTCTTGCGGGCAGACTGCAGTTCATTTATGCAGCGGTTTGTGATAGATTTCGTCAAATATGCTTGAATATGGTCAATTTGACTGATATCTTTTTCCTGTAGGTCTGCGAACAATTCCTGGACGATATCCTCTGCATCTTGCAAAGAACCGAGCATACGGTAAGCAATTGAAAAAAGCAATGAATGATATTGTCGATAATATTCCATAGATGCTCCCCCATAGATATTTTGCCTAAAAAAATAAAAGCTCTATAGGGAGCTTTTATTTCGGTATCTTGATCGTAAACTGAATATATTCTTCAAATTCCTCTTCTTCCGTATTCAGTTTGACGCCGCTGTCTTCCACCATTGATAAGGACTGGCGAATCGTATTCATCGCGATTCTTGCGTCTCTGCTGTACGCTTTTCTCTTTGGTTTCGGCTTGCGTTTATCCTGCTCAAGCATTTTGACGACACGGTCTTCGGTTTGCTTTACATTTAAATTCTTTTCAATGACTTCATGTAACAGCTTGACCTGAAGGTCGGGCTGTTTCAACGGTATGAGCGCTCTTGCGTGGCGCTCTGAAATTTCTTTTTTCAAGATCGCTTCCTGCACCTCTTCCGGAAGCTTCAACAGTCTGAGCTTATTGGCGATTGTTGACTGGCCCTTTCCAAGCCTTTGTGCAAGGGCTTCCTGCGTCAAATCGTGAAGCTCTAAAAGCCTTGCATAAGCATGCGCTTCTTCAATCGAAGATAATTCTTCCCTCTGAAGGTTTTCGATAAGAGCGACGGAAGCGGTCTCCGTATCTGAAAAATCCTTAATAATAGCGGGAACCTTCTCCCAATCGAGCGTTTGAACCGCCCGCCAGCGCCGCTCTCCGGCTATGAGTTCATATTGGCCTTCCCGCTCTGTTTTTCTGACGACAATCGGCTGGATAATGCCGTGTGTATGAATGGTTGCAGCTAATTCTTTAATTTTTTCTTCTGAGAAAATGGTGCGCGGCTGAAAACGGTTAGGAATTATATCGCCTACTGGAATCTCTTGAATTTCTTCTTTATTCGTATCATGTTCAGCAATCTCTGCTTCTTCTTCCTTGTCGCCAAGTCCGAAGAGACGAGAGAATGAATGCTTCATGTACCTACACCACCTTTAAACACTGCCATTTTTATAATTCTATTTTCTCATGAATTTTCCTTCTGTGACATCACGAAATTTGAAGAAAACGAATAATTTAACCTTCTATAGGAGATTTATTAGGTGTTCCAGGCTTTCTTGGAAATTTCTTCGGTGTCTGTGATTGTTTTTTGATGACAATGATGTTTCTGTCGCTTTCTTCAATTGGCAGCTGAAAAGAATGCACGGTTTCAATTTTGCCTCCAAGCATTTTGATGGCTTTTTTGCCCGTTTCAATTTCTTCATCAGCCGAAGCTGCTTTTAATGCTACGAATAAACCGTCTTTTTTCACAAGCGGAAGGCAGAGCTCGCTGAGAACCGAAAGGCGGGCGACAGCGCGTGCCGTCACGACGTCATAGCTTTCCCTGTGGTCTTTCGATCTTCCGAATGTTTCCGCGCGATCATGGTAAAAAGCTGTGTTTTCCAGCTTCAAAGCATCTGACAGCTGATTCAAAAAGTGAATCCGTTTGTTCAGCGAGTCAACGATTGTGACGTGAAGGTGAGGAAAACAGATTTTTATCGGAAGGCTTGGAAATCCGGCGCCCGCTCCAACATCACAGAGACTGTTCATCTTTTTGAAATCAACATAAAAAGAAGCGGCAATGGAGTCGTAAAAATGTTTTAAATACACTTCTTTTTTCTCGGTAATCGAGGTTAAATTCATTTTTTCGTTCCATTCAACAAGCCATTCGTAATAGGTCTCAAATTGCTCCAGCTGGAAGGAAGAGAGGGAGATGCCTTTCTCCTCCAAACCGGCTGTAAATTGCTCAATGTTCATGCCGTCACCCTTTCTATTCCGCAACCTTGGCAATCCGTCCCTGCTCTAAGTAAACGAGTAGAATGGAAATATCAGCAGGATTGACGCCGGAAATCCGTGAGGCCTGTGCGACCGACAGCGGTCTGACCTCTTTCAATTTTTGGCGCGCTTCCGTTGCAATGCCTTTGATCGCGTCATAGTCGATTCTGTCAGGAATCTTTTTGTTTTCCATTTTCTTTAGTTTTTCGACCTGCTGCAAGGACTTTTCAATATATCCTTCATATTTAATTTGAATTTCAACTTGTTCAGCAACGTCGCCGGCGACTTTTTGTTCAGGCGGCGCAAGAGCAGTAACGGTTTCATAATTCATTTCCGGCCGCTTCATCAGGTCGGTCGCGCGTATGCCGTCTTTGAGCTCACTGCCGCCCAATGAACGGATATATTCCTGATTTTCCTTTGTCGGTTTGATAATAACAGAATGAAGGCGTTTTTTCTCTGCTTCAATGGCCGCTTTTTTCTCTTGGAACTTTTGATATCGTTCTTCAGAAATCAAACCGATCTGATAGCCGATCTCGGTCAGGCGCAAGTCTGCATTGTCGTGACGCAGAAGGAGCCTGTACTCCGCACGTGAAGTCAGCAGGCGGTACGGTTCGTTTGTTCCTTTCGTTACAAGGTCGTCGATCAATACGCCGATATAAGCGTCAGAACGGCTGAGAATGACCTCTTCTTTGCCAAGCGCTTTCCGGCCCGCATTGATGCCGGCCATAATTCCCTGTCCGGCCGCTTCTTCATAGCCTGATGTTCCGTTAATCTGTCCGGCTGTGAAGAGTCCCGGAATTTTTTTCGTTTCCAGTGTCGGCCACAGCTGTGTCGGTACGATCGCATCATATTCAATCGCGTATCCTGCCCGCATCATTTGCACATTTTCAAGACCGGGAATAGTTGAAAGCATTTTTCGCTGCACATCTTCAGGAAGGCTTGTCGACAATCCCTGGACATAGACTTCCTGGGTGTTGCGCCCTTCAGGTTCAAGAAAGATCTGGTGTCTCGGTTTGTCGTTAAAGCGGACAACCTTGTCTTCAATTGAAGGACAATATCTTGGCCCCGTTCCTTTAATCATACCGGAATACATCGGTGAGCGATGCAGATTGTTGTCAATGATTTCATGCGTTTCCGGGCTTGTATATGTGAGCCAGCACGGAAGCTGATCTGTAATATATTCCACTGTCTCATACGAAAAGGCCCGCGGCACTTCATCGCCGGGCTGAATTTCCGTTTTGCTGTAGTCAATTGAGTGGCTGTTGACCCGCGGCGGCGTCCCTGTTTTAAAACGGACGAGATCAAAGCCGAGCTCATCAAGATGCTCAGACAGCTTGATGGACGGCTGCTGATTGTTCGGCCCGCTGGAGTATGACAGATCGCCAAGAATAATTTTTCCTCTCAAAAATGTCCCCGTCGTCAGAACCACAGTCTTAGAACGGTACTCCGCCCCTGTTTGGGTTACAACGCCCCGGCATTCCCCGTCTTCAATAAGAAGGCGTTCGACCATTCCTTGCAGCATGGTCAAATTCGGTTCATTCTCAAGTGTCTTTTTCATCTCGTGCTGATATTGGAATTTGTCAGCCTGAGCCCGCAGCGCCCGGACGGCAGGTCCTTTTCCAGTATTTAAAAGCCTCATTTGGATATGAGTTTTATCGATATTTTTAGCCATTTCCCCGCCGAGCGCATCGATTTCGCGGACGACGATTCCTTTTGCAGGTCCGCCGACAGACGGGTTACATGGCATGAAAGCAACCATATCAAGGTTAATCGTTAAGACAAGCGTTTTTGCGCCTTGTCTGGCTGACGCCAGCGCCGCTTCAACACCGGCGTGTCCGGCGCCGACGACAACGACGTCATATTGGCCTGCTTCATAGCCCATATGCTTTGTTCCTCCTTTATTTTCCTAAGCAAAATTGAGAGAAGAGCTGGTCGATCAGGCTTTCGTGTACAGCATCGCCAATGATCTCTCCGAGAACTTCCCAGCATCTTGTTAAATCAATTTGAACCATATCGATCGGGACATCGTTTTCGATGCCCTCCAATGCGTCAGTAATGGCGCGCTTCGCCTCATGCAGCAGTGAGATGTGCCTTGTATTGCTGACATATGTCAAGTCGCCGCTCTCGATCGTTCCTGTGAAAAATAGCGATTGAATGGCTTCCTCCAGCTCATCAATCCCTTCCTCTTTCAATAAGGATGTCGTGACGACAGGCTGGTTCCCCGCCAATTCCCGAACGCGATCAAGATCAAGTCTTTGCTCAAGATCGGTCTTATTGACGATGACGATGATGTCCATGCCCTTCGTTGCTTCAAAGAGCTTGATGTCTTCTTCCGAAAGGGTCTCACTGTAATTGAGGACAAGCAAAATCAAGTCAGCTTCTTTTAATACCTGTCTTGAACGTTCAACGCCGATTCGCTCGACGATGTCTTCGGTCTCGCGGATCCCAGCTGTATCGACAAGACGCAGCGGCACGCCTCTGACATTCACATATTCTTCAATGACATCCCGCGTCGTACCCGGAATGTCCGTTACAATCGCTTTTGTCTCATGGACGAGACTGTTTAAAAGCGAGGACTTGCCGACATTTGGCCGCCCGATGATAACCGTCGAGATGCCTTCTCTTAATATTTTACCCTGCTCTGAAGTCGTCAGCAGCGCCTCGATTTCCTTTTTGACCTTTGTCGCCTTTTCAATCAGCATCTTATGGGTCATTTCTTCGACATCATCGTATTCCGGATAGTCTATATTCACTTCAACATGGGCCAACGTTTCAAGAATCTCGGCTCTCAACCGTTTGATCAGTGAAGACAGCCTTCCTTCCATCTGATTCATGGCCACATTCATAGCGCGGTCTGTTTTGGCCCTGATGAGATCCATGACAGCTTCAGCCTGGGAAAGATCGATTCTTCCGTTCAAAAAGGCTCTTTTCGTAAATTCCCCCGGTTCCGCAAGGCGCGCTCCCTCTCTCAAAACGAGCTGAAGCACCTGGTTGACGGTTACAATTCCGCCGTGGCAGTTGATTTCTACAATATCTTCCCGCGTAAAAGTTTTCGGCGCTTTCAGTACCGAAACCATGACTTCTTCCACGACTTTTTCCGTTTCAGGATCAACGATATGACCGTAGTTAATCGTATGTGAATCGACGGAACTCAGCCTTTTCCCGCGAGGTCCTTTATATACTTTATCGGCGATCGCAAGAGCCTCAGGGCCGCTCATCCGGACGATCGCAATCGCCCCTTCTCCCATCGGCGTTGAAATCGCAGCGATGGTATCCATGGCTTTCACCTCTCTTTTTCATTCCTCTATCTATTATCCCCATTTGTCCGGGTCATCTTCCAAACATCGTATATGGATGAAAAACTTTTATTGTAATCAAAATTTAAAGATATCATAGTTTCAATTGAAGTGGAAGTGACTTGAACCGTTATCCACAACCGTTCTAAGCCATCATTACTTACTTTAACTTATCCACATGTGAATAACAATTAAATTTCATTTTCATCAACAGCTTACACTGAAAAAACTAAAGCTTAAACCGATTTGGTCTGCATTTATCGATTTTGCAACAGCAAAAAACCGAAGCCCCAATTTTGGGAACTTCGGTTTTCATGTTATTTTTTATATGAGATGACAAGGTGCCGGTTATGGTCTTCTCCGGTAGAATAAGTTTCGATATGCTGCGAGTAGCCCGCAAGCGTATCATGGATGACTTTGCGCTCACTGGAAGGCATCGGCTCCAGATGAATGTCTTTTTTCTGCCTGGCCGCCTGGTCAGCAAGCTTCAATGCAAGCTGAGCGAGTGTTTCCTTCCGCTTTGCGCGGTATCCCTCGGCGTCAACCACCGCTTGGATATATCTGTCGGAATGACGATTGAGCACGAGCTGCGTCAGCGTTTCAAGGGCATTTAAAGTTTGTCCTCTTTTTCCAATTAAAAGGGCTGTTTTATCGCCTTTTAACTGAAAAACCACTCGTTTTGACTCCTCTTCTGCCGTCACCTGGGCTTGTATTCCCATATTCGAAATCACATTTTCCAAATACTGTTTTGCTTCTTTAACCGGGTCTATTTTTTCCCGAATGTTCACGACTGCAGACCGATGACCGAAAATGCCGAATAATCCCTTTTTTCCTTCATCAACTACGTCGACTTCGACATCATCTGCATGAAGGCCCAGCTGTTCAAGCCCGGATTGCACTGCTTCATCGACGGTACGTCCAGTAGCAGTCAGTTCCTTCACTTTTTCTTACCTCCGGATTTTTTTCCTCCGGCTGCCGCTTCCTGCCTCTCTGCCTTTAAATCAGGCCCTTTGATAAAGAAGGTTTGAGCAATCATGAATAAGTTACCGACTACCCAGTACAGGGAAAGAGCCGCCGGGAAACTGACCGCAAATACAACGATCATGATCGGCATCAGCCAAAGCATCATCGCCATCTGCGGATTTTGTTGCGCTGTTCCCGCCATCATCAGCTTTTGCTGAATGAATGTGAACACACCGGCGAGAATCGGCAAAATGAAATACGGATCACGCTCCCCAAGGTCAAACCATAAAAAGCTGTGTTCTGCGATTTCCCGCGTTCTCATAATGGCATGATAGAATCCGATTAAAATCGGCATTTGAATTAAGATCGGGAAACATCCGGCAAGCGGGTTAACCCCGTGCTTCTGCATGAGAGCCATCGTTTCCTGTTGAAGCTTCTGCTGCGTTTTTTGATCTTTAGAACTGTATTTTTCGCGAAGTTTTTGCATTTCAGGCTGGAGAGCCTGCATCGCTTTCGAACTCTTCGTCTGCTTGATCATCAGCGGCAAAATTAAAAGTCTGATTAAGATCGTGACGATGATAATCGCGAGTCCGAAGTTTTCATTCGTTAAATTTGCTACATACGTGATCAGCTGTGACAGCGGGTATACGATATACGTGTTCCAAAACCCTTCGCTTTCTGCAGTGATCGGCTGGTTGATTTCCGTACATCCAGCTAACAGCACGATAACGCCGATCATACTGAACAATAATAAAATTCGCCTCTTCAACAATATTTCCTCCTAAATCTTCATTCTTCAACCGGTGTTATTCGGTTATGACCATTAAAAAGACATACTTTCTCGTATTTTATCATCTTTCTCCCCGAATGGGCGACGACATTTTTCAGGAGCTAAAGGAAGCGCTTAAAAATGAGGGCCATAACATCTTTTTAACCCGGACTATGATGGCTGATTCGGTTTTTTCCGGTAGACAAACGACTTTCTGAAAAGGTGCTGCAAACTTTTTTTCGTCTCTTCATATGACAATTCAGCTGCAGGCTTTCTTGCGATGATAATGTAGTCATTTTCTTGTTTTAATAGATCCCGCTCTTCCTGGATGACCTGGCGAATCAGCCGCTTTACCCGGTTGCGCACGACTGCGTTTCCAATTTTCTTGCTGACCGACAGTCCCACCCGAAACTCTTTCGCCTCAGGCTGGTGAAGCACATATAAAACATATTGCCGGTTTGCCATCGATTTGCCTTTTTTAAATACTTTTTGAAAATCTTCATTTTTCTTTAATCGATTTCGCTTTTTCATATCTTCTTTCACTCCGATAACAAGCTGGCAAATGGGCCTGGTCATTCCTCTATGTAAAAAAGACCACTGACATTATTCAGTGGCCTAAGCTGATAATACTTTTCTTCCTTTGCGGCGACGACGTGCTAATACAAGACGTCCATTTTTAGAACTCATACGGCTGCGAAAGCCATGAACTTTGCTGCGCTTACGGTTATTTGGTTGAAATGTTCTTTTCATGTATGACACCTCCCTCGAGGAATAGCTGTTAAAGACAGTCTAATTTATTATATTGGGATGAGCAGTTCATTGTCAACTTCGCTCACACATTTCTTTTTTGCACCATAATAGGATAACACATATCAATTTTCTTCGAAAGCCTAATTTCACTTTTCCTCAATTTTAGCTTAAAAGATTTTTTTGGAAGCGGGAAAATGGGATGAACGAAGCGAAAAAAAAAGCCAATGTGGATATCTTTCGCCTCGTTTTTTCTATCCACAGTCATTATCGACAACATTTTCACAAAACTAACCGTTGTGGACAATATTTCTTCAACAGTTTGTATAGTGTGTGGATAAGTTCCTCGCAACCATTGCAACCACTCGCTTATTCTGATATTATATTTGTGTTTTAACTCTTGATAACAAATTGGCTGCCCATCCATTATCCACAAACTGTGGATAAGTTGTGGAAAGTTTTTTCACAGGGTGTGCAGAAATTTGTCCACATCTTGTGAAGAATGTCGAAAAGACGTTTTTCTACTATATTATATGTTTTCAACATTTCATTAACGAATGGACTCATCCATTTGCTCTTTTTTTGTGTTCTATAACAGGTTGGACGAGCAAATATTGCTGGTAAAGGAGGGACGAACCGCCATTATGAAAAACATATCGGATCTTTGGAATCAAGCTTTGGGGCAGATCGAAAAAAAATTGAGCAAGCCCAGCTTTGAAACATGGATGAAATCGACAAAGGCCCATTCATTGCAGGGCGATACGCTGATCATCACCGCACCGAACGAGTTCGCCAGAGACTGGCTTGAATCAAGATACCTGCACCTGATCGCCGATACGATCTACGATCTGACAGGAGAAGAATTGAGCATTAAATTTGTCATTCCTCAGAATCAAAATGAAGAAGATTTTATGCCTAAGTCTCCAATCAAAAAAATGTCGAAAGAAGAACCGGCTGATTTTCCGCAAAACATGCTGAACCCCAAATATACATTCGATACGTTCGTTATCGGTTCAGGAAACCGATTCGCCCATGCGGCGTCTTTGGCAGTGGCCGAAGCCCCGGCGAAAGCTTACAATCCGCTGTTTATTTATGGGGGAGTCGGACTTGGAAAGACTCACTTAATGCATGCGATCGGGCACTATGTCATCGATCACAATCCATCTGCAAAAGTGGTTTATTTGTCATCTGAGAAATTTACAAATGAATTCATTAACTCGATCCGTGACAATAAAGCTGTCGATTTTCGCAACCGCTATCGAAATGTTGACGTTCTTTTGATAGATGATATTCAATTTTTAGCCGGAAAAGAACAGACGCAAGAGGAATTTTTCCATACGTTTAATACGCTGCATGAAGAAACAAAGCAGATCGTCATTTCCAGCGACCGGCCTCCAAAAGAGATCCCAACGCTTGAAGACCGTTTGCGCTCCCGTTTTGAATGGGGATTGATCACAGACATCACGCCTCCTGATCTAGAAACAAGAATTGCGATTTTAAGGAAGAAAGCAAAAGCAGAAGGACTTGATATCCCGAATGAAGTCATGCTTTATATTGCCAATCAAATCGACAGCAATATCAGGGAGCTGGAAGGGGCATTAATCAGGGTTGTCGCATATTCTTCCCTGATCAATAAAGACATCAACGCCGATCTGGCTGCTGAAGCTTTGAAAGATATCATTCCGTCTTCAAAGCCGAAAGTCATTACGATCAAAGACATCCAAAGAATCGTCGGCCAGCAGTTCAATATCAAGCTGGAGGATTTCAAGGCGAAGAAACGGACAAAATCGGTGGCTTTTCCGCGGCAAATCGCTATGTATCTATCAAGAGAAATGACAGATTCTTCTCTTCCAAAGATCGGCGAGGAGTTTGGCGGACGCGACCACACGACGGTCATCCATGCCCACGAAAAAATATCAAAACTGCTGAGCGATGATGAACAGCTCCAGCAGCATATTAAAGAAATTAAAGAGCAGCTGAGATAAATGGTGAGCGGGAAAGTGTGAATAACTTGAACATAGCCTTACACAGTCTGTCCACATGTGGATAGGCTGTGTTTCCGTTCGTTTTTAGCACTTATCCACAAATCCACAGCCCCTACTAGTACTTCTGCTATTTTTATAAAACATAATAATTAATAGATTTCCGCAAGGAGGATGATTATGAAGTTTACAATTCAAAAAGACCGCCTAGTCGAAGGTGTCCAAGATGTGTTAAAAGCCGTTTCTTCAAGAACGACGATTCCGATCTTAACCGGTATTAAAATCGTGGCCTCTGATGAAGGTGTCTCTCTGACAGGCAGCGATTCCGATATTTCGATTGAATCGTTTATCCCAAAAGAAGACGGCGATTTAGAGATCGTGACAATTGAACAGCCCGGCAGCATTGTGCTTCAAGCGCGTTTTTTCAGTGAAATTGTCAAAAAGCTGCCGATGTCAACGGTGGAAATCGAGGTTCAAAATCAATACTTAACGATCATCCGCTCCGGCAAAGCAGAGTTTAACTTAAACGGTTTGGATGCAAGCGAATATCCGCTTTTGCCGCAAATTGAAGAGCATCACGCTTTTCAAATTCCGACCGATCTGCTGAAAAACTTGATCCGCCAAACCGTTTTTGCAGTGTCCACCTCAGAAACACGCCCAATCTTGACAGGTGTAAACTGGAATGTCGCGGACGGTGAATTAATATGCACTGCGACGGATAGTCACCGTCTGGCGCTAAGAAAAGCTAAGCTCGACATTAACGAAGACAATTCTTACAATGTCGTCATCCCAGGAAAAAGCTTAACCGAGCTGAGCAAGATCCTTGATGACCATCAGGAGCTAGTCGATATTGTGATTACCGAAACACAAGTGTTATTTAAAACAAAAAACGTGCTGTTTTTCTCCAGGCTGCTTGACGGAAACTATCCGGATACAAACCGCCTGATTCCTCAGGAAAGCAAAACGAACCTGATCGTCAATACAAAGGAATTTCTTCAGGCGATCGACAGGGCTTCGCTCTTGGCGAGAGAAGGACGAAACAACGTGGTGAAACTTTCCGCAACCGCCAATGAGTCGATCGAAATTTCTTCAAACTCTCCGGAAATCGGAAAGGTTGTCGAAACGGTGAATGCCGAGCAGATTGAAGGGGAAGACTTAAAGATATCCTTTAGTCCGAAATATATGCTGGATGCCCTTAAAGTTCTTGAAGGAGAGGATATTCACGTGAGCTTCACGGGCGCTATGAGGCCTTTTCTGATCCGTACGCCGAATGACGATTCAATCGTCCAATTAATTCTTCCTGTCCGGACGTATTAATTTGTTGGAATAGAAAGTTGCCGGCTGGTCCGGCAGCTTCTCTTATTTTTCGGGAGAAAAGCGCTCTCGCCCTGCCTTGGTTGTTCATACCGCAAGTTTCCCCTTTCCTTCTTTCCCTGTTTTTTAGTACAATTAGATATTAGTGATATTGAAAGAGGTCGATATAATGACAAAGACGGTGGCTATTGATACAGAGATGATTACCCTCGGCCAGTTTTTGAAATTGGCGGATGTCATTCAGTCCGGAGGAATGGCAAAATGGTTTTTATCGGAATATGAAGTACTCGTCAATGACGAGCCGGATAACCGCCGCGGACGAAAACTGTATGTCGGAGATGTGGTGACGATTGAAGGATTCGGTTCATTTCAAGTCGTCGGCTAAAAGCAGGTGGTATTGATTGTATATCCAAAATCTTACATTATCATCTTACCGTAATTATGAGCGCCTTGACCTTCAATTTGAAAACAAAGTGAATGTGATTATCGGAGAGAACGCTCAAGGAAAAACGAATTTGATGGAAGCGATCTATGTGCTTGCGATGGCGAAATCCCATCGGACGTCAAATGATAAAGAACTCATACGATGGGATGAAGACTATGCTAAAATAGAAGGCAGGGTCATTAAAAAAAACGGTTTTGTTCCCATTCAGCTCGTGATTTCCAAAAAAGGAAAAAAAGGTAAAGTCAATCATATTGAACAGCAGAAGCTGAGCCAGTATGTCGGGGCTGTCAACACGATTATGTTCGCGCCGGAGGATTTAAATCTTGTAAAAGGAAGTCCTCAGGTCAGAAGAAGGTTTCTCGATATGGAAATCGGCCAAGTATCACCTGTCTATCTTCATGACCTTTCTCTTTACCAAAAAATCCTTTCACAACGGAATCATTTCCTGAAACAGCTTCAAACGAGAAAGCAAACCGACCAAACGATGCTTGACGTGCTGACGGAACAGCTTACGGAATTCGCGGCAAAGGTTGTGATGAAACGGCTTCAGTTTGTCGATCAGCTTGAAAAATGGGCTCAGCCCATTCATTCCGGAATTTCAAGAGGTCTGGAAGAGCTGACGTTAAAGTATCATACGTCTCTTCACGTATCAGATTCGCCCGATTTGTCGAAAATGATCAATAGTTATCAAGAAACGTTTTCTAAATTAAGAGATAAAGAAATAGAACGGGGGGTATCTCTGTCAGGTCCCCACAGGGATGATGTTCTCTTCTACGTCAATGGCCGTGATGTGCAGACTTACGGATCGCAGGGCCAGCAGCGAACGACTGCTTTGTCGCTTAAATTGGCTGAAATCGATTTGATTCAGGAAGAGATAGGAGAATATCCGATTCTGCTTTTGGATGATGTTTTATCAGAGCTGGACGACTATCGGCAGTCTCACTTGCTCCACACCATTCAAGGCCGTGTTCAAACATTCGTAACAACGACAAGCGTTGATGGAATTGATCATAAAACCTTAAACGAAGCGGAAATCTTTCGAGTTGAAAATGGCACGCTATCGGACTGAGAAAATGGGGTGAGGGATTGTATATCCACTTAGGTGACGATTTTGTCGTCTCAACGCGTGAAATTGTGGCTATTTTTGATTACAAGGCAAAGACGTCGCCGATTGTTGAAGAGTTTTTAAACAAGCAAAAACAGCAGATTGTCTCTTCTAACAGCACGCCGAAGTCAATTGTTGTCACATTACAATCGATTTATTTTTCTCCTTTAGCCTCAGGCACGTTGAAAAAACGGGCGCAATCCAAGCCGGAAATCGATTCATAAAAGAATCTTAACTATAAATTTATTATGTTTGAAGAAAAGTGTAGGTGAATGTGCGTGGCAATGGAACAGCAAAATAATTACGATGAAAATCAGATACAGGTTCTAGAGGGATTGGAAGCCGTGCGGAAAAGACCCGGAATGTACATCGGGTCGACAAGCGGCAAAGGTCTGCACCATTTAGTATGGGAAATTGTCGATAACAGCATCGATGAAGCATTGGCCGGTTACTGCACTGAAATCAATGTCGAAATTGAAAAAGACAACAGCATCACTGTAAAAGACAACGGACGGGGGATTCCGGTCGGTATTCATGAGAAGATGGGCCGTCCCGCTGTAGAAGTCATCATGACAGTCCTGCACGCCGGAGGAAAGTTTGACGGAAGCGGATATAAAGTTTCAGGCGGTTTGCACGGCGTCGGTGCATCTGTTGTTAACGCCCTTTCAACCGAGCTCGATGTAACGGTTTACAGAGATGGAAAAGTCCATTACCAGGAATTTGAACGGGGCGTTCCGAAAGCTGATTTGAAAGTCATCGGAGATACGGAAGTGACGGGAACGACCACTCACTTCAAGCCTGATCCGGAAATATTCACGGAAACGACGGAATACGACTATGATACGCTTGCCACTCGTGTCCGGGAGCTCGCTTTCTTGACAAAAGGCGTCAAAATCACGATTGAAGACAAGCGAGAAGGAAAAGAACGCAAGAATGATTACTGCTATGAAGGCGGTATTAAAAGCTATGTTGAACACTTGAACCGTTCACGGGAAGTGGTTCATGAAGAGCCAGTCTATATTGAAGGATCCAAAGACGGCATTACGGTCGAGGTGGCTCTTCAATACAACGACAGTTATACCAGCAACATTTATTCGTTTGCCAATAACATTCATACGTATGAAGGCGGAACGCATGAAGCCGGCTTTAAGACCGGTTTGACGAGAGTCATCAATGATTACGCGAGAAGGAACGGTGTCTTCAAAGAAAGCGATCCGAACTTAAGCGGGGAAGACGTCCGTGAAGGTTTGACAGCGATCATTTCAATCAAGCATCCGGATCCTCAATTTGAAGGGCAGACGAAAACAAAGCTTGGCAACTCAGAAGCGCGGACGATAACAGATGCGCTATTTTCAGAAGCGCTCGAAAAGTTTCTGCTTGAAAACCCGGATTCGGCGAAAAAAATCGTTGAAAAAGGGGTTATGGCCGCCAGAGCACGAATGGCTGCAAAGAAAGCACGCGAACTGACGCGCAGAAAAAGCGCCCTTGAAGTGTCGAATCTGCCGGGGAAACTGGCTGACTGTTCTTCTAAAGACCCGACGATTTCCGAACTTTACATCGTTGAGGGTGACTCTGCGGGCGGATCGGCAAAACAGGGCCGCGATCGTCATTTCCAAGCCATTTTGCCTTTGAGAGGGAAAATCTTGAACGTCGAAAAAGCACGCCTGGACAAAATTTTGTCCAACAATGAGGTTCGTTCTATGATCACCGCGCTTGGCACCGGGATCGGGGAAGATTTCAATCTTGAAAAAGCCCGCTACCACAAAGTCGTGATTATGACGGATGCCGACGTCGACGGTGCCCACATCCGAACGTTGCTGCTGACCTTTTTCTACCGCTACATGAGACAGATCATCGAACAAGGATATGTCTACATCGCTCAGCCGCCGCTTTACAAAATACAGCAGGGGAAACGCGTTGAGTATGCGTACAATGACCAGCAGCTCGAAGAAATTCTAAAAGAGCTTCCGCAAAATCCGAAGCCAGGCCTGCAGCGCTATAAAGGTTTGGGCGAGATGAACGCGACACAGCTTTGGGAAACGACGATGGACCCTGAAACGCGGACATTGCTTCAAGTAACGCTCAAAGATGCGATCGATGCGGATGAAACCTTTGAAATGCTGATGGGCGACAAGGTTGAGCCTCGCCGCAACTTTATCGAAGAGAATGCCCGATATGTAAAGAATTTGGATATTTAATGATTGTAAGACCTTATTTTCGCTTAATTGAAATAAGGTCTTTTCTAGAATGAGCCTTTGGCGCTCTAGTCATTTGATGTGTATAAAATCAAGATTATTGATATAATGGAGAATAGCCTAATTCGTTGAAGAGTATAAATTACAAATCTACTCCCACACAACTCATGTAGATTCTCCAGGGAGGTTTTTTAATGAGTGAACAACATAAGCCCCAAGTTCAGGAAGTCAATATCAGTCAGGAAATGCGCACATCTTTTTTAGACTACGCAATGAGTGTTATTGTTTCCCGCGCTCTTCCGGACGTAAGAGACGGTCTGAAGCCGGTGCACAGAAGAATATTGTATGCGATGAACGACCTTGGGATGACAAGTGATAAGCCGTATAAAAAATCCGCGCGTATTGTCGGCGAAGTTATCGGTAAGTACCACCCGCATGGTGATTCTGCTGTTTACGAAGCCATGGTCAGAATGGCGCAGGATTTTAACTATCGGTACATGCTCGTTCAAGGCCACGGAAACTTCGGTTCTGTCGACGGCGACTCGGCTGCGGCCATGCGTTACACAGAAGCGAGAATGTCTAAAATATCAATGGAAATTCTGCGCGACATCAATAAAGACACAATCGATTACCAGGACAACTATGACGGATCGGAAAAAGAGCCGGTTGTCATGCCCGCGAGATTTCCAAACCTGCTTGTCAACGGAGCGGCCGGTATTGCTGTAGGTATGGCCACAAACATTCCGCCGCATCAGCTCGGTGAAGTCATTGACGGGGTCTTGGCGGTCAGCAAGAACCCTGAAATCACGCTTCCGGAATTGATGGAAATCATTCCTGGACCTGATTTCCCAACAGCAGGGCTGATCTTGGGGAGAAGCGGCATCCGGAAAGCCTATGAAACAGGCCGGGGATCCATTACGCTTCGAGCCAAAGCTCAAATCGAAGAAACATCTTCCGGTAAACCGGTAATCATAATTACGGAAATACCGTATCAGGTGAATAAAGCTAGGCTGATCGAAAAAATCGCCGATCTAGTGCGCGATAAGAAAATCGACGGCATTACGGATCTCCGCGATGAATCAGACCGAAACGGAATGCGCATCGTCATTGAACTGAGAAGGGACGCAAACGCTAATGTACTGTTAAATAACTTGTACAAGCAGACCGCTCTTCAAACATCATTCGGCATTAATCTTTTGGCGCTTGTTGACGGACAGCCGAAAGTATTGAGCTTGAAGCAGTGTCTAGAGCATTATCTTGACCATCAAAAAGTCGTGATCAGAAGGCGCACGGCATTCGAGCTTCGCAAAGCGGAAGCGCGGGCCCATATTCTTGAGGGCTTGAGAGTGGCGCTTGATCATCTTGATGAAGTTATTTCCCTAATTAGAAATTCGCAAACGGCTGAAATCGCAAAAAACGGATTGATTGAGAAGTTTTCTTTGACCGAAAAACAGGCCCAAGCGATTTTGGACATGCGTCTTCAGCGTTTAACAGGACTGGAACGCGAAAAAATCGAAGAGGAATATCAAGGTCTTGTTGAGTTGATTGCCGAGTTAAAAGCCATCTTAGCAGACGAAGAAAAGGTTCTTGAAATCATTCGGGAAGAGCTCACAGAAGTTAAAGAGCGCTTTAATGATGAGCGCCGTACGGAAATCGTGACATCAGGCCTTGAAACGATTGAGGACGAAGATCTCATCACGCGCGAGAATATCGTTGTGACTTTAACCCATAACGGATATATCAAACGTCTGCCTTCTTCCACTTACCGCAGCCAAAAACGGGGCGGGAAAGGCATTCAGGGCATGGGGACAAATGAAGACGACTTCGTTGAACACCTGATTTCAACATCCACCCATGACACCATTCTCTTCTTCTCAAATAAAGGGAAGGTGTACCGTTCGAAAGGATATGAGATCCCTGAATTCGGACGGACAGCAAAGGGAATACCGATTATTAACCTGCTTGAAGTGGAAAAAGGAGAATGGATCAACGCGATTATCCCGGTAAGCGAATTTGATGACGAGTCTTATTTGTTCTTCACGACAAGACACGGAATATCAAAACGCACGCCGCTTTCCCAATTCGCGAATATCCGCAATAACGGATTGATCGCCTTAAGCCTCCGCGATGAGGATGAATTGATGGCCGTCCGCCTGACAGACGGAAATAAACAAATTATTATCGGCACGAAAAACGGTCTGCTGATCCGTTTCCCTGAAACAGATGTAAGGCAAATGGGAAGAACAGCAGCCGGTGTTAAAGGCATCACTCTGACAGATGACGATGTTGTCGTCGGCATGGAGATTTTGGAAGAGGATTATCATGTGCTAATCGTAACTGAAAAAGGCTACGGAAAACTGACGCCGGCTTCAGAATACAGGGTTCAAAGCCGTGGAGGAAAAGGGCTGAAAACCTGCAAAATCACAGAAAATAACGGCTCTCTTGTGACAGTGAAAGCAACAACAGGAGAAGAAGATTTAATGATCATCACAGCCAGCGGCGTGATCATTCGGATGGATATTAAAGATATTTCCACAACCGGCCGCGTCACCCAGGGCGTGCGTCTTATCCGATTAGGTGAACAAGAGCATGTTGCGACTGTCGCTTTAGTTGAAAAAGATGAAGAGAACGATACAGAAGAACAGGAAGCAGACGAATCATAAAAACATGCAGCCAAATGGCTGCATGTTTTTCTATTCAATCTTTCAAATAAGATCTTTTCATCAGAAAGATGATGTGCTATAATTTCTTTTGGTCGCTTATAAAAGCAACAACAAAAACTTTCCCGAAAAAAAGTATTGACCGCTTGTCTCATAAATGTTATATTTAAGTGGTCGCTTTGAGAGCGGCAACGAAGTTCTTTGAAAACTAAACAAGACAAAACGTACCTGTTAATTCATTAAATAAATCGCACATGCGAGTGTGCGTAGTCATTATCAAACTTCATGGAGAGTTTGATCCTGGCTCAGGACGAACGCTGGCGGCGTGCCTAATACATGCAAGTCGAGCGGACAGATGGGAGCTTGCTCCCTGATGTCAGCGGCGGACGGGTGAGTAACACGTGGGTAACCTGCCTGTAAGACTGGGATAACTCCGGGAAACCGGGGCTAATACCGGATGCTTGATTGAACCGCATGGTTCAATTATAAAAGGTGGCTTCGGCTATCACTTACAGATGGACCCGCGGCGCATTAGCTAGTTGGTGAGGTAACGGCTCACCAAGGCAACGATGCGTAGCCGACCTGAGAGGGTGATCGGCCACACTGGGACTGAGACACGGCCCAGACTCCTACGGGAGGCAGCAGTAGGGAATCTTCCGCAATGGACGAAAGTCTGACGGAGCAACGCCGCGT